>JAEUJX010000274.1 GCA_016794545.1 Myxococcales bacterium
GGCGGCCGCGTCTCGCCCGAAGATCTCGTGAAGCAGAACAAGGGCGGCTGACCTCGCGTCTGCGAACGCCGAGCCAGCCCTCTGCCCTGGCTCGCGGGTGTCGCCCGGAGCTCGTCGGGTCTGCATGCCTGCCGCATGCACGGCGCGAGCACCCGCCATTGGGCGGATGTCGCCTCGAGCCTCTCCCTACGCGAACCAGGACGACCGAGGTTCGGATATGGTCGGTGTCGCTGCATGCGTCACCTCGTCGGTTTGATCTGGGCGTGCGTCGCGTGCGTCGCGCTCGTCGCTTGCGGTGACGACCTGCGCGTCCCCGCCGTGCCGGTGCTCTCCGGCACCTCCACGCTGACCCTGGCCGAGGACGGCGGCGAGCTGGTGTTCGCGCGCGGCGACAGGGTACTGCTGACCTTCCACGCGGACGCGTTCCAGATCGGCACCGTCGACGATCTCGACGCGGGCGATAGCTTCGATCCGTACTGGCTGTTCATCGATCCGCCGTCGCCACCACCCGAAGGCCTGGTGTGGCGCGCGCTGCCACGGGACGGACGAATGAAGGTCGTGTCGTCGCGTACCGACCAGCTGGTGCTCGAGGTCGGGCAGGCGAAGGTGACGTTCGTGCCAGGTGCACCGGGGTGCTTCGACGTGCATCTCGAAGCGCGCACCTCCGAGAACGTCGCGTATCTGCGGATCCGGCCGGACGCCGATGCAACCGAGGGCTTCTACGGGCTCGGCGAGTGGGGCGACACCGTGATGCACCGCGGGAAGCTGCGGCCGATGCAGCTCGAGGTCGACACGTCCATGGAGGGAGGCGTCGTCGAGAACCACGTGCCGGTGCCGCTGTTGCTGGGCACGCGCGGGTGGGGGATGTTCGTCGAGAGCCGGCGCCCGGGCACGTTCGACGTGGCCCGTGAGAGTGACACGTTGATCGACGTGACCTATGGCACCGGTCACGACAGCGCCGCCGGGCTCGACGTGCACCTGTTCTCGGCCGACCACCCGATGGACTTGCTCGCCCAGTACTTCGAGCTCACCGGTTACCCAGGCTTGCCGGCCGAGTGGACGTACGGGCCGCTGCTCTGGCGCGACGAGACGACCGGCCAGGCCCAGACGCTCGACGACATCGCGCAGATCCGCGCGCGAAAGCTCCCGACGAGCGGCATCTGGTTCGATCGGCCGTACGCGACCGGCGTCAACACGTTCGACTTCGACCCGGTGAAGTTCCCGTCGGCGAAGGCGATGCTCCAGCAGCTCCACGATGCTGGGTTCCGCTACGGGCTGTGGCATGCGCCGTACGTGGCCGCGGCGGACAACGACCTCGACCCGGCGGGGGCGCAACACGACGTCGCGACCGCGCGGGGGTTCTTCCCGCCGATCGTGGGCATCCCGGTGAACAAGTGGGGTGACCCGCTCGACTTCACGAACGCCGCCGCCTACGCGTGGTGGCAGGAGAACTTGAAGACGTACACGGCCCCCCTGCCGGCTGGCTATGGCGTCGAAGGGTTCAAGCTCGACTACGGCGAGGACATCGTCGTGGGCCTGCTGGGACAGCGCAAACCGTGGAGGTTCAGCGACGGCAGCGACGAGCTGACGATGCACCACGGGTACACGTTGCTGTACCACCAAGTCTATCGCGAGTTGCTCGCGCCCGAGGGCGGCTGGCTGCTCACGCGCACGGGACGTTGGGGCGATCAGACAAAGGGGATGATCGTCTGGCCCGGCGATCTCGACGCGACGTTTCACCCGCAGGGCGCGCCGATCGGCAACACGCGCGCCGTTGGCGGGTTGCCGACGGCGATCGCGTTCGGCATCTCGTTGTCGGCCTCGGGCTTTCCGTTCTACTCGTCGGACACGGGCGGCTACAAGCACTCGCCGCCGACCAATGAGGTCTGGCTACGATGGGTCGAAGCCAGCGCGATCAGCAGCGCCATGGAGGTCGGCGACTCGTCGAGCCAGATGCCGTGGGAGTTCACGCCCCAGAACGGGCGAACGCAGGAATCGCTGGACATCTACCGTCGCTACGCGCTCCTGCACATGCGCCTGTTCCCGTACGCGTGGACCTATGCGATATCGATGGCCGAGACGGGTCATCCGCTCGTGCGTCCGTTTGGCCTTGCGCACCCGGAGGTCAACGAGCACCCGAGTGATCAGTTCCTCTTCGGCGACCACCTGCTGTCCGCGCCCGTGATCGAGGCGGCCAAGACAGCGCGCGACGTATGGTTCCCACCCGGCGTCTGGCTGTCATGGTGGGACGGCACCGAATACAACGGCGGCACCAGCGGCACGAAGGCAACCGTCCCCGCCCCTCTCGAGACGCTTCCCCTCTTCATCGCGCGTGGCGGCATCGTGCCCATGCTTCGCGACACGATCGACACCCTCTCGCCCGTTCCCCCAGGTTCCCCGATCGATTCCTACGCCAACGATCCCGGCGTGCTGTGGGTCCGTGTCGCTCCGGGGCCGGTGCGCACCTCATTCACCGTGTTCGACGGCACCCGCATCGCGCAGACCGCTGGCACCTCGCTGACCTTCACGTCGGGTACAAGGTTTGTTTCGGGCGCCGTCCTCGAGGTGATCGCGACGCCCACGCCGCCTCCCACGGTGCGGGCCAACGGTCTTCCTCTCGCCCAGTCCGCCAGCCTTCAGGCGCTTCTCGCCTCTCGCGACGGCTGGTTCTGGGCCCCTGCAACCGGCGGCACGCTCTGGATCAAAGTGGCCGGTTCGTCGACGATCGACGTCCCGTGATCGGCCCCAATCGTCGGACACCCACGGCCGGACGCCGGACCGGCCCCCTCCCCTCCCACGTTGGGGGCGTGAGAAGTGCATCGCGGGACTGGCTTGGCTGACCAGGCATCGCCCAAGAAGGCGTCTGCGGTTGCCGTCGATCCACGCCGCGACGACGCACACCATTCGGTGCGCGCCGTCGCGTTGAGTGGCGATCAGTTGTTTTCGACGCCGGCGGCTCCGACGGCCACGTTCATGAAGCGCGCGAGCCAGTAGGTGCCGTGGGGGAACGGAATAGGGGCGCCGGCGAGCAGGGCCTGCCGAGCGAGACGGTACTGGGCGAGGAAGTCGCGCCGCCGCTGGATCGCTTCGAGGCGCCGCCAGAGGTCCTTGGCCGCGAGGGTGGGACGAAGTCCGCGACGGGGTTCCTTGCTGGTCGGGGACTCGCGCCATGAGCGACGCATCACCGCGTTACGACCGAGCACCTTGCGGCCGGTCTCTTCGCGCTTGCGCCGCTCCGCGAATTCGACTGCCTCCACGAGGCGCTTGAGCTTCGCGACGAACGCGTCGTGGTCTCCGAGCTCGGGTGGAATGCGAAGCATCAGCTCGACCTCGGTCGGCATGTCCCCGTCCTTGTCGAAGTACGCGGTGGGGCGTGTGGCGCGCAGTGGCTCTCCGTTGATCAGCGCGAGGTAGCCGAACGCGCCCGGCCACTCCTCGACCCGCTCGACCAGACCGGCTGTCACCGGATTGGTGGCGATGTAGACGAGCTTGTTCATGAGGTCGTCCCGCGTCTCGAGGCGCACGACGTTCGTCTGCTGCGACGCCCAGAAGTTCTCCCACCGACCGAGCTGCGCGTTTCTGCACTTCGCGAGCAGTCGATGAAACTCCGTGTAGAACGCGACGATCTCGCCCTTGCGATCCAACACCGCGTAGTGCGGGTGGTTCGGCATCGTCATGAAGTCCAGGAGGCACACTCCTGTCTTCTGCACTGCCACGATGAGGCAGTAGACCACCGCGTTGTTGCACTCCCTACTCGGCGTCAGCATGTACTGACGCTGCGCGCACCGCCGCGTCACCATAGACGTGGTGTTCGCGAGCACCTGACGTGGGAGAGTCACGCGCACGCGCAGTGCACGTCGCCTGCCAACGCAACTGCGCATGCGCTCTGGCTGGGGCGTCCGGAGTGTCCACCCTTCGGACGAACGCGTCCGAGAACCGGATTCCGTCGGACACGGGCAACTCACGCTCGATCAGCCCACCAAGCGTCACGGCGATCGCCCGTCACTGCGCGGCGATTCCAACCTGGGAGGGGGGACGGACGAAGACTGGGAGGGGACGGACGAAGACTGGCGGACGCTGGGAGGGGACGGACGAAGACTGGGAGGGGGCGGACGAGGACTGGCGGACGCTGATGTCGGATGCCGAACTCGAACGGAGATCCCTGCGGAGATCCCTAACCTGGGAGGGAACGGACGAAGACTGGCGGACACTCAGGGAGGGGACGGACGAAGACTGGCGGACACTCAGAACAGCCAGCCTATCGTCACGCCACCAGCGATGGCGCCACGCGACCAGCTGGGGAGTCGGCCGCTGAGGTCGACGTCGCGGCGCCAGGTGAGGCCACCATAGGGTGTGAGCTCGAGGCCACGCCATGGGGCGAGGCGGTAGCCGATGAGCGCGCTCGTCCCGACTTCCAGTGTCGTGCTGATCCAGCGGTCCGAGATCAGGTCGTGGGTACCGTCCACGTTGACGTCGATGCGAGCCGCCAAGAACCACCCGATCATCGATCCATCCGGGTGAGGGCCGAGGAACGAGGTGGCACGCCAGAACCAACGAAGCTCGCCGCCACCCCCCGCGCGCATGCCGATGTAGTCGCCTCGCGCGGCCTGGCGCAGCTGGACGCTCGCGGAGAGCGAGATGCGGTGGGCGGGAAACCAGCGCTCGTAGGCAATTTGCGCGCCCCGCAGACCGTCGAGCGACGGCACGGCGACGGTGATCGCGTGCTCGAGCACCGGCTCTGATGCCAGCTCGGGGTGCGTGGCGATCGCGGCCGAGATGATGGCGGGTAGCGCGACGCTCACGGCACCGGACCGATCGTGTGATCGAAGAAGTCGATCATCGCCGCCCACGACTGCGGCGTGTCGATCGAGGTCACGAGGTCCCAGGTGCCGCCGCTCGCACCGCGGTTCCAGATGTGTCCTCCACCGGGAATCTCGAGGATCCGATTCTCGGTACCCACGGCATCGAGAGCCGCGCCCATCCGCTTCGAGTGCTCGATATCGACGAACCAGTCGCTATCGCCATGCACGAACAGGAACGGCGGCACACCCGGTGCGACGTGCGAGAGCGGCGACGCATCGGCGTAGCGCTGCGGGTCATCCGTCTTCTTCGCGCCGACGAACGCGATCACGTTGTCGACCTGCGGCAACAGCGCCATGTCTTGCGGGCCAGCCCCCGACACCACCGCCTGCACGGGTCCGGTCGCTCCAGCCGCGCAATCGGGCGCGACCACCGGCGCCGCGGCCGCCGTGCCCAGCATCGACACCAGGTGACCGCCCGCCGAGTAGCCGAGCGCGCCGATCCTCTCCGGGTCCACGCCGTACGCATCGGCATGCGCCCGCACCCACGCGAGCGCACACAGGCAGTCCTGGACGGCGTGAGGGAACTCACCGCCGCTCGGCACCAGCCGGTAGCTCAGGTTGAACGCGACGTAGCCCGCCTCCGCCAGTCGCTGCGCGTGGTCGGCCATGCCATCGCGCTCGAGCGGCTCGTGCCAACCGCCACCATGCACCACGAGAACAGCGGGCCGCCGCCCCGCCGCCGGTGGTGGAGAGTAAACGTCGAGCTTCGCGACATCGAAGCGCTCGTCGTACGCGATGTCGGTTTCGACCACGACGCTGGAGCAGCCGCCGAGAACGGCCGTCCACACCGCGAGAGCACGTGGGCACGCGCGTGGCGAAATGGGCATCACACCCGACGTTTCAGCAACTAGCGCGCCAGTGCAGCTATCCCGGCACATATCGGCGTCGGCAGCTGCACCGTGACGTTCCCCGCATACGCCGGACACCCGCCCTGCCGCGGCGCACCGACCGCGAGCTCGTGTCGCACGGGCGCCCCTGCGGGCGGCGTGACAACGATCGCGACCTCGTGCTGCACTCTCGCCGACGCGACATCTGGAGAGCGCCGCACCTCCGCGAGCGCCGCGACCAGCGCCTCGACGCGCGCACCGTCGACCTTGCCGGCCGGCACGCGTGTCCACTCGCCGAGCACCGCGCCGCGTCGATACGTGACGCGGTCGATCACGAGCTCCGTGATCGTCGACGCCTCCTCGGCCCAGACCGCGCGGTCCGCAAGATCCGTCCCCCGGCGGGTCACGGCAGCGTACGCCGCCGGGGCCAGCTCCAACGCAACCGGCTCCCCTTCGCGGTGCACACGCCCGTCACCGAGCAGCTCGATCGTGACGACCCCGCCGGCGTCACCGGTGACGCGCAGCCTCGCCCTCACCGAACCACCGGTGTCCTCGACAACGTTCGCCGGCGCACCGAGCGCCGCAAGAAGCTGCGTCACCGCCTCCGTGTCCGCGGTCTTGCCATCGATCTCCGCACGCCGCGTGAGATCGAGGCGCGCGCCGTCGACGAGCTCCACCCGCCTGACATCGAATGGCACCAGGCGCGGCTCCGCGAGCCCCGAGGCGGGCTGTTCGAGCGCCGAGACCGCGCGCACGACCTCGTCGTAGGCGCCGCGCGTGATGCACCCGTTGCCGACGTCCGAGGCGACCCACGCGAGTGAAGCATCCGCCGGGCATGCGGGCGCGAACTTCAGCTGGCCCCCCGCCTGGATCGACAACACGACGTCCTGCTCGCGCGCCGGTCGCGAGATCCTCACGAGCTCGATCGACTCGAGCGCCCGCGTCAGGCCGGCGACCACATCCTGGCGAAGCAACAGCGTGAACGGCGCGACGAGGCGCGCCGGTGGCGCCTCCATGCGGAGGTGCACGGCCCCGTGCTCGATCGCGATCCGCTTCGCCGCCGCCATCTCCTCGACCGGACGCCGGACGCGCAGCGAGAGTGCCCCCGGATCGAGCGCACGCACGACCCACCGGTCCACCAGTAGCGCTGACTCCCCCACCACCAGCCACTGCTGCTCCGTGCCTTCGAGCGGCTGCCCGATGCCGATCATCCGCGTCGTCGGCCCCGCCGTCACCGTCAGCCACGTGGTCATCGCCCCCGCCGCGCTCACGTCGGCGCGGCGGTGCCACCGCGCCGCGCGCAGCGCCGCGAGCACGTCACGGACGACGCTGCCGTCGGCGACCGCTCGGTCCTCCGCGAGCTCCCAGCGCCAGCGGCCTTCCGACGCCGGCGTGACCCGGAGCGGCGGCAGCGGCGCTCGCTCCCACACCAAGTCGCTCACGCGGTCCACGTCCACACCCGGCGCGATCGCGCGATCGACGGGCTCAGGCTGCGCCCGCGTCAGTGCCCACACGAGCCATCCACCGAGGAGCACCGCGACGACGAGGAGCACGAGCAGACCGCGCCGGCTGGCGATCACGACTCGGCCCTTCGCCGGCGCCACCACACCAGCGCGCCGCCGACGAGCACCCAGGCAAGCGGAATGACACCGACGCAGATCGCGATCACGGTCGTCCGCTGCGCGCTGGTCATCACCAGGCGAACCTGCGCGGGCGCCGTTGCGGCGACGGCGATGACGGGCTCGGGCGCCCCCGCGAGGAACCGGATCGCGTGTGCCACCCAGAGATCGCCCGCCGAGGCGCCACCATCGAGCATCGCGGCCGACAGCGACTCGGCCGATCCGAGTGCGAGCACTCGGCCCGATGCACCGAGGGCGGCGAGGACGGATGGACCGGCGAGGTCGTCGAGATCCTTCTTCGGTGGTCCGTGCAGCAAGTCGCGCTCTCCCCAGCTCTGTGCGCTCGCGATCACCAGCGGTGTCGCGCCCTTTTCGGTGACCACGGGCCGCGGCTGGAACCACAGCGTCGGACGCGCTCCGCGGAAGCCCGCGTTGATCGCGTGGTCGGTGTAGCCGTCAGTCACGAGCAACGCGCCCGGCAGCTCGCGCACGGTGAGCGCGGGATCGACGACGATCGCCGCAGGGATCCCGAGCTTGTCGCTGGCGAGGACGGCCTCGAGGCCGGTCGCGCCGAGGGAGCCGTCGAGCGTGCGGCTGGCCGCAGCGACGAGAAGTGCCCCACCGCGCCGCACGTGCGCCTGGAGCTCGAGAGCGTCGGCGTCGGCGAACGGAGTGGACGGTCCGGCGACGACGAGCACGTTGCACGCTGCGGAGACGAGGCTCCCGAGGTTCACGGTCTCGACGGTCATGCCCTCGGCGCGCAGCCGGTCGGCGACCAGCGTCCAATCGGCACCCTTCGTGTCCTTCTGGTCGATCGGCAACTCGCCGTGGCCGGCGGTGAAGCAGACCTTCACGGGCGATGCTGTCGACAGCGCGGCGAACGCACCCGCGATCGCCTGCTCGATCGCCAGCCGCTCGACGCGCGGCGCTCCGTCCGGGCCGCGATCGATGGTGGCCAGCGCGAGAAGGTCGATCACGCGACGCCGGCCGGCAACGTCGACGATCACCGCGCCACCTTGCGCGAGATCGCCGGGCTGCAGTCCGGCCGTCCGGGCGACGGAGGCGAGCCCGCCGGGAGCGTTCGCAGGATCGACCGAGCGGATCTCCAGGCCAGGCGCGAGCTGATGCATTCGCGCTGCGATGCGCGCGACCTCGTCGTAGATGGGCTCGAGCCCGCCGAGCGTGGGCTGGACGATGGTCACGATCGCGCCGGCAGGCAGGGCGGCGAGCACCTCGCGCGTGTCTGGATCCAGGGAGTTCCGGCGCGCTGCGCTCACGTCCACGGACCGCGGTGAAACGATCGCGAGTCCGCCGGCGAGCACGGCGATGATGGCGCACAGCAGCGTCGCGGCGGCGCGCGTGCGGACCTCGCCACGCCGTCGCCGTCCGGCGCACGACAGCGTCACGGCGAGGGACAGTCCCGTGACCGCGAGACCGACGACGAGCGCGAGAGAGGCCGCGCTGATCTCGCCCCGGGCGAACGCGCCGGCCGTCTCGCGCACCGAGCAGGCGCGCAGGACCGCGGCCAGCGACGGATGATCGACGGCGAACGCGGGCCACAAAGCCGGCAGCTCTCCGACGAGGAACACGCCGATCAACAGCGCGAAGCCGAGTGCGCCGGCACCGAGCGTCGATGACATCGCCGCGCTGGCGGCGATCGCCCATGCGAGGAGGGCAGCGCCGATCACGATGGCACCCGCATAGCCCGTCGCGATCGTGGCAAGGTCCCAGCCGCCATCGTCGGCGCGGAACACGGCGACGACGGCGAGGTAGAGCAGTGTCGGCACCCAGAGCAGCGCGTACAGGACGGCGGCCGCGACCCACTTGCCGATGACCGCGGCGCCTTCGCCGACGCGGGCGGTGAGCAGCAGCTCCCACGACCCCGACCGCTTGTCCTCGGCGATCGCGCGCATCCCGAGCAGCGTGAGCACCACCAGCTCGAGAACCCACGTCAGGAGCGTTCCCGCCAGCTGTCCCTCGAGCAGCGCGCCGAGCGGAGCCGGTCGCCGCGGGTCGGACAGCGCGCCGACGAGGCCGGCGAACGCGATGCCCTGGACGACCAGGAACACGCCGCCGACGACATAGAGGATCGGTGCGCGCAGCATCGCGTGCAGCTCGCGGCGGAACACCCAGTACGCGGCCCTCACGCGGCGGCCTCGTCGCCGAGGAGCGCGAGGACGGCGGCCTCGAGGCGGGTCTGATTGGCTCGCTCGCACAGCGCTTCAGGCGTGCCGTCAGCGATCACGGTCCCCTTGGCGAGCACGACCACGCGGACCGCCAGCGGCTCGAGATCCGCGACCGCGTGGCTCGAGACCAGCACCGCACAGCCACGTTGGTTCGCTGCGTCGCTCAGCTTCTCGCACAGCTGCCTGGTCTGGATCGGATCCATACCGCTCGTCGGCTCGTCGAGAATCAGCAGCGGCGGCGCCCCGAGCAGTGCATCCGCGAGGCCCACGCGCTGGCGGAACCCTTTGGACAGGGCGCCGATCGGCCGCCCCGCCTCCGCGACGATGTCCGCGTCGGTCATGGCCTTGTCGACCGAGAGGTCGGTCGTTCCCTTCAGCCGCGCTCGAAACCGCAGGTGCTCGCGCACCGTCAGCTCCAGCGGCGCAGGCGCATGCTCCGGCAGGTACCCGATCCGCGCCTGTGCGTGCGCTCGCCGCGTCGCCATCGCGACGCCGTCGATGGTGACGCTGCCGGCATCGGGATCGAGGAAGCCGGTCGCGATGCGCAAGAGCGTGGTCTTCCCCGCGCCGTTGCGTCCGACCAGCAGCACGGCCTCTCCCGCGCTTACCGTCAACGAGACGCCCGCGAGCGCGCGCCACGGCCCGAAAGCCTTGGCGATGCCGTCGAGCACGAGCATGCAGCTAGCCTAGCAAGGCCGGCGCGCGGCGGCCCGAGCCCGTCCGGCGATCATCGGCCCATCGACCGGCGTTCTCCGTCCGTCGTCCGGTAAGACACCGGTCCTCGGCGCGAAACTCGAATCTCGCGCCGAGCTCGCACAGACGCGCCCCATTGGCCGATTGCGCCCGCTCAATGCGCAAGCGCATTGCATCTGTTCCCTAACATGGGAGGGGACGGACGGGCGGCACCGGACAGCGCGAAGCTAGCGAGGTACGCTCGACGGCCAGGCTAGGCGTCGGCAGATTCGCCACGCGTGAGTGGCAGGCGGATCAGGAAGGTCGTCCCGGACGAGCCGGTCTCGCAGCGGATGGTGCCGCGATGATCGCTGACGACGCGCTTGACGATCGCGAGGCCGAGGCCCGTGCCGCCCTTGCGGCCGGTGGCGAACAACTCGAACAGGCGGGCGTGGATGGCGGGCGGGATGCCGGGCCCGGTGTCCTTGACGCTGATGGCGAGGTCATCGCCGTCCTTGTCGATGGTCACGACGAGCTTGCCGCCGTCCGGCATGGCCTCGATGGCGTTGCTGGTGAGGTTGTGGAAGACCCGCAGGAGCTTCTGCTCGTCGAAGTACGCGAGCCCATCGTAGTTCGCGACGACGGCGAGCTCGATGCCGCGGCCGGCGATGGCCGCGCCGAGCTGGGTGGTGAGATCCTCGGCGAACCGGTTCATGTAGACCTTGCGGACGACGAGGTCGCTATCGCCTCGCGCGAACGCGAGGACCTCGCGCGTCATGCCGGCCATCAGGTCGAACTGCCGCTGAATCTGCTCCACGTACTTCTCGCGGGTGTCGGCCTCGTCGGCGGCCGCCATCAGCTGGGCGTACCCGGAGATGATCGTCATCGGAGTCTTCAGGTCGTGCAACAGACCGGCGAGCATGCGACCGATCGACGCCAGACGGTCGCGGTTACTCGCCTCGCTGCGCCGGCGGGCCATGCCGATGGCGCCGGCGGCCTGTGAAGCGATCAGGACGAGGAGCTTCAGGTCCTCCTCACCCCAGGGGCCATCACCGTCGCGGGCGCTCCGGCGCTGGTCAATGATCTCGATGCCGCCGATGATGTCTTCACCCTCGACGAGCGGGGCGACCATCACGTGCTGCGGCAATACGCCGACCTCGATTGCCACGTCAGAGGCGTGCCGCGGATCCTTGCTGGGATCATCCACGATGATCGGGGTCCGGTGGGCGACCGACCAGCCGAGCAGACCCGTGCCGTGGGGCAGCGTGCGCTCGATCAACTTCGGTGCGGCCGGCCCCTGCACGGTGCGGAATCGCAGCGCGCCGTCGGGCTCGAGCAGCGCGATCGACCCGGCGCCACCGCCGAGCACGGTGATCGCCTGCGCGAGGATGCGCGAGAGCAGGTCATCGAGATCGAGTGCGTGCGACAGCTCCTTTTCGACCTCGTAGAGCGCGTTGAGCTCGCGGCTCCTGCGCTCGAGGTCTCGTCGCGCGCGCTGGAGCTCCTGATTCTGCTGGACCAGGGAGTGGTAGAGCCGCGCGTTCTCGATCGCGATCGCCGCCTGCGCCGCGAGCGCGAGCAGCAGCTCCTCGTCACCATGGACGAACGGCCCGTCCTTCTTGTTCAGCACCTGCAGCACGCCGACCAGGCCGCCCAGGGCACCGAGCATGGGAACCGTCAGGATCGAGCGCGTGCGGTAGCCACTCTTCAGATCGACGGCCGGCTGGAACCGCTGATCGGCGTACGCGTCGGGGATGTTGACGATCTCGTGCGTCTGCGCCACCCACCCCGCGATGCCCTCGCCAACCTCCAGCCGGATCTCGACGCGGGCGCCGCCCTGGCTCACCTTGGACCACAGGTGACGACCGTCCTCGGACAGGAGATAGAGCGTGGACCGGTCCGCCTCCATCAGCTCGCAGACCTTCGCCATGATGAGGATCAGCAGCTGGTCGAGATCACCGGTCTCCGAGAGCGCCCGGCTCACCTCCTGCACGAGCGCGATCTTCTTCTGCTCCCGCCGCAGCGCGTCCTCGAGCGACTGGACGGAGGACGGCGGTGTTGTCGCCTGTGGCGCCAGCCCCTGACCATCCGACATGGAGGCATCCTACCCCAACGTCCTTCCAAGGCGGGGTACTCTGGGCGGACGATGACCCGTCACACCACGCGATCGATCGTCCTCGTCGTAGCCATGCTCCTCTGCGCGTTCACCGCGCGCACCTACGCCGAGGGCGAGAAGTCGAGCATGAAGCCCTACAAGCATGCCAAGGGCAAGCTCGAGATCTTGATGCCCGGCACCCCGAAGGAGGACTCCTCGGTCGAGGAGACCGCCGCCGGTCCGATCACCCTCTGGCAGGCATCCGTGATCCTGACGTCCAAGGCGTACTTCGTGAGCTACAGCGACATGCCCAAGGCGACCTGGAAGGGCGACCCGAAGAAGATGCTCGAAGGTGCGCGCGACGGCGCCGCCGGCCGCGTGCAGGGCAAGATCGTCGCGGACCGCGAGATCAAGCTCGGCAAGTGGCCCGGCCGCGAGTTCAAGGTCGTGGTCGACAAGATGGAGCTGACCCAGCGTGTCTATCTCGTCCAGCACCGGCTCTACCAGGTCAACATGGGCTGCCTGTCCGGGAGCTGCACTGACGCCGAGGTGCAGGACTACCTGAACTCGTTCAAGGTCGTCGGCGTCAAGTAACCGGAGGCCGATCGCGAGATTCGAATCTCGCGATCAAGCCGCCCAGACCGCGTCTGCTGGCCGATTCTCGTGATCCAGCGCGCAATCGAATTGCATCTTTCCCTAACATGGGAGGGGACGGACACGAGGTGGCGGACAGCTGGACGTGGGCTGTTGGTCACTCCATGCCGCGGCGGCGGAGGTCGTCCTCGTCCAGGCCTTCGAGGTGGCCGACCTCGTGCAGAAGCGTGTCGCGGATCTGCTCGGAGAGCTCCCGGCGGGTCTTCACGGCGCGTGCGAGGTTCTTGCGGTAGAGGACGATCGAGGGCGGCTCCTCACCCGGCTGCGGTGGGAGGGACGGTGCGTGACCGACCGGCCCGCGGTACAGGCCAAGGATGGTGGGCGGGAACGGCGGCTTCACGGCGGCGAGGTCGGCCGGATCCGGAAGGTCGGTGATCTCGATCTTGATCGCGGTGACCCGGGCACGGCGCTCGGCGGGGAGGCTCGCGATGACGGCGTCGACCTCCTTCCGGAACTCGTCGACCGGGATCAACACGGGCGGCGTCAGCTCGCTCGGCGCGAGGGCGAGCGCGCGCGCGAGCGCCGCATCCGCGCCCGTCTGGTCGCCGAGTTGCTCGAGCGTCAGCCCGAGCATCTGATGCGTGTACGCGTCCTCGGGCTGGATCGACAGCGCCTTGCCGAATGCGGTCTTCGCCTCGGGGAACTTCGAGAGATCGAAGAGGGCGACGCCCTTCTCGTGCAGCGCGTCGCCGCGCCCCGGCGCGAGCTTGAGCGCCGCATCGACACGCACGAGCGCCTCGTCGCTGCGGCCGAGATCGTTCAGCGCCTGCGCCTCGAGCACCGCGAGGTCGGCCGCGAGCGGAGCGCTCTTGCGGCGCCGCGCCGCTGCACGCCGGCTGCCACGCTGCGCCAGCTCGAGCCCGAGCCGGAGAGCATCGCGCCCGCGCTCGCCCTTGCCGTTGATATAGAAGTCCGCCACCGCGCGCAGCGTCTCCGGATCGTCCGGATCGAGCGCGAGCGCGAGCGAGTACGCCATCTGCGCGTCACCGTCACGCCCGAGCGCGGCGAGTGCCGCCCCCCGCAGGTGATGCGCCTCCACCGACGTCGGCATCATGTCCGCGGCGCGGTCGGCACAGGTCCAGGCCGCCCCGAACGCTGCCTTCTCGATCTGCCGGTTCGCCTCGTCGAGCAGGAGTGCGACCCGACCCTCGTCATCCGTGGTGTCGGGGACCTGTGCCGGGCACTCGACGACCGGCTCCTCGTGGTGCGGCCGAAGCCCGCCCCCCTCCACGAGCGCCTTGTTCGGCAGCGGCTGCGTGGCCGCTGCCGCGCTCGCCCCGCTGCCCTCGTGCGTCTCCGCACGCGGCGCCTCGGAAGCCGGCACCGGCGCGGGCTCCTTCCCCTTGCAGGCGGTCAGCGCGCCGATCACGGCGGCGATGACGGCAGCGCGGCGCATCGCAACAGCATACCGCCCTCTCGCCGAAGATGCGAAAACCCCGCGCCGTCGCAAGTGCGCGAGATCAGCGACCCTACACGACGAAGAGGCCGGCGGCCGCACCGCTGGACCCTGACCCGTTACCGGCGGTCACCACGATCTCGTGCGGCGCGACGCCGCCGACTTCGACGAACGCGATGCCGGTGGGCGCACGGAACAGCGTGCGCGTGCGGAAGCGCTCGTCGCCGAGCGCGGCGGTCGCGCTGTCGAACATGTACGCCCCTGGTCCCATCGAACGACTCGCGAGGAACGCGGTCGGCGCGCTGCCACCGCCAGCGAGGATCATGTCGACGGTGGATCGATCACGCGCGCGGCCTCGCAGCGGACCCGGCGCGGCAACACGATTGGCGTAGATCCACAGCGCCTCGGACTCGTGCAGCACCGCGATCTCGTGATCCCCTCGGTGTCCAGATCCGCGAGGAACATACTCGTCGGCTTCGAGCCAGTGCCGCGGTCGATGCGGGATGCGAACACCGGTGCCATCCCGCCCGCGGGCGTGGTGTTCAATTAGATCGACAGCTCGCCGACATACGCCCCGAGCCCGGCCAGATCGCGGACACTCTCGCCGTTCGCGTCGTCGACGAGGATCTGCATCGGATCGCGAGCCGCCGCGATCGCGGTCCGCGGCCCGAACGCGAGCAAGCCGCCTGCGCTCGCGGCGAGCCACAGCTCGACGGAGTCCGTGTACGGATCGACCGCCGCGAGGTCGATCAGACCATCGGCATCGAGATCGACGGCGGCGACCGCCGACGCGTTCATCGCCGGCAAATACAGCGGCCCCGCAACACTGATCAGCCCCCCGGCCCGGTGATGTCGCGCAGGACGACGAGCCCATCGGCCCCGCGGCGGAGACGACGTCGAGCCTCCTGTCGTCATCGATGTCCGCCACGTGACACCGACCGGCGCGTGCCCGCCCGCGAACCCGAAGCGCTCGACGCCGTCCTCACCTTGCCCCCATCGAGCGATTCACGTAGACGACGACGCTGCTGGTGTCGCGCTCAACGGTCACGACGTCGATCTTCCCGTCGAGATCGATATCCCCGTGCGCGATGCGAACGCTGCCCCGCGATCGAGGCGCTGCACCGACTCGCACGGAACGCCGTCGCTCGTGATCTCGATCGTCACCGTCGCCGCTGACGTCTCGGCCGGCGACATCGGCGAGTACGTCAACGAGTCCGGCCCGAAGTAGCCAGGTACCGGCTGGTAGCCATGGCCACTGCCGAGGGTCCCGTGTTGCGGCGGCGTGACGACCTCGAACGTCGGGTTCGATGACGCGCTGAACGAGACGTCCTCGTCGTTCATCAGCCGTTGCGCGTGCCCCACATTGCCCGGATCGTCCTCCGGCACGGTGATGTGGTCGTCGTGCGCGACCGGCGGCAGCTTCGGTGGCGTCTCCGCCGGCTCGAGGTCCCCGTCACCTCCCAATTACAGCATGGCCCGGGCTGCACACGGCGCAGCGTCATGATCTCTCCACCTCCATTGGACGGCAGTCCGGTCGCCGGCGTGAGCGTGCGAGCCGGATCTCAGGCTACGCTCGCCGGGATGGCGAGTGACGAGCTGTGGCGACTGGTCGAGGCGCGGCACGACGACGGCACACCAGCGTTGTTCCGCATCCGCGATCTGGCGCCGCGCGCCGATCAGCCCCGGATCTTCGTGGTCGAGCTGCCCTACCCGACCACCGAGCTGTCCCGCCTCCCCGACGCCGCCGCCTATCGGCGCCTCGGCATGTTCGAGGAACAGTGGGTCCGGCCGGCCGCCGGCGCACTCGACCTCTCGTTCGTCGCGGTCAAGACGGACGACGGCTCGTTCTTCCTCTATCTCTACGGCGACCGCGACCCGCGCGACCTGATCGAGCGCCTCTCGCCGTTCGACGGCGCGCTCGGCTTCTTCGACGAAGAGGACCCCGGCTGGGACGAGTACACCGCGCTCCGCGAGCTACTCGCGCAGGCGAGCGACCTGGAACCCGCGCCACCCGAGCGCGCGACGCGACCGCCGCCGCTGGCCGACGCGACCATCGATGACACTCCGCGTACGACGACGGAGTCGGCGAGCGAGCCGCCGGCGAGCACCGAGGCGGCGACGAACGCGACGTCCTGCTCGCGCCCTCGAGCACCGGCGAGCGCGAAGGCGCGCACCGCCACGACGAAGCCCGCGAGGACGCGCACCGCCACGACGAAGCCCGCGAGGACGCACACCGCCACGACGAAGCCCGCGAAGGCGCACACCGGCACGGCGAAGCCCGCGAAGGCGCGCACCGGCACGACGAAGCCCGCGAAGGCGCACAACACCACGGTGCCGGCGACCGCGCGCACCACCAAGGCGCGAGCGACCGAAACGGCGCGCACCACCAAGGCGCGAGCGACCGAAACGGCGCGCACGACCAAGGTGACGGCGACCGCGAAGGTTCACTCCACCAAGGCGCGAGCGACCGACACGGCGCGCACCACCAAGGTGACGGCGACCGCGAAGGCTCGCTCCACCAAGGCGCGAGCGACCGAAACGGC
>JAEUJX010000293.1 GCA_016794545.1 Myxococcales bacterium
AGGTCTATCGCGTCGCCCTGCACCACGGCGGCGACGGCGACCGCGTGGAGCTCGCCCTCGAGGCCGAGCTCTCGGCCGACGACGTCGCCGCGATCACGCAGAAGCTCGCGCGGCTCGACCAGGGCGGCGCGTGGACCGGGAAGACGCTCGCCGCGATCCAGAAGAGGCCACGGATCGCGGCGTCGAAGCTCGCCGCCGCGCTCGGCCGCGAGACGCTGCCGTTCAAGGTCGACGTGCGGAAGCTGAAGAAGCTCGGGCTGACGCAGAGCTTCGAGGTCGGCTACGAGATCTCGCCGCGCGGCACGGCGTACCTCGCCGCTACGCGACGTGCGACGAAGCCGCGGAAGCGGTGACGTCGTCGAGGAGCTCGAGCATGTCGTCGGCGAGCTCCTCGACCTGCTCGTCGAGCGCGAGCGCGGCCTCGACGTCGAGCGCCGTCGCGCGCACCTCGTTGGCCGTCGGCACGGCCTTGCTCGTGAGCAGCCAGCGCACCAGCGCCACCGCGGCGTCCGGCACGCCGCGCGGGAACACGAGCGGCGCCCCGGCGACGGGGAAGGAGCCGTAGAGCGCCTGGTAGGCGACCACGCCGAGTGCCCGGATGTCCTGCCGCGGTTCGACGCCGCGTGGCGCGTGCGCCCAGTCGCCCACGAACACCTGCATCGGGCGCGCTCCGGGCGACACCGAGATCACGCGCGGCGTGAGGTGGCCGTGCACCGCACCGCGGGCGTGGGCTCGCTCCAGGACCTCGGCGACGTTGGCGACGAGCGCCGCGACCTCGAGCGGCGGCAGCGGCCACTTCTCGATCAGCTTCGAGAGCCTGGAGAGCCGGGTCCGCATGCTCGCCGCCGGTGCACGCAGCGTGCCTCGCGGGCGATCCCTCCCTGTTTGATCATCGTGCAACGCGCCTCACGGCGTGATCGCACCGTCCTCGGGACAACCGACCCCATGAGGTCGGATGACCCTGACGAAAAACGTCCGTCACTCAGTCCTTCCGGAGCACGAGCACCTTCTGCCGCTGTAGATCGACACCGGTCGCCCACACGTTGCCCGATCCGGAGCCGTGCACGCGATGGAAGAACTCCGTGTTGCCGCCCTCCTGACTCACCGACCACGAGTCGCCGTCGTAGTGCCCCGTGAAGCCGAGGTCGCCGACGGCGTAGATGTCGTCGCCGCTCGCCCCCCAGATCGCGTTGAAGCCCGCGCCGTAGTCGGCCTCCTCGTCGATCTCCCACGTGCTGCCGTTCCAGTGCGCGAGCTCGTCGAAGCTGCCGGCCGCCCACACGTCGTCGGCTGCGGTGCCCCAGAAGCCCATCACGCCGGTCGGCGCGTCGTTGCTGTCGTAGCGCATCCACGATCCGTTCGTGTAGTGGTACAGGTCCGTCGTCCCCGACAGCCAGATGTCGTTCGCGCTCGCGCCCCACAGCGCGTCGGCCATCACGAACTGCAGCGTCTGCACGGTCCAGCGCGTCCCGTCGTAGTGGTAGATGCGGCTGTTGTCGGTGTTCGCGACCCACAGGTCCCGGCCGCTCGTGCCCCAGATCCGGTAGAGCGCGTCGAACGCGACGCCGGTCGTCGGCGGGACGTCCGTCCACGCGCTGCCGTCCCAGTGCAGCACGCGGGAGTCGCTCGCCGCGTAGATGTCGTTCGGGGCGAAGCCCCAGAAGTCGGTCACGCCGACGGGCGTCGCCGGCGCGGTTTCGGTCCACGTGCCGCTGCCGTCGCCGTGCCAGATCGTCGCCCCGCCGAGCCAGATGTCACCCTCGCCGGCGACCCAGAGCGCGAGCGAGGTCGGGAACATCATCTGCGGCGGATCCACCGTCGACCAGGAGCTGCCCGACCCACAGCCCGCCGCCAGCGCCACGGCCACGATTGCGCGCTTCATCCGCCCATCCTCGCACGCTACGCTCACCCCGTGGGCGCCCAGAACCTCCTCGACCAGGTGCAGTCGCTCGCGAAGATCGAGGCTCTCGAGGCCGCGCCCGTGACGTACGCCGCGGCGCTCGGCAACGAGCTGCCACCCGCGGCAACGATCAGCGAGCTCGAGGCGCGCGACGCGCAGCTCTCGGCCGGGCTCGCCGCGATCGACGCGATGACCGCGCGCGCCATGCGCATCGTGCTCGAGCACGTGCTGGCCGACGACAGCTCGCTCGCCCCGCCGACCCGCGCGGTGTTCAGCCAGACCGTGATCAGCTACGCGGAGAAGCACGAGCTGCTCGCGCAGCGCACGCGGGAGCTCGCGGCGCGCGGAGGCTCGCGCGACCCGGACGGTGTCGCCGATCGGATCACCGAGGCCGCACGGCGGGTGCTCGCGCTCCGCGAGGCCGTGGCCTCCGGCGTGCTCGCGCTGATCCGAGACCTCGCGACGGCCGCGATCCCGGAGGCCGACCGGCAGGCGCGCGACCGGCGGCTCGACGATGCACCGCGCAAGCGCTGGTCCGCGGTGCGCCGCGACCTCGAAGTGCTGGCCCAGGACCCGGCGCGGATCCAGGTGGCCCCGATGGCCGCGCGGGTCGCCGCGTGGCCCGAGCAGATCGACGAGCCCGATCCGGAGAAGGAAGTGACGTTCGCGGACATGATCGAGATGGACTGAGCGCCGGGCGTCCCCCCCGCACGCGTGCGACTCCCCGCCGCGCGGCTCCGTCCGGACCGGGTGATGGCGTTCTCGCTCCTGCGGCGGTGGTTCGGTGGTACGCGGCGCGGCACCGACGAGGCCCGCCTGCTCCACCGCTGCCACGGCGACGCCGCGCTCGTCGAGCGGCTGATCGCGCACGAGCTCGCGCGCCGCCCCGAAGTCTCGCGCGCGGCGGCGGCGCGAAGCGCGATGGAGCGCTGGAACCGCGACCGCTAGCTCTTGAGCCGCGGCGTGATCGTGAGCCGGTAGCCGAGGCCATACCGCGTCTCGATCAGATCGCGGATGCCCACGCGCGCCGAGGTGCGGCGCACGCGACGCACGAGCTGCCGGATGTTGTCCTCGTCGGGCTTCGACGCCTCGAGCGAGAGCACGCCCATCAGATCGGCCGGCCGGACGAAGCCGCGGGTCTCGACCGGATCGGCCGCGCTCGCGAGCATCCGGTCGACGAGCTTCACGATCAGCTCGTACTGCGGCAGCGTCAGCTCGAGGCGCTTGCCATCGATCACCACGAGCCCGACGCCGCCGCCGGTGGGCTGCTGGAGCTCGACCGCCGCGAGCGGCAGATCGGTGACCGCGGGGACGGGATCGACCACCGCCGTGTCGGACGCGGGTGCTCGCGTCTCCGCGCCGACCCGGATCGTGCGGCCGCGCAGCGTCCCCGGCGCCGGGCGGATCGAGCTCGCATCCGCGACGAAGAAGAACCCGATGTAGCCGAGCCGCAGCTGCTGCCCCGTCTTGATCACGAGCGGCGTCACCGCATTGCCGGCGTCGACGTAGGTGCGATTGGTCGAGCCCATGTCCTGCACGCGCCAGCCCTCCTCCGAGCGCCACAGCCTCGCGTGCTGGCGCGAGATCGACGAGTCGATGATCGACAGCGCTGGAGGATCGATCGTGCGTCCGATCACGATCTCGTCGGGGAGCCGGTGGAGCCCACCCCACACGTCGATCAACGCGGCCTCGGTGTTCGCCTCGCCGTACGACTGGATCTGTTCGGGCGTGATCGTGACCGGCCCGATCAGCTCGTCGGCGCAGTCCGAGCACAGCACGCCGACCGTCATCGGCACGCGGTGGCAGATCGCACAGTCATCGCTCATGGGGTTACCCCGTCGATCATGGAGCAGCGTTCGATTCCCTGACAACGTGAATCGCATGGCTTCCGTGCTCTCCGGGACAGGAAACCGCTTGCTGGTGCTGGTGCGCGACCTGGCCCCCGCGTGCCCGAAGTGCGGCACGGAACGGACCGAGGCACCCGCGTGCGCGCGCTGCGGACTGAACGCTGCGCGCATGGATGCGTATCGATCCAACCGAGACGCGTCCGTCCCGCCTCGCGTCGCTGCGGCGTGGGATCACGCGGTTGCCCACTGGCACGAACCCGCCGCACACGATCGCGTCGTCGCGATCGCCGCCGAGCTCGAGTCGTTCGCATGGATCGCGACGCGCTATCGCGAGCTCGCCAGGACGGGCGACGCGATCGCCCAGGCCCAGCTCGCGCGCGTCTCGCGCGCCACCGAGGTCGCGCTGACGATCGGCGCGGTCGCGCGCCGGGCTGCCGCCCCGGAGAAGGCTCCGTACCGCGGCCTCGTGTTGATGGTCGCCGTCCTCGTGCTGATCGTGCTCGGCACGTGGGTCTACGCACAGCTCCGACCGTCGAGCCGAGACGTTCCCGCGCCGGTCACCACGATCCCGGGCCGCTGACGCACCTGACAACTGCACGGCCATCGGGCCCACGCTCCCTTATACAGCGTGACCGGTGGTGTCCCCGAGATCCGTACCCGATCACTACCCCGCTGCACCGCAACTTTCATGTCCAAACCTTGCACAGCGGACTCTCCCGCGCGCCTGCTCTCCGCCGTCGTCGCGGTCGGACTCGGCGTCGTCGCGAGCTGCCAGAGCCTCGCCGCCGACGCGCCGAGCTGCGCCGCGGTCGCCGACCACGTGTCGGAGCTGTTCGGCGGCGACAGCGACGCGCACGCGCGAGAGCTCCGCGGCGTGTTCGCGACGCGCTGCGCCGAGGACCGGTGGTCCGACGCGGCGCGCACCTGCATCGCTGCGACCCGGTCGCTCGGCGAGCCGCGCGGCTGCAAGACCCAGCTGAGCTCGTCCCAGATCGCGGCGCTCGATCGCGAGGTCGCACAGGCCGAGTCCCGCGAGCTGGCGCGGACGATCCCGGCGGCCTGCCTGCGCTACGAGGCGGTCCTCTCGGTGGTCGCGCGGTGCGAGTCGTTCCCGGCGACCGCGCGGCGGGACCTCGCGGAGAAGCTGGTGGCGTTCAAGGCGACGTGGTCCTCGGCCCCGGACAAGCGCGCGCTCGAGCCGACCTGCAGTGCGGCGATCGGGGCGGTCAAGCTCGCCGCCGCCGGCTGCCCCGGAGCGGGGGCGTGGTGAGGCATCCCCGCTCGCAGCGTGGCTTCACGCTCGTCGAGATGATGGTGGTCGTGGCGATCATCGCGATCCTCGCGGGTCTGCTCATCTCCGTCTCGTCGCGGCCGATCGGCGCGAACGCGCAGAACGTGTCCGAGCAGATCGTGTCCACGATCAACCTCGCGAAGCTCCGCGCGGCCTCGACGCGGCGGATCCAGCGCGTCGTGATCACGCCGACTGCGATCGCGGTGTACCGGCTCTCCGTCCCCGGCCTCGCGATCCCGGCCAACCCGAGCTGGGAGTACCTCCAGCAGCTGACCCTGCCGAATGGGGTCCGCGTGTGGGACGCGGTGCCGGGCGCGGCGACCACGACCGGCGCCTCGATCGCCGAGAACGCGGCCCTCGAGAGCAGCCCGTACGCGCTCGACATCCGGCCCGACGGGCAGGCGACCGCGACGACGATCTACCTCACCGACGGCCGCCGCAACGTCCGCGTCCTCACCTACCACCTCACCGCGGGGACCTACGCGCGGGAGACGTGGTGATGCCCGCCCTCGCTCGCCGCTCCGCACCCAGGAGGTTCGCCTCATGAAGGTCCTGCTCCGCCACGTGCTGATCACCTCGGTCGTCCTCGCCGGTGCAGCCCGATCGGCGCGCGCCGACAAGACGTTCAACATCGGCTCGCTGATCATCCCCGCGAACGCCGCGTACCAGAGCGAGTGCGGCGCGGTCGCGATGTACGGGCTCGTCTACGACGTCCTCCGCGCGAACGCCTACCTCGAGGCGAACCGCGCGGCGATCTGCCCGACGCACACCGCGAGCCAGACCTGCGCGATCGAGCTGCACTACGCGGTCAACGCGACGAAGGCCTCGCCGAATCGCTGCACGCCGACCAACAAGGACGCAGGCCCACCGTATCCGGGCGTTCCGGCTCCGACGCACGGCGACCCGACCTGGAACGACGGCTGCGACTTCGAGCTGTTCAGCGCGGTGACGACGCCCGTGAAGCGCGTCAACAACGCCACGTCGCCGCCGAGCGCGGGCACCGATGTCAACGTGGTCACCAACACGACGACCGGCGTGTCGGTCGTGTATCCGCAGTTCACGGGCCGCACCATCGTCAACACGACGACGGCCCCGGCGACCGACATCACGACCGTGCGCTACAGCGGCGGTCCGTTCGTGATCGATGCCGTCGACGCGCCGCTGCTCCTGAAGCTCCTGTCCGGGACGACGCTCGCGGCGGGGATCCCGCTCGCGAAGGACTCGTCGGGCAACCCGATCGACTTCACGCCGTTCCGCACCGGCGCCGGCGCCTGCGCGTTCGGCACGAGCATCGGCGGCTACGTCAACGTGCACCGCGCGCAGGCGGTGTTCACCGCGCCGGTGCTGCGGACGTTCTCGTCCGCACCGCCGCGCGTCGCGCTGCTCGCGACGCTCCAGGGTGTGGCGACGATCGACCAGGTCGCCGTCTCCGCGAAGTCCCTCGAGACGCCCGGCAACACCGGCGCGAGCAAGGTCACCGCGACCGGCATCATGACGTTCAAGACCAGGAACAACCACGGCTTCACCGCCGGTGACTACGTCTGGATCGCGGGCGTCACCAACGCGAGCTACAACAACACGGCCGGGCGCGTCTACACGGTGCTCGCGACGCCGAGCGGCAAGACGTTCACGGTCCAGGGCACGCCCGGCGTCGCGATCGCGAGCTCCGGCAACGGCAACGCGACACGCGTCGGGATCTGGAAGGACTCCACTACCGGCGTGATCACGGTGCGAACGAAGACCGCGCACGGCTTCGCGGTCGGCGACAGCATCGACGTCGCCGACACGTCGATCGCCGGCTACAACGGCACCTACTCCGCGATCGCCAGCGTCCCCAACACCAAGACATTCACGTTCAACACCGGGCCGTGCCCGTGCGGCGCGCTCAACCCGTCGGGCGACGGCCTGGTCTCCAAGGTGTTCGGCGGCGCGACGACCAAGAAGGTCTCCGACGGGATCCTCCAGGCGTACCTCGAGAACGCCGGGCTCTCGTTCGTCGGCGCCGGCGGCTGCCCGGTCGGCGGGATCAACGTCGGCACGCCGAAGTGCCCGGTGTTCCCCGGCGGACCGAGCGGCCAGATCTACGACACGTTCGACTTCGGCGATCTCCAGACCAAGCTCGACGAGACCAAGTACAAGATGCTGTGGACGCCGCACTGGGAGAGCAAGGCCACCTCGACGGTCGCCCCGACCCCCGGCGAGATCGCGGCGATCACGCGCGTCCACGACTTCCTCGACAAGCCGACCGGCCTCATGGCCGAGTGCCACTCGATCGAGGCGTTCGAGGGTGCCTACAAGAACGGCGTGGCCGACCAGAAGGGCACGTCGAAGGGGCAGTTCCAGACCTGCGCCAAGGGCGCGGGCTCGACCCTCGCGGATCCCGTGTGCGACCCGTCGAGCTTCGAGTTCGGCATCGACAAGGACGTCCCCGGTCCGACGAAGAGCACCTACTGGGCGAACTGCTCCGACCCGGTGCGCGCGACCGGCGCGACCTGCACCTACTTCGGCTACCCCGGCGACCCGTTCTCGCAGACCGCGGACTACATCTGGGAGAACCACAGTGGGTCTGTGCAGAACTACGTCCCCAACGCGACCGGCGCGCCGCAGACGATCTACAAGCCCGGCGTGCGGGCGCTGATCTCGGGCGTGCTCTCGCTCGACAAGGCCAAGCTCGTCGATCCGATCACCGCGCGTGCGATGATCAGCGCGGACTACGCGACGCGCAACAACAAGGACAACGACACCGCGAAGGCCAACATCCTCTATGTCTCCGGCCACGACCTGAGCGGCGTCGTATCCGGCACCAAGGTGATCCTCCAGACGCTGCTGCTCCTCGGCGAGCCCGCGGTCAACTCCGCGATGGAGGAGGTGTCGCGCGCGAGCCCGATCGTCGTGATGCTGAACGGTGCGAGCT
>JAEUJX010000310.1 GCA_016794545.1 Myxococcales bacterium
AGCTCGCGGGCAACCGAAACCGGATCGCGATCCCGATCCTGCTCGCGCTGTTCGGGACCGGTCTCCTCTACGGCGAGGGCCTGATCACGCCGGCGATCTCGGTGCTGTCCGCGGTCGAGGGTCTCTCGGAGCAGAACGAGAAGTTCTCGTACCTCGTCATTCCGATCTCGGTCGGCATCCTGATCGGCCTGTTCTGGGTGCAGCGCTGGGGCACCGGCCGGATCGGCTCGGTGTTCGGGTGGGTGATGCTCGTCTGGTTCTTCGCGATCGGCATCGCGGGCATCCCGTGGATCATCCGCCACCCCGGCGTGCTCGAGGCGCTGTCTCCGCACCACGCCGCGGACTTCCTGCTGCACCACGGCGTCGACGGGTTCTTGCTCCTCGGATCGGTCGTGCTGTGCGTGACGGGCTGCGAGGCGCTGTACGCGGACATGGGACACTTCGGCAAGACGCCGATCCGGATCGCGTGGTCGTTCGTCGTGTTCCCGGGCCTGCTCCTCAACTACTTCGGCCAGGGCGCGCTGTACCTCGAGAAGGGCGCGGCGGTGACGAGCCCGTTCTACGGCCTCGTCGAGGGGCCGATGCTGATCCCGATGGTGATCCTCGCGACGCTCGCCGCGATCATCGCGTCCCAAGCCCTGATCTCCGGCGCGTTCTCGCTGACCAACCAGGCCGTGCAGCTCGGCTATCTGCCGCGCGTCACCGTGGTGCACACCTCGCACAAGCACGAGGGCCAGATCTACATCCCCGAGATGAACTACGTGTTCATGATCTCGTGCGTCGCGCTGGTGCTCGCGTTCAAGACCAGCTCGAACCTCGCGGCCGCATACGGCATCGCCGTCACCGGCCTCATGATGATCACGTCGTACCTGATCTTCCTGGTCTGCCGCCGCAACTGGGGCTGGTCGCTGGGCGCCGCGCTCTGCCTCTACATCCCGCTCGTCGTCATCGACGGTCTGTTCTTCGCGTCGAATGTCGTCAAGATCGCGGCCGGCGGCTGGTTCCCGCTCGCTGTCGGCATCGGCGTCTTCGCGATCATGACCACGTGGTGGCGCGGCCGCACCGAGCTGTCGAAGACGATGGAGATGGGCACGGTCCCCGACGATCTGTTCATGATGGACATCGCCGAGACGCCGCTGCCGCGCGTGTCGGGCACGGCCGTGTTCATGACCTCGGGCACCGACGGCATCCCGAACGTGCTGCTCCACCACGTGAAGCACAACAAGGTGCTCCACAGGCAGGTCATCCTGCTGTCGATCGTCACGGAGAACATCCCGTTCTCGGTCGGCAACTCGTCGCTCTCGGTGCGCGAGCTCGACCACGGCTTCTACCGCGTGCTCGCGCGCGTCGGCTTCATGCAGCAGCCGAACGTCCCCAAGATCCTCGCCCGGTGCCAGCGCCACGGCCTGGTGACGAACGAGTCCGACACGACCTACTACCTGGGACGGCAGACGCTGCTGACGACCGGCAAGTCGAAGGTCGCGCGGTGGAGGAAGATGCTGTTCAGCTTCCTCGCGCGGAACTCGCGGCCGCCGAGCGCGTTCTTCGCGCTGCCGCCGAACCGCGTCGTCGAGCTCGGCCTCCAGATCGAGCTCTGAGCGAGCTCCGAGCGGAGGCGCACCCTCGCTCGTACCTGCTCGTCGCGCCGGGTGGCGGAAGCAGCGTGGGGTCACGCTGGGAGCAGGTACGAGCGAAGGTGCCACGACTAGGAGACCGTCGCGAGCTGCGGCATGAACAGCGGCGCGGACGGCTGGAGCATGGCCAGCTGGCGGAGGCGTTCGGTCGCGAACGCGCCCGCGAGCCGGCCGAAGTGCTCGGAGGGGACGTGCACCCGCAGCGCCGGGAGGAGGTGCTTCTCCTCCTGGGCTGCGTGGCACTCGACGAGCTCGCGCAGGTGGTGTGCGCTCTGCCGCCACGACCCCGTCTGTGGCCGGGCGCTGACCAGCGCGGACAGCGCGCCTTCCTGGGCGCGGTGCGCGGCCCGCGCCTGCGCGATGAGGATCTCGAGAGCGGGGATCCGCTCGTAGACGCCGAGCACGATGTCCTCGGCCTCGGCGTGTGCGGTGAGTCCGAGGCGGACGCCGTCGAGCGCCGTGCGGAGCTCCGCGACGGTGGCCATCGGATCGAGGAGCTGGGTCAGCTCGTCCCGCAGGTCGCGATGGTCGCGGCGCAGCAGCGTCAGGAGATCCGTCGGCATGGTGTCCGACGAGTGCACCGTCGATGCCTCCCGTGTGAGGCGTCATCACCTTCACGAAAGCCTCGTCGGGTTGCGATCGGCGTTACCGGATCGCGAGCCCCTGTGAGACGGCTTCTCGCGCGCGTCGGGCGCACCGCGCGAGGGAGCGCGCGCGCCGACGTCACGGCTCGGACAACGCATAGGGGTGACTGTGGGAGAGCGAGCCACCGCGATATGCTCGCGGCGTGAGCCGGAACTGGGGTGCCCTCGCGGGCGGCGTGCTCCTCGTGCTGCTCGTCGGGCTCGCGGCCGTCGGACCGCACCTCACGCGGGATCCGATCGCACGCGACATCGAGCACGGCCTCTCGGCGATGGGCGCACCGCTGCCGCCGGGCGACGGCGCGCTGCTCGGCACCGATCAGCTCGGCCGCGACGTGTGGGCGCGCCTCGTCGCCGGCGCCGGCAGCTCGCTCGCGATCGCCGGGCTCGCGACGCTGCTCGCGCTCGTGATCGGCCTCGCCGTCGGCCTGACCGCCGGATACGCCGGAGGCCGGGTCGACACCATCCTCATGCGGTTCGTCGATCTGGTGCTGTCGTTCCCGTTCTTGATGGTCGCGATCCTGCTCGCCGCGCTGCTCCGGGAGGCGGACCTCGCATCGTCGACGCTCCCGGTCATCGTGACGCTCGGCGCGGTCAGCTGGACCACGCTCGCGCGCGTCGTGCGCGCGAAGGCGCTGACGCTCGCCGCGGCCGACCACGTCACCGCCGCGCGCGCGCTCGGTGCCACGCCGGCACGGATCGTCCTGCGCCACATCCTCCCGAACGTCGCCGGGCTCGTCGCCGCCGTCGCGCTGCTCGCGTTCGCGCAGAACCTCCTCGCGGAGGCGGCGCTGAGCTACCTCGGCCTCGGACCACCACCACCGGAGGCGTCGTGGGGCCGCATGCTCTACGAGGGCCGGCCGTACTACCGCACCGCGCCGCACCTCGTGATCGCCCCCGGCCTCGCGATCGTCCTTGCGGTCGTCGCGTTCCACCTCGCCGGCGAGGCGCTGCGCGCGCGGTTCGATCCCGCGGAGCGCCTGCGATGAAGCGCGCCCTCCTCATCCTCGCGCTCGCCGCGTGCGGCATGCCGGATCGCGATCCGAAGTGGCGACCCGCCGGTGCCACCACGCCGCGCCGCGGCGGCACGCTGACCGTCGCGATGAAGGATCAGATCCGCACCCTCGATCCGGTGATCGCGTACGACGAGGCCTCGTTCTACGGCCTGGTGCCGCTGTTCGCCACGCTGGTCGGCTACGAGCCGCACGGCACGGGCCTCGTCGCGGACCTCGCGGAGCGCTGGGAGGTCGAGCCCGACGGTCTCGCGTACCGGTTCCACCTGCGCGACCGGCTCGCGTACGCCGATGGCTCGCCGATCGTCGCCGGCGACGTCAAGTACGCGATGGAGCGCGCGCTGACCACGCCCGACTCGCCGTTCGGGCCGATGCTCGTCGATGTCGTCGGCGCGCAGGCGGTGATCGAGGGCAAGGCGACCGACTGCGCCGGCATCACGACGCCGTCGCCGCGCGAGCTCGTGATCCGGCTGACGAAGCCGGCGCCCGCGTTCATCTACCTGATGACGATGAAGTTCACGACGCCCCAGCGCGCGGCGCACGTCGCCGCCGCGGGCGATGCGGTGCGCCGAGCGCCGCTCGCCTCGGGGCCGTTCCAGCTCGAGAGCTGGGACGAGGGCACGAAGCTCGTGCTGCGCAGGAACCCGAACTACTGGGACCCCGCCCTGCCCTACGTCGACGAGCTCGTGATGTACGAGAACATCCCGCGCGACACGCAGTTCCTGATGTTCGAGCGCGGGGAGCTCGACTCGGCGGAGCGGCTCGCATCCCCCGACTACGTGTGGATCACGCAGCAGCCCGCGTGGCGGCCGTACATCCACACCGGCACGCTCCTCCAGGTCTTCGCGTCGCGCATGAACACCACGGTCAAGCCGTTCGACGACCGCCGCGTCCGCCAGGCGCTCAACTACGCGCTCGACAAGGAGCACACGCGGAAGCTGCTCAACAACGCCGCGGTCATCTCGCACGGCATCCTGCCGCCGGGGCTCCCCGGCCGCGACGACGCGCTGCCGCCCTATCCGCACGACGTCGCGAAGGCGAAGGCGCTGCTCGCCGAGGCCGGGTATCCCGACGGGTTCGAGGTCGACTACATGACCCAGAACGACGAGCAGGGCGAGAAGCTCGCCGCGTCGCTCCAGGGCGACCTCGCCGAGGTCGGCGTGCGCGTCCGGATCCAGCTGGTGTCGTTCGCGACGCTCGCGACGGTGATGGGACAGAAGACGGGACCGGCGTTCTCGCTGACCAGCTGGGTCGGAGACTTCCCCGACGCGACGAACTTCCTCGACGCGCGGTTCCACTCGCGCAACATCGCCGACGAGAACGCGCTCAACGACACGCGCTACGCGAACCCCGAGCTCGACGCGCTGCTCGACGCTGCCCGCGCCGAGCTCGATCCCGCGAAGCGGCTCGCGATGTACCGCCGGGCGGAGCGCATCCTCTACGACGACGCGCCGTGGATCTTCGACTACCATCCGGCGACGACCGAGGTGACGCAGCCCTACGTGCGCGGGTTCGAGCTCCACCCGATCTGGGTCCGCGACTACACCCACACGTGGCTCGATCTGGGCGAGCACGGGGAGCGCGTGCCTCGATGATCGCGCTCGTCGCCCGCCGCGTTGGCTGGACGCTCCTCGTGATCTGGTTCGTCATCACGGCGACGTTCGTGATGACCGCCGCGATCCCCGCGGATCCGGCGAAGGCGCTGCTCGGCCCGCACGCCGACACCGCGGCGGTCGAGCGCGTCCGCGCGCACTACTGCCTCGACGACGGGCTCGTGACCCAATACGGCTGCTGGCTGTCCTCGGTCGTGCGCGGCGACCTCGGGGAGAGCTTCCGCAGCAAGCGGCCGGTGATCGACATCATCGCCGATCGGATCGGCCCGACGGTGCAACTCGCGCTGGCCGCGATCGTCCTCCAGCTCGTGATCGGCGTGCCGCTCGGCATCCTCGCCGCGGTCCGGCGCGGCCGCTGGCCCGATCGCGCGGCGACCGCCGCGACCCTGCTCGCGCAGAGCGCCCCGCAGTTCTTCCTCGGGACGCTGCTGCTGTACCTGTTCGCCTTCCGGTTCGGCTGGTTCCCGATCGCGGGATCCGGATCGCTCGCGCACCTCGTGCTCCCGGCGTTCACGCTCGCCGCCGTCGGGATCGCGTACTACGCGCGCGTGGTGCGGTCCGAGCTCGCCGAGGCTCTCGACGCGGACTACGTGCGCACGGCGCGCGCGAAGGGCCTGCCCGAGCGCACCGTGGTGCTCCGGCACGCGCTCCGCAACGCGCTCGGCCCGCTCGTCACCCTGATCGGGCTCGACCTCGGCGTGCTGCTCGGCGGCGCCGTCGTCGTCGAGGCGATCTTCGCGTGGCCCGGCCTCGGCCGCGAGGTGCTGCAGGCCGTGCTCGAGGTCGACCTGCCGCTGATCCTCGGCACGGTGCTCGTCACCGCGATCGCGATCGCCGTCGCGAACCTCCTCTCCGACCTCGCTCTCCTCTGGCTCGATCCGAGGCTGCGTGACCGCCGGTGAGGAGCCCGGGCGCGCGCGCCGGTTCGTCATCCTGCTCGGCTGGGTGAGCCTGTTCGCGGATCTCTGCTACGAGGGCATGCGCGGCGCGATCGGACCGTACCTCGCGATGATGGGCGCGAGTGCGACCGCGGTGGGCGCGGTCGCCGGCACCGGCGAGGCGATCGGCTACGCGCTGCGCTACGTCTCGGGCGCGCTCGCGGATCGCACGCAGCGCTACTGGCTCCTCGTGATCATCGGCTACGGCACGAACCTGGTCGCGGTGCCGCTGCTCGCGCTGGCCGGGAGCTGGCCGATGGTCGCGGTGCTGGTCGGCCTCGAGCGGCTCGGCAAGGCGATCCGCTCGCCGGCGAAGTCGACGCTCACCTCGTTCGCGGCCTCGGACGTCGGCGCCGGCAAGGCCTTCGCGATCAGCGAGGCGATGGATCAGATCGGTGGCCTGCTCGGTCCGCTGCTGGTCGCCGGCGTGCTCGCGTGGCGCGGCGAGACCGCCGAGGGCTTCGCGTGGGCGTTCGCGATCCTCGGGCTCCCCGCCGCCGCCTCGGTCGCGGTGCTGCTCCGCGCGCGCCGGCTCTATCCCGATCCGCGCGCGCTCGAGAAGCCCGGCCACGCGGAGCACGGATCGCTCGGCCTGCGCTACCGGCTCTACCTCGCCGGGGTGGCGCTGATCGCGATCGGCCTCGCCGACTGGCCGCTGCTCGCCTACCACCTCGAGAAGGCCGACGTGCTGAGCACGAAGTGGCTTCCGGTCGCATACGCGGGCGCGATGGCGTTCGACGGCCTCGCGGCGGTCGCGGCCGGCGTCGCCTTCGATCGCCGGCAGAAGGCGACCGGCAGCGGCGGCGCGGTCGTCGCGCTGTTCGTGCTCGCGGGGGCGGCCTACGCCCCCCTCGTGTTGCTCTCGGACGGAGCGTCGCCGTATCTCGCAGTCGCGGGCATCGCGATGTGGGCTCTCACCCTGTCCGCGACCGAGTCGATCGGAAAGGCGCTCATTGCCACGATCGTGCCGCGCGGCGAGCGCGGACGCGCGTACGGGCTCTACTACCTGGTCTGGGGCCTCGCGTGGTGGGGCGGCTCGATCCTGCTCGGAGCGCTCTACGACCGGTCGAGAGAAACCGCTTCGATCGTCGCGACATCCGCGCTGGTCGCCGGCGCCGTCGTCGTGATGTTCGCGACGCGCGCCACCGGCCGCGACCGACCCGCGCCAGCGGCGTAGACGTGGCGCGGTGCGTGCAGCTCCTACTCCTGTGCGCGCGTGTCACGGGCGCACGGCAGGAGCAGTCATGGAAATCCCGACCGAGATCACGTTCCACGAGCTTCCTCACAGCGACGCGGTCGAGCTCTCGATCCGGCGCTGGATCGCGCGCCTCGAGCCGCTGAACCCGCGCATCCGCAGCTGTCACGTGTTCGTCGAGCGGCCCCACCGCAAGCACCGCAACGGGGATGACTTCGAGATCCACGTCCACCTCGACATCCCGGGCGCGGCGATCGCGGCGTCGCGCATCCATCACGAGGACGTCTACGTCGCGGTCGCCGACGCGTTTCGCGCGGTCCGCCGCCAGCTGCTCGAGCAGAACCGGATGCGCACGGGTCACGGTCGGCAGCAGCTTTCGGCGTGATGCGGATCCCGTGACGGCCGCGCCTCAATCGCCGTCGAGCGCGCGGTCCTCGCGGCCGCCGCGCTTCTTCTTCTGCGCGATGCCGAGGTCCGAGAGCTTCTTGCGGAGCGTGTTCCGGTTGAGCCCGAGGATCTCCGCGGCCTTCAGCTGGTTGCCGCCGGTGTGCGCGAGCACGAGGTCGAACAGCGGGCGCTCGACGCGGGCCACGACCTTCTCGTAGAGGTCGTGGATCGGATAGCCGTCGATCCGCGCGAGCAGCCCGGCGAGCTTCGCCTTGACCATCTCCTCGAATGCGAGGTCCTCGAGCGGGACGCGCGCGGCGACCACGGGCAGGATCTCGTCGACGTCGCCGGCCTCGATGCGCGGGCGAGCCGCTCGGACGACGAGGCGGCGGGCGATCGCCTTCAGCTCGGCGACGTTGCCCGGCCACGGGTAGTCGGTGAGGCGCTGGATCGCGCGCACGCTGACACTCGGCTTCGGGCGGCCGACCTCGGCGGCGTAGTGCTTCACCCAGCGCTCGAACAGCGCTGGCAGATCGTCGAGCCGTTCGCGCAGTGGCGGCACCGTGATCGTGCGCGGCCGGAACAGCTCGTAGAAGTCACGCGCGACGATCTCGGCGTCGACCGCGCGAACGACATCGAGATCGCCGGTCGCGACGACGTGTACGTCGAACACCTCGGCGCTCTCGCGATCGGACGAGCGATCCTTGATCGCCTTCTTGAGCGTGCGCTGCGACGGCGCCGAGAGGTCGCTGACGTCCTTGACGAGCAGCGTGCCACCGGAGGCCGAGCGAAGCGCGCGGCGCGCACGCTCGCACGCATCGTCGGTCTGGGTGCGGCCGGGGACGTCCTCGAACGTCGGCCGCACCGCGACGAACCGCGCGCCGGTGCGCGGGCCGCGCTGGTGCAGCACGCGCGCGACGAGCTCGCGGCCGGTGCCGTGCTCGCCGCAGATCAGCACGGGTGCGTCGCCGTCGGCGTACGCCTCGACCTGGGTGACCACGGTGCGCATCGCCTCGGAGTGGGCGACGAGAAAGTCGTTGGCCTTCAGGTTGGGGCGGAGCATCGGCGTTCGCTAGGCGGCCTCGTCGGAGCGATCGTCGATCTTGCCGTCGAAGTCGCCGTCGATCTCGCTGCGGCCGGGCGCGAGCTCCGGCGGCAGGCCGAAGCGCGACTGGCGCTCGATCAGCTGCGTGAAGTAGTCCTCGACGAGCGCGCGCGCGCTCGCGAGATCCGGCGCCTCCCACACCTTGAGGCGCAGCTGGTTGCAGCCGTAGAGACCGCGCGCGTACCACGCGCACGCCTTGCGGACCTCGTGCAGCGTGCGCGGGCCCTTCTTCAGCTGCTCGATCAGCGTGACGTGGCGGCGGAACACGCTGAACCGCTCCTCGAGCGAGGGCGGCCCCGGGTCGGGACGACCGGCGCACACCTCGCGGAGGCGCGAGAACAGCCACGGGTTGCCGAGCGCGCCGCGGCCGATCATCACCGCATCGCAGCCGGTGTGCTCGCGGAGGCGGAGGTAGCCCTCGACGTCGACGACGTCGCCGTTGCCGACGAGCGGGATGCGGGCCGGCAGCGCCTCGCGGACGAGCTTGATGATGTCCGGATCGCTCTTGCCCGAGAACCCCTGGGTGCGCGTGCGGCCGTGCACCGTGATCATCTGCGCGCCGGCCTCGACCATCGCGCAGGCGAACTCCGGAGCGTTGCGGTGCGCCTGGTCCCAACCCGCGCGGTGCTTCACCGTGACCGGGATGTGCGCGGGCACCGCGGCCACCACGGTGCGGACCAGCTCCTGCGCGATCAGCGGCTCCCGCATCAGCGCTGAGCCGCACTCGCCGGCGACGACGCGCTTGGCCGGGCAGCCCATGTTGATGTCGACGAGCGAGGCGCCGATCGAGACGGCCATCTTCGCCGCCTTGTCCATCATCTCCGGCTCGCGGCCGAAGATCTGGACGCCGAAGCGCCGGCCATCGAGGGACGCGGTCAGCTTGCCGGTGGTCTTGGGATCGCCGACCGACAGCGCGTGCGCGGAGAGGAACTCGGTGATCGTGAGACCGACGCCGAACTCCTCGCACACCGTGCGAAACGGCAGATCGGTGACCGCCGCCATCGGTGCGAGCAGCACCGGCGGGTCGACCTCGATGTCTCCGATGCGCATCACCACGGGACACCGTAGATACAGGATCGAACGCGATCTGGAAACCCCGATCACGCGATCACCACCCCGTCCGTAACCGACCGATCTGTAAGCAGATCAGCGCATGTCAGATCAGATCAGCCGGCGTGTTCACGTTGCGAACAACTGCCGGATCGACGTCGTCGATCCACGTCGTCGCGAGCCCGCGATCGGTGAGCAGCGCGGACGCCTTGCGCACGCCTTCCGCGAGCATCGCGTCGAGCGCGGGAGCCGCGGCCGCGGCGCGGAGCGCGCACACCAGCGGCTCGGGCAATCCGCGGATCCGGATGCCGACCGCATCGCGCCCGGGCGCGATCGCGGACGTGATCCGATCGATCAGCGCTCCCGTCAGATCCGGCATGTCGCCCGCGACGACCAGGAGCCACGGCGTCGCGCAGGCCGCGAGGCCCGCCGCGACTCCCGCGAGGGGCCCGGCCCCCTCGATCGCATCGGGCACGACGCGATGGCCCGCGTACAGCGGGTGCGCCGTGTTCGCGGCGACCACGATCTCGGTCACGCGCGGCGCGAGCACCCGCACCTGCCGCGCGAAGATCGGCTCGCCGCCGACGACGAGCGCCGGCTTGTCGGCGCCGCCCATCCGCGTCGCGCGCCCGCCGGCGAGGATCAGCGCCGTGATCACTTGATCAACGGTTCGATCGCGTCCTGCGCGGGCGTCGTGACCTCGGGACCCGCGGGCGCGAGATAGACCGAGACCTCGGTGCGCACGCCGAACTGCCCCGGGAAGTAGAGGCCGGGACCGACAGTGAACCCCGTGCCCGGCGTCAGGATGCGCGTGTCCTTGACCTCGAAGTTGTCGAGGTCCGCGCCCCCGCCGGAGAAGTCGTTGTCGATCGAGTGCCCGGTGCGGTGCATGACGTTCGCCTCGACCTTCAGCTTCTTGAAGAACGCGCGCGTCGCGTCGTCGACCTCGGCGCCGGTCACCGGGCGCTTCTTGCGGCTGCGGTCGGCGATCAGCGCGAGCGCCTGGTCGCGCGCGAGCGCCGCGGTCTCGAACGCCTTGCGCGCGGCCTCGGGGACCACGGCCTCGGCGACCGCGACCCACGTCTGCACCGCCCAGATGCCCTCGGGCTTGTCGACCTTCATCGCGAGCGAGAGCACGATCAGATCGCCGCGCTTGATCGGCGCGGTGCGCGCCGCCGTCGGCACGTAGAAGGGATCCGCCGTGTTCGCCCCGGCCGCGACCACCGGCGGCTGACCGACGAGCCCGCGCATCGTCATGCCGCGAGAGAGCCGCTGCTGCACGTCGTACTCGCTGATCGGCGCGCCGATCGCGAGCTGCTTCGCGATGAACGCGAGCGCGTCCTTGCGCAGCTCGACCATGTGGTGGACCGCGACGTAGTGCGCGGTGCGCCCCGGGTCGCCCCAGATCGCCTTGGTGTACTGGACGAGCGTGTCGCTCGACCGCACCTGCACGCCGGCGGCACGGATCAGCTCGAGCGTGCCCGCATCGACGCGCGACACGCTCGGCACCGCGGCCTTCGCGCTGTACTCGACGGCGACCGTGCGCGTGCCCTTCAGCAGGGCCTTCAGCTGCGGGGCCAGATCGCGGTAGCCCTGGTACGTCAGCTTCTTGCCGGGCAGGTGATCGAACTGCCGCACCTCGGCGGTGTGCACGAGCGCGAGCGCCTCGCCCTTCGCCGGGATCAGATAGAACCACGGCCGCGACGGGTGCCCCTCGGGCGAGACGAGCCGCGCGGAGATCGGGTTCCCGCCGTCGCGATCGAACATCAGCCAGCCATCGAGGCGCTGCACCGCGAGCAGGCCCTGGATCGCCGTCAGATCCTGGAGCGTCACGCGCGACGGGATCGCGGACGGCACGATCTCCTTCGGCGGCGGCTCCTTCGCCGGCGGTGTCTTTGCCGCCGGCGGCGCGGCGGCCTTGCCGGGCGGCGGCATGGTCGCAGGCGGCGGCCCGGCCTTGCCTGGCGGCGGCGTCGTCGCGGGCGGGGGCAGCGGGGTGGGGACCGGCGGCGGCGTCGTCGCGGGCGGCGTCGCTGGATCGCCGTACGGATCATCGGGCGTGCCGGTCTTTGCCGCTGGCGTCTTGGCGCCCGGTGGCGCCTTCGCCGGAGCGGGGGCCTTCGCCGGCGGAGACGGCGCAGCCGGCGGAGTGGGCGACGGCCCCCGCGGAGGCGGAGGATCCGCATATGGATCATCCGGCGCGGGACCGTACGGGTTCTGCGGCTGCTCGACGGGGAGCTGCCGCTTCGGCTTGTCGCCCTCCGACGGCGGCGGCGCCTTGCCCGGCTGTGCCACAGCCGTCGACCACACTGCGAGGATCGCGATCGCGAGGGAGCGCTTCATCGGGAGACCTTGCCCAGCTCTCGGACGAGAGCCTCATGAATAGCACCGTTCGTCGCCACCGCTTCCCCGGAGTGCGCGTCGAACCGCCCTCCCCGTGTGTCCGTCACGCAGCCGCCCGCCTCGGCGACGATCAGCGCGCCGGCGGCGAGATCCCACGCGTGCAGCCGATCCTCCCAGTAGCCGTCGAGCCCGCCCTTCGCGACCAGGCAAAGATCGAGCGCCGCGGCCCCGAGCCGGCGGACCGTCGCGGCGCGCTTCAGGTGCTCCCACGCCGCGAAGTTGTTGTGGGGGTTCGTCGCGCGATCGTACGGGAAGCCGGTCGCGAGCAGCGCGTGCGAGAGCTCCTGCGTCGCCGAGACGCGGAGCGGTGCCCCGGTGCCGTCACGCGCGCCGCCGCCGAGCGACGCTTCGAACCACCAGTCGAGCGCGGGCGCGACGACGACGCCGACCACCGGGCGGCCGGCATCCTCGAGCGCGATCGACACGCACCACAGCGGCAGGCCGTGCGCGAAGTTCACCGTGCCGTCGATCGGATCGACGAGCCAGCGCATCCCGCCGCGCGAGGTCGCGTCGCCGCCGCCCTCCTCGCCGAGGACCGGGATGCCCGGCGCGCGCTCGTCGAGCACGGCGCGGATCGCCTGCTCGCTGCGCACGTCCCACTCGGTCACGAGATCCCGCGGGTTGGCCTTGCTGCGCACGTGCTCGGGACGCGCGGTGCGGAGCAGATCGCGCGCGGCGATCGCCGCCGCCCGCGCGACCTCGAGCAGGTCGCCCGCCGTCACAGATCGAGGCGCATCGCGACGAGCGATGCGCCGGTGAGCCGCGAGAACGTCTCGCTCGCCGCGATCTGCTTGGACAGCGTGGAGCGGTCGACGACGCGGAACCCGAACTTCGCGGCGAAGAAGTCGCTCGCGCTCTCGGTCAGGAGGTAGATGCGCCGCACGCCGCGCCACCGCGCCTGGCCGACCGCCATGTCCGCGAGCATCCAGCCGTAGCCGGCGCCGCGATGTTCCGGGCTGACGGCGAGCGAGCGGAGGATGGCGTCGTCGCCGAACACCTCGAGCGCGACCACACCGCACACGCCCTCCTCGTTGCGCAGCACGAAGAAGCTGCCCATGTGCTGGTCCTTCGCGAGCTCGGCCTCGAGGCCGACCTTCGCGAGCAGCTCGCGCACCTCGGGCATGTCGGCGCGTTGCGCGGGGCGCATCGCGTCGCCGATCGCATCGAGCAGCTTGTCGTGCAGGCCGTCGAAGCTGCCGCTCGACAGCACGCACACCACATCGCCGGGCCCGGCGCTCTCGGCGAGCTGCTTCACCATCGCGTCGACCTCGGGCACGTAGGCAGCCTTGGTCCCGCGCTGGTGCAGGTCGAGCGCGAGGCGCTCGGGATCGAACCGCTCCTCCGCGGGGATCTTCGACGGGTCGAACAGCTTGCCGACGATCACCTCGTCGGCGTGCGCGAACGCATCGGCGAACTCGGCCTGGAACGTCTTGCGGCGGCTGGTCGCGCTGCGCGGCTCGTAGACCGCGATGATCCGGCGCTTCGGGAACCGCTTGCGCAGCGACTTCAGCGTCTCGCGGACGGCGGTCGGATGGTGCGCGTAGTCGTCGAGCACGGTGACGCCGCCGGCGATGCCGCGCAGCTCGAGGCGGCGCTTGACGCCCGCGAAGCTCCCGAGGCCGCGCTGGATGTCCTTGGTCGGCACGCCGCGCGCGAAGGCCACGGCGATCGCGGCGACGGCGTTCTCGACGTTGTGGCGGCCGACGAGCAGCGTCTCGAAGCGACCGATCGCCTCGTTGCCGTTGCCGTTCTTGTGGACCACGTCGAACGACGTGCGGCCGCTCTTGCCGACCTCGACGTTGGTGGCCCACCAGGTCACGCCGTCGGCGGGCACCCCGTCCTCGCCCTCGGGCAGCACGGCGTAGCGCTCGACCTTGCACGTCGCCTTCTCGGCGATCTGCAGCGCGTCGGGCGCGTCGGCGCACACGACGAGCAGGCCGTCGGCGGGGATCAGCGCGACGAGCTTCCGGAACGTATCCTTGACGGCGTCGAACGACGCGAAGATATCGACGTGATCGAGCTCGACGCTCGTCAGGATCACCGTCTTCGGGCGGTAGTGGAGGAACTTGGGTCCCTTGTCGAAGAACGCGGTGTCGTACTCGTCGCCCTCGATGACGAAGTCCTCGCCCTTGCCGAGGTGGTAGCCTTGGCCGAGCGCCACGGGCACGCCGCCGACGAACAGCGACGGATCGCGGCCGGCCTCGGCGAGCACGTGCGCGACGAGCGACGTCGTGGTGGTCTTGCCGTGGGTGCCGCACACGACGATCGCGTGCTTGCCGTCGATCAGCCGCTCGCCGAGGATCGCCGGGAACGAGGTGAGCTGGATGTTCGCCGCCTGGGCCGCCTTGACCTCGACGTGCTCCTTGCCGTGGACATTGCCGACGACGACCAGATCCGGCCCCCACGCCAGGTTCTGCCCGTCGTACGGCATCATCACCGGCACGCCGAGCGCCGCGAGCTGCTCGGACATCGGCGGGTAGACGGCGGCATCGGAGCCACGCACCTCGTGACCCGCGTTCGCGAGCAAGCCCGCCACGGCACCCATCCCGGTGCCGCCGATGCCGATGAGGTGGACCTTCACAGACGCGCGGAAGCTAATCGATGCCGAGGAGCGGCGTAAAGCGAAAGCGTGCGCGGTTTTGTGAAGGAGTTTGGCGCGGATCGCCCGGGTACCCTATCCTCCCGAGGTGCCCATGGACCGCGGCCGGCACGAGCGACGGCAGCACTTTCGCAGCAAGGGGCGCCCCGGGCGGGTCCTGGCGGTGAAGTTCCGGGCCGACGAGCACACGGCCTGGATCGCCGCCGAGACCCGGGATATCGGCACCGGAGGCGCCTTCATCGCCTCCCCGCTCGTCCAGCCGGTCGGGACCGCGCTGACGATCGAGCTGACCCTGCCCACGACCGACCAGACGTTCGCGCTCCCCGGGATCGTGCGGCGCGCGACCAGCGGGGCAGACGGCGGGATGGGTGTCCAGTTCGTCGGCGTCGATGTCGACGTGCTGCTCGAGCTCAACGATTACTTCGCGAGCCTGTAGCCTGGTCCTCGACCAGCTGCGCGAGCTCGGTGGACAGCTCGGTGCGGCTGCGCACGGCCAGCGCGGCGAACACGTTCGTCAGGTAGTTCTTCACCGTGCCCTCCACGATCTCGAGGCGCTCCGCGATCTCGCGGTTGCGGTAGCCCTGCGCCGCGAAGAACGCGATCCGGATCTCCTGCGCGGACAGACCGAACGACTCGCTCAGCACGCGGGACACGTCGATCTCGCGAAGCGCGGCCGGCGCGATCGAGAGCACGACTCCGCCGGCGCGCAGCGCGCGCACGCGCACGAAGAACCGTCCGCGCGCCGGACTGACGTACGGCGATGACGGCGTGAACCGACCGGGCACCGCCTGCGCGTTCGCGATCTGCGGATCGAGCTTGCTCCACAGCGCGACCGGCACGACCTCGGTGTCCTTGCCGAAGGCCGACAGCATCTGCCGCGCGATCGAGCTCGCGCGCAGGAGCTTCCCGCTCGCAGCGACGAGCGCGTAGCCGACATCGAGACTCTCGAGCAAGAGCGTCGTCAGCTCGTGCGCCGACAGCGCCTCGATCGGCCGCGCGATCGGCTCGTCTCGCAGATCCTCGTCGAGAAACTCGTCGTCGAATGCATCTGCGTTCACGTGACTCGTAAGACTCCCAACGTCGAGCATGACCAAGGTCATGCGAGTTCAGCAAGCACCATTGTGCAGACATCGTACGTCCGTAGAGTGGGCGCACGGTGAGCGCTGTTTCTCGTTATCGCGTACTCGCAAAGTGGGGAAGCGGTGGCATGGCCGACGTCTACGTCGCCCGACAAGGCGGCGCAGGTGGGTTCGACAAGCTCGTCGCCCTCAAGTTTCTTCGTGATCAAGGTGACGACCTCGGATCGCGCGACATGTTCATGCAGGAGCTGTCGACGGCGGCGTTACTGAATCATCCCTCGATCGTGCAGACGTTCGACGCCGGCGAGATCGACGGCCGGATGTACATGGCGATGGAGTTCATCAACGGCGAGACGCTCTCTCGCTTCCATCGCGCCGTGATGAAGCGTACGAAAACGTTCCCGGTCGATCTCGCCGTCCATCTGGTTCGTGAGCTGGCCAACGCACTCGACTACGCCCATTCGCTGACGACGCTCGAGGGCGAGCCGCTCGGCCTGGTCCACCGCGACATCAGTCCGTCGAACGTCCTCGTGTCCGTCGAGGGCTCGGTGAAGCTGCTCGACTTCGGCATCGCGCGGGTGTCGACCAAGCTGCACGCGACGCAGACCGGCGTCATCAAGGGCAAGTTCGCGTACATGTCGCCCGAGCAGGCGGCAGGTGAGCCGATCGATCGCCGCGCCGACATCTACGCGCTCGGCATCCTGCTGTGGCAGCTGCTCGTGGGCAAGCCCGCGTTCGAGGCCGACAGCGACGCCGCGCTGATGTACCAGGTGCTGAACCCGAACCTGGCGGCGCCGAGCTCGCTCGGCTTCGGATCGCCCGACCTCGACGCGATCGTGATGCACGCGCTCGCACGGCGGGCGAACGACCGGTACGCGACCGCCGGCGCGCTCGCGACGGACCTGTCCGCGTACCTCGCCGCCACCGCGCCGGGCTTCGACGGTGCCCGCGCGATCCGCGAGCACATGGGCGACTGCTTCGCGGAGAAGAAGGAGCGGCTTGCCCGCGTGATCCGCGGCCTGCCCGAGAGCGACCTCTCGGCCCACGAGCTCGACCTCCTCACCGGCGCCGCGCTGAACACGCCGTCGCCGCGCGTGATGTTCGGAGGCGGACCGGGGCGCGAGGACGCCGAGATCAGCGTGACGCCGCAGGAGCCGTCGCGACCCGTGTCCCCGCACGGCGGCCGCCGCCACCCGCTCGTGATCGCCGCCGCGCTGCTCGCGCTGATCGCGCCCGGCGTGATCGCGTGGCGCCTGATGGACGACCGCGCCGTCCCCGGGGCGGAGCCGGACACGTCCGTTCCGGCTGCGACCGCGGCGATGGTGCCCGACGAGGAGCCGGGGGCGGGCCCCGCCGCGCCGTCCGGCCCCGCCGGCGAGGCGTCCCCCGACGGCGCGCTCGCGGCGCCCGACCGGGAACGAGGGACGGATCCCGCCTCGCCGCCCGGCGCGTCCCCGGCGAGCGCGGTGGCGCCCCCGGCGCGCGCGAAGACGGCCGTGCGCGAGACGCGCGGGACGCGCGAGGTGCGCGAGACGCGCGAGAGCTCCGGCAAGCGCCCGACGCGCACGGCCGCGGCGACGCAGGCGCGCGTCGCGTCGTCGTCGGAGGTCGTCGCGCCGGCGCCGGAGGTGGTCGCGACCCGCCTGCCCGCGCCGTCCGCGCAGCCGACCGATGCCGCGGTCGTGCCGGCGCCGGTCCCCGATCCGACGCCGGCACCGGTGGCGCCGTCGCCGGTGCCGGCCCCCGCGCCCGCACCGGCCCCCGCGCCGCCGCCGGTCGCGCGGGGCCCGGGCTCGCTCGATGCGATCCCGTCGATCGCGAGCATCGGCGTCGATGGTCCGCTGCCCGACAACGAGATCCAGAGCGCCGTCCAGCGAGCGCTCGGCACCCTGCGCGACTGCTACCGGACCGCCGCGCGGGCGGCGCAGCAGACACCGGCGCTGCGGCTCAAGCTCTCGTTCTCGATCGACGAAGGCCGTGCGGCGCGCGATCTGCGCGTCTCGGGGGACTCGCTGGGCATGGGCGCGTGCGTGAAGGACGCCGCGTCGAAGCTGCGCACGCGGGTGGCGCCCGATGTCGGAACGGCCTCGGTGCGCGTCGTCGTGAAGTTCCAGCCGGTCGGCGGGTGACCCGGACTCTCGGAGGAATCGTGACCCTACGTCTGACCATGCTCCTGGTGCTGCTCGGCGCGTTCGCGCGGATCGCGCGCGCCGACACGCCCGTCGAGCGCGACGAGGAGGCCGACGCGGAGGACGAGGAGGCCGAGAAGTCGGGCTCGAAGGTCCGCCGCAACTTCGCCGGCTCCGTGCAACTCGACTACATGGCGATCCCGACCGAGAGCGAGGGCCGCACGCTCGGGCTCGACGGGGCGACCGCCGAGGCCTCGCTGAAGATGGCGATCGACTTCAACGGGAAGATCAGCGCGAACGTCAAGGCGTGCATCGCGTGCCACGGCTTCGAGGTCGGCATGGCCTACTTCGACCTGCGCGTCGCCGACGAGCTCAACTTCCGCGTCGGAAGGTTCACGCCGGCCTTCGGCGAGTTCCCGGTGCGCCACGATCCGGCGAACCACCGCACGAGCGACAAGCCCCTGCCCTACGACATGGGCCGCATGCTGCGGATCAACGACTTCAACGAGGGCGTGCTGCCCTCGCCGTGGGTCGACAACGGCCTCGAGATCAACGGCACGCACTTCTTCGGCGAGCACGTCCAGCTCGACTACGCGGTGTACGCGATCGGCGGACCGAAGGCCGGTGCGGATCCGGTCGACTTCGACTTCAAGCTGTCGCGCTCCGGCGAGAGCTACTACGTCGACAACAACTCGCGGCCGGTGATCGGCGGCCAGGTCGTCGCGAGCGTCGTGATGCCGAGCTTCACGTGGTCGGCGGGCGTCTCGATGATGCGCGGCACCTACGACCCCGAGCACCGGCTGCGGTTCTCGATGATGGGCGCGCACATGGTGCTGCGCGCGAAGGACGTCTACCTGCGCCTCGAGTACCTGTCGCGGCGCACGAAGATGTCGCTCGGCGAGGATCCGATGGAGCGCTTCAAGTACGGACCGCGCGCCGACGGCACGTTCGATCCGTGGATGGTCAAGGACGGCGGCTACGCCGAGATCGAGGTCCCGGTCACCAGCCGGCTCACGTTGATCGGCCGCGAGGACTTCCTCCGCCGCCGCGGCAACGTCGTGAAGACCAGCGACCTGCGATCGGACTCCGCGATCCTGCGCCACACCGCCGGCGTCGCCGTCGCGCTGTGGTCCGCGCTGCGGCTCAAGCTCAGCTACGAGTACTACGACTTCTCCGACTTCGAGGACGAGTCGGTGATCCACCTCGGCCTGGTCGGACCGTTCTGATGGAGGCCCCGATGTCCGTACGAGCATCCATACCGATCCTGCTTCTCGTCGGCTGCGACTACCTCGAGCCGCGCGTCGCGGACGTCACGATCGACGCGCCGCCCGAGGTCCGGCCCGCCGACGCGGCGATCGACTCGCCGCCCGGTCCGAAGTACGTGCTGCCGCCCGGCGCGATCGTCCCACCGGTCTCCGACAACTCCGAGCTGACGTCGCAGATCCGGATCTTCGACGGGCTCTCCGATAGCGCGCTCGCGATGTCGGGCGGCGTGCTCGCCCGCTCCACCGGCAAGGCGGGCGGCGCGACGGTGAGGTTCTGGAGCTTCGGCAGCGCGAAGATCATCGACGGCTTCGTCGCATCGTCGCCGCTCTACGTGCTCGCGGATCCCGACGGCGCGGGCGGCTTCGTGCCGCGCGCGGGGCACCCCTGGCTGATCGACTCGATCCCCGGCGATCCGGGCTACAGCGCGATCCGCCGCGTGATCTACGTGCCGACGACCGCGAGCTACCAGGGCGAGCGGCTGGCCTCGACCGCCGCGCTCGCCGAGGCGATCGACCTCGGTCTCGTCGGCGAACCGGTGCCGGCCGGCACGTGGCGCAACCTGCCGGTGGTGCCGGCGGGCACCAAGCTCGAGGTCAGCACGACGCTCCCACCGGTGCCAGCGACCGAGGTCTACGCGCGCGGCTTCCGCGTGGAGCTGTTCCAGCTCGGCGGGGCGCTCGGCACCCAGCCGCTGCGCAACGGCTCGCCGATCGCCGGGCAGGAGGTGCGCCTGCTCTCGGGCGTCGCCGCCGGCACGCCGCCGGCGCTGCCGACCACGCTCGACGCGCAGCCGGTGTTCCAGTACGGCATCCCGGCCGCGCCGCCGACCACCGCACCGAACTACTCGCCGATCGTCACGGAGATCGACGTGCGGCTCGCGACCGGCGTGGCTCCCGCGGCCGTCACGAGCGACGCGCAGCTGTTCGTACGCGCGACCAACGGATCGATCAGTGCGTACCTGACGGACACCGTGGCCAGCTACACGGTCACGACGACGGTCTCGAACAAGCAGATCCAGTTCGTGGATGGTGAGCCATGAGAGTCGTCGCGATCGCCGCGCTCGCGATCCTCGCCGGCTGCGACGTGATGTACGAGCCCGACGTCGGCCGGCTCCAGCCACCCGACGGCCCGCCGCCGAGCGAGCCCGACGATGGCTCGATGATCCCGCACACCGGGTCGTGCACCGACTCGAACCCGATGGTCAGCGTCTCGTTCGCGCGCGACATCCGGCCGCTGTTCGGCAAGTCACCGGGCGGGTGCGGCTGCCACGCGTCGAACAGCACGGGCGGCTTCAACCTCGGCTCCTACGAGTCACTGCGCCGCGGCGGGCTGATCAGCGGCACCCGGATCGTCGTCGCGGGCAAGCCGTGCGAGAGCATCCTCGCCCAGAAGCTCGGCCTCGCGCCGCCGTTCGGCGCGCGCATGCCCTACAACGGACCTCCCTTCTACTCGGCGGCGGAGCTGACGCTGGTGCGGGACTGGATCGCCGAGGGAGCGCTGGACAACTAGGTGCGGACCACGCTCGCCATCCTCGCGCTCGCCGCCGCGTGCAGCGGGAGCTCGTCTCCGCGCGTCCTGCTGCTGCAGCCCGCCGGCGCGCCGCCCGAGATCCGGGCGGCCTGCGCGCTCGCCGAGCTCCGCTGCTCGAGCTGCCACACGCTCGAGCGCATCACGAACGCGGTGCACCGCACGCCGCCCGAGTGGGAATGGCAGGTCCGCCGCATGCGCCTCATGCCCGCGAGCGGCATCTCGCAGGCCGACGCCGACACGATCGTGACCTGCCTGGTCTGGCGCGATCCGGATCGCGCGCAGGTCGCGGACGCCGGCCCCGACGCGGTCGCGCTCGACGCGTTCCTCGTGCCGCCGCCGGATGCGCCGGCGCCGCCGCCCGTCGACGCCGGAGCCCCGCCGGACTGACGCTTCGGAGAGGGGTGGACTACCGCTTCACGTCGGTCGACTCGAAGATCTTGTCGGCCGAGGCGGGCACGAAGCCCTGGAACAGCTCGCCGCTCGGCAGCGCGTAGCGCTTCGCGAACTCGTAGTAGCAGCTCGGGATGCGCACGGAGCGGTCGGTGAAGGAGACCTCGATCGAGTCGGCGCGCGTCGAGGACTGCTCGAGGCAGTCCGCGCGCGTGCCCTTGATCGCCCCGCCGGACTCGTTGAGCGTGAAGCCGTGCTCGACGAGGAACGCGTTGAGCGCGACGAGATCGGGGAACGTGGTCAGCGCGTTGACGTCGACCGTGAAGTGATTGACGCGGAAGCCGAACGCGGCGACCCACGCGGCGTACTCGCTCTCCGCGAGCAGCGCGGTGTACT
>JAEUJX010000316.1 GCA_016794545.1 Myxococcales bacterium
AGGCGCCCGCCGGTCTCAAGGGTGGCAAGCTCACGGCCGCGCGCGCGAAGAACCGCCGCGTCGAGTTCAAGCTGATCACCGCCGAGGGCGGCGGCGAGGCTCCGGCCCCCGCGCCGGCTCCGGCCCCCGCGCCCGCGCCCGCACCGGAAGATAAGAAGGAGTAGCTCGGCTCCGCCGTCGCGCGGTCGGACGCCGAGGTCCCGCCTCGTGAAGCCGCTCGATGCCATTCGGTTGATCGTCTCGCTCGGCGTCGCGACGGTGTGGGGCGGCGTCAAGTGGTGGCTGAGCACGCGCCCGGAACGCCTGCGACGGCGGCGCATCGCGCAGGCCGGGACGACGCTCGTAGACGGTGCGGTCGTCACTCTGACCGGCGAGGTTCGTGCCCTCGAGCGAACGCTCGCCGCGCCGCTGACCTACGCAGCGTGCGTCGCGTTCGACGTCCGAGGCTATAGTATCGAGCTGAGTGACCTCGCGGTGCGCGATTGCCGCGGCGTCGCCTTCGTGCTCGACACCGGCGCTGCGCAGGTCATCGTCGACGAGGCGACGCCAGACATCGAGCTTCCGGGCAAGCCGCTTCTCCGGCGCGACATGGTGGGACTGCGCTCGTTCTGCGAGCGCAAGGGCATCGAACAGGACGTCAGCCAATGGGCGTTCGTCGAGCTCGCGATCGTTCCAGGCAGTCGCATCGCCGTTCACGGCCGCGTCGTCGCCGAGCCCGACCCAACTGCATCGACCGGATATCGGGACACCTCGCTGCGCTTCCGCGTCGTCGCGCTGGGCTTTGAACGCCTCACGATCACCAGCCCACGTGGCGCGCACTAGCCGAACGTGATGCCCTGCGCGAGCGGCAGCTCGCGCGAGTAGTTCACGGTGTTCGTGGCCCGGCGCATGTAGCTCTTCCACGCGTCGGAGCCCGACTCGCGGCCGCCGCCGGTCTCCTTCTCGCCGCCGAACGCGCCGCCGATCTCGGCGCCCGACGGGCCGATGTTGACGTTCGCGATGCCGCAGTCCGAGCCCGAGGCCGCGAGGAACGCCTCCGCCTCGCGGAGGTCGTTGGTGAAGATGCACGACGACAGGCCCTGCGACACGTCGTTGTGCAGCGCGATCGCGTCGCCCATGTCGCGATAGCTCATCGCGTACAGGATCGGCGCGAACGTCTCGTCCTTCACGACCTCGGTCTGCGCCGGCATCCGCACCAGCGCCGGCGCGGCGTAGAACCCGCCGTCGCAGCCGGTCACGGCGACGCGCTGGCCACCGATCACCTGGCCGCCGTCGTCCCGCGCGCGCGCGAGCGCGTTCTGCATCGCCTCGAACGCCGCGCCATCGATCAGGGGACCGACCAGGGTCCCCACCGCCCGCGGGTCGCCGACCCGGATCTGGTGGTACGCGCGCTCGACACGCGCGAGCAGGTCGTCCTTGACCGACTCGTGCACGACCAGGCGGCGCAGCGTGGTGCAGCGCTGGCCCGCGGTGCCGGCCGCCGAGAACAGGATCGCCCGGCTCGCGAGCTCGAGGTCCGCGGTCGGCGCCACGATCATCGCGTTGTTGCCGCCGAGCTCGAGCAGGCACCGCCCGAACCGCGCCGCCACGCGCGGCGCCACCGCCCTCCCCATCCGCGTCGAGCCGGTCGCGCTGACCAGCACCACGCGCGGATCGTCGACGAGCGCCTCCCCGGCCGCCGCCCCACCGATCACCAGCTCGGAGAGCGATTCGGGCGCCGCCGTCCCGCCCGCCGCGAACCGCGCCATCGCGCGGTGGAACAGCGCATCGCACGCGAGCGCCGTCAGCGGCGTCTTCTCCGACGGCTTCCACACGACGCTGTCGCCGCACACGATGGCGAGTGCGAAGTTCCACGCCCACACCGCGACCGGGAAGTTGAACGCGCTGATCACACCCACCACGCCGAGCGGGTGCCACGTCTCGCTCATCCGGTGCCCCGGCCGCTCGGACGCGATCGTCAGCCCGTAGAGCTGCCGCGACAGCCCGCAGGCGAAGTCGCAGATGTCGATCATCTCCTGCACCTCGCCCTTCGCTTCCGCCGTGATCTTGCCCGCCTCGATCGTCACGAGCGCCGCCAGATCGTCCTTCGCCGCGCGCAGCTCCTCGCCGAACAGCCGGATCAGCTCGCCGCGCCGCGGCGCCGGCACGTCCCGCCACCGCACGTACGCCTCGTGCGCGCGCCGGATCGCCGCGCTCACCCGCAGCGCGTCGTCGGTCGCGACGCGCCCGGTCACCGACCCATCGATCGGCGAGCGAGCGACGAGCTCCCCGTCGGTCAGGGAGCGAGTGACACCGAGCGCGCGCAGCAACGACGAGACGTCCATGCCGCGCTCATACCACGAGGGCGTCTGCCCGACGCCAGACGATCACTTCGGCGCGGCAGAGCCAGCGGGCGACGTCGCCGTGGCCTTCTCGACAGGCGCCTTGTCACCCGGCGTCCCGTCGACGCGCTGGATGATGTGGAAGCCGAACTCGGTCTTCACGACACCGACCTCGCCCGGCTTCAGGCGGAGCGAGAGCTTCTTGAACGGCTCGACGAGGCCCGCATCGGGCGTCGCGTCGTACGAGTTGCCGGTCTTCGCGGAGCCGGGGTCCTCGGACAGCTCGGCCATGAGCGGCTCGATCTTCGCGCCGCCCTTCAGCTTGGCCACGGTGTCGGCGACCAGCTTCTCGAGCTCGGCGCGCGTGCGCTTCTGGCCGCGCGGATCCTCGCCCTTGGTGTCCGCGAAGGAGAGCAGGATGTGCTTCACCTTCGCCATCTGCGTGACGGGCTCGCGCGCCAGGATGTCGGCGGACTCGAGCGTGTCGGGCGGCGGCGGCGCGGCGCGCTTGATCACGTGCCAGCCGAACGGCGTCTTGACGAGGCCGGCCTCGCCGATCTTGAGGCGGAGCGCCAGCTTCTTGAACGGCTCGACGAACTGCGTGTCGGCGGCGACCTCGTAGGGCTTGCCGGTGTCCTTGCTGCCGGGATCCTCGGAGTACTGCTTCATCAGCGCGGCCATGTCCTCGCCGGCCTTCGCCTTGGCGAGGATCTCGGTCGCGAGCTTGTCGGCCTCCTCCTTGGAGCGGGTCGCGGTGCGCGCGGCGGGCGCGCCCTTCCAGCCGATCAGGACGTGCTGCACGCTCACCGGACCGGGCTCGCCCGGACGCGCGAGGATGTCGGCGCTCTCCAGCGGATCGGGCGGCGGCGGCGGCACGCGCTTGATCACGTGGTAGCCGTAGTTGGTCTTGACGATCCCGACCTCGTTCAGCATGAGGCGGAGCGCGAGCTGCTTGAACTCGGGGACGAACTGCGTCTCGGCCGCGACGGTGTAGGGCTCGCCGGACTTCGAGCCCGGATCCTCGGACAGCTCGGCGACGAGCTTGTCGAAGTCCTCCTTCTGCGCGCGCTCGTAGACCTCGCGCGCGAGCTTCGCGGCGTCGGCGTTCGAGCGCTCCGCGGCGCGCGGATCCATGTGACCGCGGTACGCGGCCGACAGGTCCTTCCAGCCCAGGAGCACGTGCTTGACCTGGACCTCGGGCGAGGTGTCCTTGCGGTTCAGGATGTCCTTGCTGTCGAGGTCCTCGGCCGGTCCCGCCGGCGTGGTGCTCGGACCGACTTGCGCGGTGCTGGTGCCAGCCGCCGAGCCGCGCGGCATCTTCGCGTTGGCGACGACGGAGTCGAGCTTGGACGGCGCTTGCTTGCACCCTGCGAGGAGCGCCAGCGCGAGCGCCAGCGAGGAAGCGAGGCGGGGTCTGGTCATGCGGGGCGCATCCTACACGGATGCGTCCCCTAGCCCAGGGGGTCGTGCCGGTTTGTCCCGAGCTGGGCAGCCACCGTCGGGAGCCGCGAGAAGGTGTCCTTGTCGAGAGCTTTCTCGAGGGCGTCCGCGGCCTTCACGGTGCCGGCGGAGACCAGGCGCTCGAGTGCGGCGTCCATCGCCTGCATGCCGTCGCTCGTGCCGGACTGGATGAAGCTCGGGATCTGCTGGGTCTTGCCCTCGCGGATGAGCGAGGACAGCGCGTAGTTGCCGAGCAGGATCTCGTGCGCGGCCACGCGGCCCGGCTTGTCGGCGCGCGGCAACAGCTGCTGCGCGACGACCCCGACCAGCGAGTCGGCGAGCAGGCCGCGCACCTGCGGCTGCTGCTCGGCGGGGAAGGCGTTGACGTAGCGATCGATCGTGGCGCCGGCGGAGTTGGTGTGGACCGTCGCGAAGATCAGGATGCCGAAGCTCGCGAGCTGGAGCGCGGCCTTCATGGTCTCCGCGCCGCGCAGCTCGCCGACCAGGATGATGTCGGCGTTCTCGCGGCCGGCGCTGCGGATCGCGTCGAGGAACGACGGCACGTGCTCCCCGATCTCCTTGTGCGAGACCAGGCACCGCTGCGGCTGGTGCACGAACTCGACCGGGTCCTCGATCGTGAGGATGTGCCCCGGCCGCGTCTTGTTGATGTGATCGATCATCGCCGCGAGCGTGGTCGACTTGCCGGAGCCCGTCGGACCGGTGACGAGCACGAGGCCGGCCTTCAGGTCGGCGAGCTTGCGGATGCCCGGCGGCACGCCGAGCTCGTCGAGCGTCTTGATGATCGTGGGGATCGCCCGGAACACCGCACCGACGCCGGTGAGCTTCTTCAGGTAGTTCGCGCGGAACCGCGCCCGCGAGCCGTGCGCGTGCGCGAAGTCGAGGTCGCCGGTGGTCTGGAACTGGGTGCGCTGGTGCTCGCTGAGCAGCGGCATGAGCAGCTGCTCGATCTCGGCGCTCGACAGCGCGCGATCGCCGTCGGGCGTCAGCGATCCGCGCACGCGCAGCATCGGCGGGTAGCCCGGCGACAGGTGGAGGTCCGAGCCGCCGCGCTCGAGCAGCTTGTCGAACAGGGCACCGATCGTCACGAGTCCCCCTTCCGGCCGAACAGGCCTCCGAGCGGGCCGCTCTTCTTCATGGGATCGGCCGCCTTCACCGTCGGGATCGAGCCGGTGCTCCTGCCGAACGCGGCCGCGAGCTCCTTCTTGTTCTCGGCGGCGGCGAGCGCGGTGTCGAGCGTGACCTTGTTCGCCTTCACCAGCTCGAGCAGCGAGTCGTCGAACCGGATCATCCCGAACGCCTTGCCGCGCTGCATGAGGTTCGGCAGCTGGAACAGCTTGTCCTCGCGGATCATCGCCGACAGCGCGAGCACCCCGGTCAGCACCTCGACGGCGGCGTGGATGCCCTTGCCCGCCGCGCCCGGCAACAGGCGCTGCGCGACGATCGCGCGCAGCGCGCCCGCGATCGAGGCGCGGACCTGTGCCTGATCGTCCGGCGGGAACATGTCGACCAGCCGATCGATCGTCTTCGCGGCCGACGGCGTGGACATCGTCGCGATCACGAGGTGCCCGGTCTCGGCGGCGGTGAGCGCGATCTCGACGGTCTCCCGATCGCGCAGCTCGCCGATCACGATCACGTCGGGGTCCTCGCGCAGCGAGCCCTTGAGCGCCGCCGCGAAGCTCCTGGTGTGCGGCCCGACCTCGCGCTGACTCACGACCGCCGCCCGGCGCGGGTACACGATCTCGATCGGATCCTCGACGGTGATGATGTGATACGGCCGGCTCGCGTTGATCTGGTCGACCAGGGCCGCGAGCGTGGTCGTCTTGCCGTGGCCGCTCGGACCCGCGATCACGACGAGCCCCTGGTGGTGCTGCACGAGATTCCCGAGCTCGCGCGGCAGGCCGAGCGTGTCGAGCGTGGGCGGCTCCTTGCGGGCGATGCGGAACGTGCCCTTCAGGCCGCCCTGGAACTTGGAGAGGTTCGCGCGCAGCCGGCCGCCGCCGCCCGGCACCTCTAGCGCGAAGTCGACGTACCCGACCTGCTGGAGCTGCTGCTGCTGCGCCGGCACGAGCAGCGGTGACAGCAGCGCGTCGGCCTCGGCGGCGGACAGCGGCTTGCCGCCGGGATCGAGAGGCGCGAGCTCGCCGAGCACGCGGATCGAGAGCGGCCGGTTCGCCGCCACGTGGAGATCGGACGCACCGCGCTCCACCGCGCGCTCGAGCAACGCGTGGAACGAGCCCTCGACGGCGGCCGCGCGCGGCGGGGGAGTCTCGATCTTGACGGGCGGCTTCGCCATGTCGAGCCCGAGATCGAGACCACCGAGATCGAGGTCCATCGCCGGGATCGCGGGCTGGTCGTGCTTCGCCGCCTTCGGCGGCACCGGCGGCACCGGCGGCTTCGGCGGCTTCGGCGGCACCGTGTCGAAGCCGATGTCGATCGCCATCGCCGCCACCGGCGGTGGCGGCGGGGTCTTCGGCCGCGGCGTCGCCGGGAGCTCGAGGCCGAGATCGAGATCCATGTCGACGGTGTGGAACGACGGCGCCTTCGTCGGCTTCTTGTCGCGGCCGAGCTCGACGCCGAGCTCGAGGCCCTCGAACGGCTGCGCACGCTTGCTCCCGCTCGCGCCGGCGAGGGGACCCGAGGCGATCGGCTCGGGCGCCTTCGTCGACCGCTTGCTGCGCGGCGGAGGATCGTCATCGCGCCGCGGATCGAACGCCGCCTTCGACGGGCGCCGCGCGCGCGTGGTCTCCGTCAGGTCCCGGGACTTGGTGCGCGGCGACTTCGTGATGCCCTTCGCGCGGCCCGGCACCTCGCCGCCGGCGAGGTCGAGCGCCGGCTCGGCCTTCGAGATCCGGAACGAGACCTCCTCCCCCTTGCGGGTGGCGGCGACCTTGACCGTGCGACTCCCGACGGTGATCTCGGCCGCCGGCTTGGTGCCGTCGCGGTCCGGAACGAGGTGGTACAGCGTCGTACCGCGGATCAGCGTCGCGAACTGCGCCTTGGTGAGAGGCTCCTTCGTGAGCCCCACATCCTCGTCATCGCGACGGAATGTGATCGTGCGACCGTTGCCGACGACGATCTCGGTCACACCCGGCCGATCGAGATACGTCAGGATCTGATCCAGCTGACCACCCACGACGCGGCATCGTAGCTCAGGCCAACGCACGGTGTGGCGCGGGCGACCACCAACGGAGGACCGAACGTTGCGTCGCCGATACCCGACCTGGTGGCACGCAGGTTGTACCAGGCCTCTCCATGCAGCCCCGCCTCGCCACGCAGTCCGGCCTCGTCCTCGCCCCGCCGCCCCCTGCGCTGACGCGCCGCGACTCGGGCGTCCATCACATCCGGGGCGCGATCGCGAGTCCGCTCTGCGTCGCGGCGACCGTGTTCACGGCCTGTGTCGGGCTCGGCTACGCCGGGCTCCTCGGTGCGCTGCTCGCCGTGGTCGCCTGCACCGTCGTCGGTGCGGCGAGCACGCGTTACAAGTTCGTACGGCGCCACCTCGAGCGCTCTGCCGAGCTGCGCGAGCGGACGCGGCGCGAGTCGGCGCGGTTCAAGTCGCTGCGCCCCACCGGCATGGTGCGGCAGACGCAGTACGTGGAGCTACGCGACCTGGTCGAGGGCGTCGAGGCGGTGGACCCGGTCGAGGCCCAGCGGTTCGAGCTGCAGGACCTGCTCGACCACTTCGTCGGCGTCGCGATCGCGCACCAGAAGTGCCTCGACGCACTGCGCCTCGCCGGCGCCGAGCTGCCCCTGACCGTGCCGATGATCGACCCGCCGCGCTCGAAGCGCCGCCGCGACATCCAGGCCCGGCGGATCCGCCACCGGGACGAGTGCCTGCGCCGGGTCGAGCAGCTCGGCGACGAGCTGGAGGCCATCGACGAGCTGATCCGCCTGGTCGCCCAGCGCGCCGCCTGCCCGACGATCAGCGCGGAGCTCGACCGCGAGATCGAGCGCCGGCTGTGGGAGCTCGACGAGGTCGACAGCGCGCTGCACACGCTGTCGCAGCAGCACGAACAGCAGGTCGCCCGAGCTAACTGTCACCGTGACAACACGAAATTTTCACTATTGACCGTAAATCAATAGCGCCTTAGCTTGCTGGTCATGGCGCAGCAGCTCGAGGCAGTCATCGTCGGTGCGGGCTTCTCGGGACTGTGCGCCGGCATCCAGCTGCGGAAGGCCGGCATCTCCGACTTCGTGATCCTCGAGAAGGCGGGCGGCGTGGGCGGCACCTGGCGGGACAACACGTATCCCGGAGCCGCGTGCGACATCCCCTCGCACCTCTACTCGTACTCGTTCGAGCCGAACCCGACCTGGTCGCGCGCCTATGGCGGGCAGCCCGAGATCCTCGCGTACCTCGAGAGGTGCGCCACCAAGTACGGCCTGCGCCCGCACCTGAAATTCGGGTCGCAGGTCACCGGTGCCACGTGGGACGACGCGTCCGGTACGTGGACCGTGCACGTCCGGCGCGAGGACAGTCTCCGCGCCGAAACGTATGTCGCGCGTACGCTGGTGCTCGGCAACGGAGCGCTGCACCTGCCGGCGATCCCCGAGCTGCCCGGCGCGGAGACCTTCGCGGGGACGGTGTTCCACTCCGCGCGCTGGAGGCACGACCACGATCTCACCGGCAAGAAGGTCGCGGTGATCGGCACCGGCGCGAGCGCGATCCAGTTCGTCCCGCAGATCGCGCCGAAGGTCGAACAGCTGCACGTGTTCCAGCGCACGCCCGCGTGGATCGTGCCGAAGGCGGATCGCCCGATCGGCGAGCGCGAGCGCTGGTTGCTCGAGCACGTCCCCGGCGCCCACTGGCTGCGCCGCACCGGCCTCTACTGGTTGTTCGAGAGCCGCGTGCTCGGGTTCGCGTTCGCGCCGAAGGTCAACCAGCTCCTCGAGTCGCTCGTGCTGAAGCACCTCGCGCGGCAGATCCCCGATCCGGAGCTGCGCGCGAAGCTGACGCCGAGCTACCGCATGGGCTGCAAGCGGGTGCTGACCTCGAACGACTACTACCCTGCCCTCAACCGGGACAATGTCGATCTCGTCACCGACGCGATCGCGCGCGTCGAGCCGGAGGGCGTGCGCACCGCCGACGGCGTGCTCCACGAGGCCGACACGATCATCTACGGGACCGGGTTCAAGGTCGTCGACTACATCACGTCGATGCGGATCGTCGGGAGCGGCGGCCGCGAGCTGTCGGACGTGTGGGCCACCGAGGGTGTGCGCAACTACCTCGGGATCACCGTGAGTGGCTTCCCCAACCTGTTCCTGCTGATGGGACCGAACACCGGGCTCGGTCACAACTCCATGATCTTCATGATCGAGGCGCAGGTGACGTATCTCGTCGACGCGCTGCGCGCGATGCAGCGCGAGGACCTCGATCGCATCGAGGTCCGCCCGGAGGTCGAGCAGGCGTTCCGCGCGGAGCTCAAGACCAAGCTGGCCGGCACCGTGTGGACCTCCGGCTGCAACAGCTGGTACATGGCGCCCGACGGCGACGTGCTGCTGTGGCCCGGCTTCACGTTCGACTACTGGCGGCGGACGCGGCGAGCTCGGCTGGGCGACTACCGCATCCGCGCCCGAGCGCGTACGCACACCCGCCTGCCTCTCGATCACCTCACGGACCGGACCGCAGCCGCGATCTAGAGTAGTTGCGTCGTGAGCGACGCCGCCGAAACCGAGCATCTCCGCGACGAGGTCGCGCGGCTCTCGGCGGTCGCGAAGGCCACGGAGCGACGGCTGCGCGCGACACACGCCGTCGCACGCGCGCTCGCAGAGGACGCCCCGGTCGGCGAGGCGATGCCGCGCATCCTCGGCTCGCTCGCGGCCGCGCTCGACGCGAAGCTGGCGGCGTTCTGGCAGCCCGACGGGGACGTGCTGGCCGTCGCGGCCACCTACTGCGCCACCGCGGGCGAGCGCGCGACGTGGGAGGGCCTCTGTGCGTCGAAGCAGCTCGCGTTGGGCGACGGCCTGCCGGGCCGCGCGTGGCGCGAGCGCGGACCGACCTGGAGCGCCGGGCTCCTCGCACTCGGCACGACGTCGGGTGTCGGCTTCCCGGCGATGGTCGCGGGGAACGTGCTCGGCGTGATCGAGCTGTGCTTCACGCGGCCGGAGCCGCCGGAGGACGACCTCGTCGAGGTGCTGCGAACGATCGGCGCGCACCTCGGCCAGTTCCTGCGCCAGGCGCAGGCGACGCGGAGCGCGCAGATGACCGCGCGCGAGCTCGCCGAGGAGCGCCAGACCTTGCGCCGGCTCGACGAGGTCGCCCAGCGGATCTACGCCCAGCGCGAGATCGGCTCGATCGCGCAGGTCGTCGTCGACACGGGCACCGAGCTGACCGGCGCGCAGTTCGGCGCCCTGTTCTACAGCTCGACGGCCCCCCACGGCGCCGGCGAGCTCCAGTGGGCGACCTGCGGCGTGGAGCGCACGCAGCTCGACAAGCTCGGCGTGACGCGAAGATCGGGTGCGTACGCCCCGATCCTCGACGGCAAGGGACCGATCCGGATCGCGGACGTCACGCAGGATCCCCGGTTCACGCGGAGCGCCCTCGATCGCGGCGTCGGCGAGGCTGCGGTGCCGATGAAGAGCTACCTCGCGGTCCCGGTCGTCACGCGGGCCGGCGCGGTGATCGGCGGGCTGTTCTTCGGGCACGCGGAGGCCGACCAGCTCTCGGACGAGGATCTCGGCATCGCGACGCAGATCGCGACCCACGCGGCCACCGCGATGGACAACGCGCGGCTGCACGCCGATGCGCAGCGGCTGATCAAGGCGCTCGAGAAGACCAACGTCGAGCTCGACCAGTTCGCGTACGTCGCGTCGCACGACCTGCGCGCGCCGCTGCGCGGCATCTCCAACCTCGCGCAGTGGATCGAGGAGGACCTCGGCACGTCGCTGCCGAAAAAGGTCGCCGAGCAGCTCCATCTGCTGCGCGGGCGCGCCGCGCGGATGGACAAGCTGATCAACGGCCTGCTCGAGCTCGCGCGCATCGGCCGTGCCCGCCAGCAGAGCGAGCGCGTCGACGTGACCGAGCTGTTGCACGAGACGATCGATCTCGCGAGTCCGGCGCCGCAGGCCCGGGTGCTGATGATCGGCGCGATGCCGACGATCGTGGCCGAGCGCATCGCGCTCCAGCAGGTGCTGCTGAACCTCATCACGAATGCGCTCCAGCACGCCCGGCGCAAGGACGTCCTGGTCCGCATCAGCGCGTTCGAACGCGCGGACGAGATCGAGCTCGTCGTCGCCGACAACGGCATCGGCATCGCGCCCGAGCACCACGAGCGCGTCTGGCAGATGTTCCAAACGCTGAGCTCGCGCGACACTGTCGAGACCACCGGCATCGGCCTCGCGATCGTGAAGAAACAGGTCGAGGCCGCCGGCGGGCGCGCGTGGATCGACCCCGCGGTGCGTGAAGGTGCGACCTTCCGGTTCACCTGGCCCAAGCGCTCGCGATAGGCGTATCGTCGGTGCATGGGGTGGCGAGCACGGCTCCTTCTCGTGGTCGCGTGCGCGGCGTGCGGTGGCGGCGGCAGCGATGTGATGGGCGGCGACGACGGCCCCGGGCCGCTGCCGGCGCCGTCCTGCCAGCCGGCCGCCTCGGGAAGCACGGCGGTCGCCGCGCCCGTGCTCGCGTACACGCTGAACGATCGCTGGCAGGAGGCGTGGCTCGCGTCGCCGGCGGTCGCGGACCTCGACGGCGACGGCACCATCGAGATCGTGGTGCCGCGTCACGAGCTGCTGCTCGTGTGGCGCGCGACGCCGGGCGGCGGCGGCACGGTCGCGTGGAAGCAGACGATGCCGGGACGGATCTGGTCGTCCCCGGTCGTCGCGGATCTCGTGGCGAGCAAGCCGGGGCTCGAGGTCGCGGTGGCGTCGCGCGGCCAGATCTTCGCGTTCGATGCGCAGGGCCAGCCGCTGGCCGGCTTCCCGGTGACGTGGCGCGACGAGCTGCGGTCGCTCGCCGCCGGCGACATCGACGGCAATGGCTCTCTCGAGCTGGTCGCGGTGTCGTCGACGCCGCTGTCGCAGAACAACCAGCGCGACATCGTGATCGCCGTGACGGGCGACGGGTCGACGATCGCGGGCTTCCCGCCGAACACCAGCGGCGCCGCGGGCTGCGATGCCGCGTGCTACGTGACCGGCGGCTACGACCAGAACATCGCCGTCGGCGATGTCGACGGCGACGGCAAGGCGGACCTGTTCGCGACGCAGGACAACGCGTACATGTCCCTGCACGCGGGGACCGGGCGCGCGTTCGATGCGGCGCCGATCTTCGACGGGCGCACGAAGTTCTCCGGCATCCGCTGGATGGTCGACTACCGGCTCGCGCAGCAGGGCTACGCCGACGACGAGGCGGTCGACGAGCAGGCGCACTTCACGAACACGGCGCCCGCGATCGCGGATCTCGACGGTGACGGCCGCCCGGAGCTGATCGCGCTCGGCTCGATCCAGAACGCGGCGCAAGACCAGCGCGAGAAGGGCGTCGGACTGTTCGTCGCGCACCCCGACGGCACGCGTCCCGACCCCTGGGTGACCCCGCCGCGCTTCCCCGGCTACCTCGCCGGGCTCTGGGACTTCGGGGACAACCTCGTCGGGATCACGAACCAGGTTTCGGTCGCCGAGCTCGATCCCGCACACGCGGGGCCGGAGCTGGTGTTCGCCGGCTTCGACGGCAAGCTGCACGCGGTCGATGCGCGCGGCGCGGAGCTGTGGTCGCGGACGTACACGACGAGCGCGGAGGAGTGGACCGGCGGCGTGGCGATCGCCGACCTCTCCGGCGACGGCAGCCCCGAGCTCGTGCTGACGACGTATGGCACGGCGGGCGGCCGGCTCGTGATCCTCGATGCGGGCGGCAACGTGCTGCACGACCTCCCGCTCGGCGGCCGCGGCGCGATGCCGGTGCCGACGATCGCCGATGCCGACGCCGACGGCGAGCTCGACATCGTCGTGTCGCTCAAGGACGCGGTCGATCGCACGCGCTCCGTCGTGATCTACGCGGTGGCCGGCTCCGCGCCGAACTGTCTGCTCTGGCCGACCGGACGCGGCAACCTCCGGCGCGACGGCTACGTGCCTCCGCCGTGATAGCAGAAGCGGCGTTGCTCGTGGTGAACGGTGTGTTCCAGGCGGGCGGGTGATCAGACGACCGCCGTGCGCGTCACTCCGACCGCCGTCGGTCAGAGCGCGGGCGCGGGCCTCGCGGTGTCGGGCCGCTTCGAGTACGCTGCCGGCCCGAGGAGGAGAGGACCCGATGACGATGAAGCTCTACATGCACCCGGTCTCGACGGCGAGCCGCCCCGTTCGCCTGTTCATCGCGCAGAAGAACATCCCGGTCGAGGAGGTGAGCGTCGACCTGATGACCGGCGAGCACTACAAGGACGAGTTCACCGCGATCAACCCGAGCCGCATGGTGCCGGCGCTCGTCGACGGCGACTTCAAGCTCACCGAGAGCGCCGCGATCCTCCGGTTCCTCGCGAGCGAGTTCAAGGCGCCGGAGTACCCGACCGACACTCGCAAGCGCGCGAAGGTCGACGAGGCGCTCGACTGGTTCAACACGCAGTTCTACCGGGACTTCGGCTACGGGCTCCTGTATCCGCAGATCTTCCCGCACCACAAGCGCCCGACCGACGAGCACCACACGGGCACGATCAACTGGGGCAAGGACAAGGCGCAGACCTGGTTCGGCGTGCTCGACAAGAACATCATCGGCTCGCGGCAGTACGTCACCGGCGATCAGATCACGATCGCGGACTATTTCGGCGGCTGCATCTGCACCGCCGGCGAGCTCATCGGCTGCACGTTCGAGAACTTCCCGAACGTCCAGCGCTGGCTCGGCAACGTGAAGAAGCTCGAGCACTGGCCCAGGATCAACGAGGTGATGTACGGCTTCGCCGCGTCGATGAAGGGCAAGGACTTCGTGAATCTATGATCAAGGGGCTGCACCACAACGCCTACCGGTGCCGCGACTCCGAGGAGACCCGGCGGTTCTACGAGGATTTTCTCGGGCTCCCGCTCGTCAACTGCTTCGAGATCACCGAGACCAAGAGCGGGCGCAACACGCACGTGCTGCACTCGTTCTACAAGATGGGCGACGGCTCGTGCCTCGCGTTCTTCGAGGTCCCGGGTGACGAGGGCAAGGACTTCGTGTTCAAGAAGCAGCACGACTACGACCTGCACATCGCGGTCGAGGTCGACCACGAGCACCTCGAGCCGATGATGGCGAAGGCCGCGGCGGCGGGCATCGAGGTCCGCGGGATCGCCGACCACAAGATGATCGACTCGATCTACCTGCGCGACCCCAACGGCTACGTGATCGAGCTGACCGCGAAGCGCCCGGACCACGACGAGAAGATGGATCCCGCGAAGAACGGCGCGCGCGCCAGCCTCGACAAGTGGCAGCGCGACAAGCCGGCGTATCAGTAGGCGGCGAGCGCGAGCGGCAGGAGCTCGGGCCGCGCCGCGAGCGCGCGGTCCAGCGCTTCGCGGGTGACGCCGAGCTCCGCGAGCGTCGTCGGCGCTCCGGCCACCGCGAGCAGATCGCGCAGCCGGGCGGCGAGCTCCGGTCCGGCAACGGACTCGAGCTCGGCGAGCAGCGCGGGATCGAGCCGCGCGAGGAAGTGTGGGAGGATCACGGAGTGCAGCGCGGCGTGATCGAGCCCGGTGGCGCCGCCGAGCAGATGCGCGAGCGCGTGCTGCGCACCGGGCGCACCGCGATCGAACAGCGCCGCGCACGCCGACGCGGCCCGCAGCGCGGCCTCGCGTGCCGCAAGATCGGCCGGCGCGCCGACGACGCCCTCGATCGCCTCGATGGCCGCGCGCACCGCGGCGAACGCGTCGCTCTCCGGGATCGAGCGGGTGGAGAGCGTGCTCGCGACGTGCGCGATCGCGTTCATCAGTGACTGCACGCCGAGCGCGAGCGGCATCGTGACCGTCAGGGCGACGTCGTAGAGCACGAGGTCGGGACGGACCTTGTCATCCCTGCCCGTCTGCTTGTCGGTGCCGCGCGTGATGCCGTACATCCGCGTCATCTCCGACCCCGCGTAGGTGGTCGGCACGGCGATGAACCGCACCGCGTGCGAGAGGCGAAGCGCCTTGCCGAGGCCGATCGCCGAGCCGCCGCCGATCGCGACGAGCGTGTCGGCGCTCGAGGCCGCGAGCACCGCCGTCGCCGCCTCGACCGTCTCGATCGGGACGTGGACGCGCGCGCCGTCGAACACCGTGAGCCCGATGCCCGGGAGCGCGGCGCGCACGGCCGCGACGTGGCGCTGGCTCGACGCGAGGACGAGCACGCGCGCCCCGGCGAGGCGCTCGGCGAGCGTTCCGAGCGGGGCGAACAGCGTCTCGGGGGCGGCCATCCCGACGACGATACGCGATCTTTCCTTGTCGCGCGGTCGGCTCCTCGGTAGGGTCCGGCCCGTGAACACCCCCGACCCGAAGAACACCCGGATGGATGCGGCCTGGCTCGATGCGCACTGGATGCCTTTCACGGGCAACCGGCAGTTCAAGGCGAACCCGCGGATGTTCGTCGCCGCCGAGGGCGCGTACTACATCGACTCCAGCGGCAAGCGGGTGTTCGACGGTCTGTCGGGGTTGTGGTGCTCGGGCCTCGGGCACGGCCGCAGGGAGATCGTCGAGGCGATCGCCAAGCAGGCCGCCACGCTCGACTACGCACCGGCGTTCCAGTTCGGTCACCCGCAGAGCTTCGCGCTCGCGAACAAGATCAAGGAGCTCACGCCGGCCGGCCTCGACTACGTGTTCTTCACCGGCTCGGGCTCCGAGTCGGCCGACACCTCGCTCAAGATGGCGCGCGCGTACTGGCGCGCCAAGGGCCAGGGCACGAAGACGCGCCTGATCGGCCGCGAGAAGGGCTATCACGGCGTCAACTTCGGCGGCATCTCGGTCGGCGGCATCGTCGGCAACCGCAAGGTGTTCGGGCACGCGGTCGATGCGGATCACCTGCCGCACACGCAGCTCGCGCTCTCCGACAGGAGCAAGGCGTTCACGCGCGGCATGCCGGAGACCGGCGCGGAGCTCGCCGACAACCTCCTCGCGCTGATCGCGCTGCACGACGCGTCGAACATCGCGGCCGTGATCGTCGAGCCGTTCGCGGGCTCGGCGGGCGTCGTGATCCCGCCGGTCGGGTACCTGAAGCGCCTGCGCGACATCTGCACGGCGAACAACATCCTGCTCATCTTCGACGAGGTCATCACGGGCTTCGGCCGCGCCGGCGCGTTCACCGGCGCCGAGGCGTTCGGCGTCACGCCCGACATCCTGAACCTCGCGAAGCAGGTGACGAACGGCACGCAGCCGCTCGGCGCCGTCGTCGCGAAGAAGGAGATCTACGAGACGTTCATGGCCGCGGGCGGCCCCGAGTACATGCTCGAGTTCCCGCACGGGTACACGTACTCGGCCCACCCGATCGCGTGCGCGGCGGGCAACGCGGCGCTCGATCTGCTCGTGCAGGAGAAGGCGATCGATCGCGTGCGCGATCTCGCGCCGTACTGGGAGAACGCGGTGCACGGCCTGAAGGGCACGAAGCACGTCACGGACATCCGCAACTTCGGGCTCGCGGCGGGTCTCACGATCGACGCGGTGCCCGGCGAGCCGGCGAAGCGCCCGTTCGAGATCGCGATGAAGTGCCTCGAGAACGGCTTCTACGTCCGCTACGGTGGCGACACGATCCAGCTCGCGCCGCCGTTCATCGTCGAGAAGGCGGAGATCGACCGGCTGGTCAGCGTGCTCGCCGACGCGCTCGCCGCGACGGCTTGATCAGTTCGGCGGGCGGAACCGCGCATCACCGACGACGCCGAGCTCGGTCCCGCCGCGGAAGACGTGGCCGCTCGCCTCCCACAGCCCGTCCGGACCGCGCCGCGGCTCGCCGCCGATGAAGCTCGGCTTCGCGCTGCAGCCATCGAACAGCGCGGCGGAGCTCACGTACGGCGGGTCGAACTCGGGCGTGTAGCCGTACGTCACGAGGAGCTTCGGTGGCGAGGCCTGCACCCAGCGCGCGGTGAACCGGTGCTCGCTGTAGTAGTCCTCGGCCTCGTCCCCGCTCGTTCCCTCGGGGATGTCGATGCGCAGCGGGATCGTGACCGCCGATCCCGTCGGCGGCGTGCAGATCTCGGGGTCCTTGGGCGGAGCGAGCACGTAGCCCTTCGGTGGATCCTCGCCCCACGGATACACGCGCGGAATGCGCTCGCCGTCGTCGACCTCGCGCGCCGGCTCCGGCCACAGCCGGTGGTTGACCCACTGGAAGCAGAACCCGCCGTCGTACAGGAAGCTGTACGGACAGCGCGACCACCAGACCTCGCCGTCCTCGACGACCAGGTCGACGAACGTGTACTGCTTGCCCAGGTACTCGGACGACGGATGCGTGTCCTCGGGGTGCGGGATCTCGAGCGTCTTGTCGTCGGGGACGGCGAGGTCGGCGAGGCCAGCGGCGGTCACCATCACGACTCGTCGCTTCCCGACGCGGACGAACAGGTGATCTCGATCGGCCCAGTCCCCGATCAGCGGGAACGCGTACTCGGAACCCATCGGATCCTGCGTCGGCGCCGGTGGGGCGAGCCGGAGCTCGCCGAGCTTCACGAGCTTCTCCCCGCGGATCGCGTACGTCCCCAGCACGCCGTCGTCGAACGAGACGAGGTCGCACTCCGCGAACCCCGCCGGCGCCGGGCGCGCGGGCGCCCTGCTGGCGGGCGGCTCCGGCTCCGGCTTGCTGCCGCCGCACGCCGCGAGCAGCACGATCGCGAGGCGCTTCATCAGGTCACGCTGACCACGGGCACGACGCGGTCGGGGACCTGCGGATGGACGAGCACGCGGATCCAGGCACCATGCGTGGCGCCATCCAGGTCGCCACCCCACGATGCACACTTCATGCGCTTGCCGTCGACATCGAACCACAGCGTGTCCCGGCTGCCGCGCGCGAGGCCCGATCGCACGTCGAGGCGCTCGACCCCGACGATCTGCGCGGGGCGCTGCTCGCCCGTCACGATGATCGCGCGGAGCTGCTTGCGCTTGATCGCCGCGTGCGCGAACACGGCCGCCGCGAGGGCGATCATCACCGCGAGCGAGACATAAGCGCTCCCGCTCGCGAGCACCTTCGCCATCAGCGCGTTCGGCAGCACCACGAAGATCACGACGAGCACCCCCCAGGCGTACGGGGCCTGCCCCGCGACGAACCGGCGGGCGGTGGTGGTCAGCTCGCGCGGCGGCGGCCCCGCGTCGACGATGTCGGCGTACTCGACGTCCTGCACCCCAGGGGTGCTAGCACAGGAATCGGCTGGAGTCCCAGCGAAGCCAGGGGCGGTCGCGGTATGCTGGAGACGTGTGGGCGATCGCGGTCGCGGTGATAACGATCGCGGCTGCGATCGCGGTCGCGCTCTGGCGGCGCGCCCGTCGTGCCACTGACGGCCCCGCCGAGAGTGCACCGCCTCCCCCGCCGAGCGCGGACGACCAGAGCGCCGCTCCCGAGCCGATCGAGGAGGAGATCAGCGGGCTCGTCGCGGAGCTCGCGGAGCAAGCAGTGCCCATCACGAAGGACACGGTGATCGCGAGCCGCTTCCGCGTGATCGGCAAGCTCGGCGCCGACGAGTTCGGGACGGCGTTCGAGGTCGCGCGCCTGGGCGACGGCGAGCGGTTCGCCCTGCGCACGCTGCGCCGGCGCGGCGCCGACCGGATGACGCGGTTCACGTCCGACTCGAAGGTCGTCGCGGAGCTCGGGCACCCGAACCTCGTCCCGGTGCTCGAGCTCGGGTACGCGGGGAACGACGTCTACCTCGTCATGCCGCTCGTCCACGGCGGAAGCTTGGAGCAAGTCCGCGGCCGGTTCGGCGATCCCGCCTGGGCGCTGCCGCTGCTCGCGCAGGTCGCGACCGCGCTCGCGGCCCTGCATGCATGCGGCATCGCCCACCGCGGGCTCCAGCCCTCCGCCGTGCTGCTGTCGCGTGGGACCATTCGCCTGGCGGACATCGGCCTCTCGATGCTCGCACGCAAGTCCGCGCCGACCGCCGACCTCCCCGCCGACGTGTTCGCATTCGGCCTGCTCGCGAGCGACCTGCTCAAGGGCACCGAGATCCCCGAGTGGGTCACGCGCTGCCTCGACACCGATCCCGCAGCGCGTCCTACCGCCGCCGAGCTCTCCGAGCTGTTCGGTTGACAGGCCACGCGCTGCCCTCGATGCTGCATGAGTGCGGCCGACGGTGGTCCTGCTGGTGGCGCTCGTCGCCGGTTGCGGCGCGCACCCCGTGCAGCTCGCGATCTGCGTCTCCCTCGCCGTCCTCGTGATCCTGCTCGTGCGCCAGCATGTCGCGCGGCGGTATGCAGCGCGGCAGCGCGCGGAGATCGTGGCGAGCGCCGAGCCCGCCGCCCCGACCACCGAACCCTCGCGCGAGCTGGGCGAGACCGTGGCCCAGCTCGCGACACGACCGATCCAGCTCGTCGACGAGAAGGTGGTCGACGATCGGTACATCATCATCGGGCGCCTCGGAACCGGAAGCGGCGCCACGGTCTACGAGGTCGAGCGCATCTCCGACGGCCAGCGCCTCACGATGAAGCTGCTCCGCGAGCGCGCCGATGCGCGCCGCACGGCCCGGTTCGCGCGCGAAGCACGCGGCATGGCCGACCCGCCCCATCCCAACGTCGTGTCGGTGATCGACGTGGGCATCGTCGATGGCGTGACGTTCATCGTGACGCCGATCGTCGATGGTGGATCGCTGCTCGCGCACGAGGCGCGGTTCGGCGATCGCGCCTGGGCCGAGTGGATGCTCCTGCAGATCGCGACCGGGCTCGCCGCGCTCCATGCGCGCGGCGTGCTCCATCGCGACCTGCGCGCCGCGAACGTGCTGGTCTCGGCCGGTCAGGCGAAGCTCGCCGACGTCGGGGTCGCCGCCCTCGCCGCACCCACCGACGGCGCCGAGCCGCCCACGCTGGCCTCGGACATGTTCGCGTTCGGCGCGCTCGCGCAGCAGCTGTTCGGTAGCGAACCCTTGCCCGAGGTGCTTGCCCGATGCCTCGCCGACGCCCCCGCCAGGCGGCCGAGCGCCGCGGAGGCCGCAGCCGCGCTCGCCGGCCGTTAGTCGCCCGGCTCGAACCGCACGCCGCCGGGTGCGCCGCGCTCGAGCACGAGCCGGCCCTCGCCGGGACCGAACGCCGCCTTGCGCGTCTTGCCCTTCACGACCAGCTCGCGCAGCTGCGTCTCGGTCAGCCGGCGGCCCGCGCTCTCGAACCAGATCACGAAGGTGCAGCCCGAGCGATAGCGCGAGCAGCCCCAGCCGCGCTGCCCGGTGATCAGCGTGCCCTCGCCGCAGCGCGGGCACGCGAGCGGCGATGCGGTCGGCGAAGCACCGATGGCTACCTTCGGCGCCTCGGCACGCGTGCGCCGCTTCGTCGACCGCGTCGCCGGCCCCGAGCCGGCGAGCGCACCGCCCCGTGCCGAGCCGTTCGTCCCCGCTGACGCCCCGGCGCTCGCGCGCGAGCGCCTCGTCTCCTCGAGGCGCTGCGTCCAGCGCGCGCTCTGTGCCGAGCGGCGGTGCGCTCG
>JAEUJX010000346.1 GCA_016794545.1 Myxococcales bacterium
ACCCCGATCTTCTCGAGCGCCTGCTTCGCGGCGCGGCCGTACGGCGCGTGCTCGGGGTTCGCGATCGCGACGCGCTTGAACTCCGGCTTCGCGAGGTCCGCGAGCTGGACCGGGGCCGGGCCGCCGCTCGGCGTCCACACGACGATCCGGCCGCGCGCGTAGAGGCGCCCGGTGGTGCCGTCGCAGCGTCCCGACTTGACCGCCGCGTCGGCGAACTCCTGGTTCGCGGCGGCGAACAGGAAGAACGGCGCGCCCTGCTCGATCTGCTTCGAGAGCAGGCCGGACGAGCCGAACGTGAACTCGGGCGTGATCTTCTCGCGCGCTTCGAACTCCCTGCCGAGCTCGGTGAAGGCCTTCTGGAGGTCGGAGGCGGCGGCGATCCGGACCTTCTTGCCGCTGCTGCTCTTCGACGAGCACGCCGTCAGGACGGCCAGCACCAGGACACAGCAGCTGCGCACGATCGCAGGGTAACGTATGCTCGGCAGCGATGGAACGCAGGGTCGTGATCATCGAAGACGAGCGCGACGTCGCGCGGTTGCTCGAGTTCAACCTGCGCGGCGCGGGCTTTGACGCGCAGTCAGCCGGCACGGGTAACGAAGGTGTAACGCTCGTCCAGAACCTCAGGCCGGACGTGGTCGTGCTGGACCTGATGTTGCCCGACACCTCCGGCTACGAGGTCTGCAAGCAGCTGCGCGCGGATAGCCGCAGCGCCGACGTCGGCATCCTGATGCTGACGGCGAAGGGCGAGGCCGAGGACCGCATCCTGGGCCTCGAGGTCGGTGCCGACGACTACGTCGTGAAGCCGTTCGTGGTCCGCGAGGTCGTCCTGCGCGTCACGGCGCTCGCCAACCGGCTCGCCGAGCGCCGCGCCCGCGGTACGGCGAGCGAGCCGAGCAAGGTGCTGCGCGTCGGCCCCATCGAGCTCGATCCGGTCACCCACGACGTGCGGATCGGCGGCGTGCCGACCCAGCTGCGGCCGCTCGAGTACAAGCTCCTGCAGCTCCTGGTCAGCGACCCCGGCCGCGTGTTCTCGCGCGAGGAGCTGCTCGAGCAGGTGTGGGAGATGCGCGGCGACATCAACACGCGCACGGTCGATGTCCACGTCCGACGCCTGCGCGTGAGCCTGGGGCCGGCCGCGGACGCGATCGAGACGGTGCACGGCTTCGGATACCGCGCGAAACGCGACTAGCGCCGCGTTCGCGTTTGTCGTTCGGGCGACGGCGCCTGGTAGGATCGCAGGTGCGTGCGCAGCTCGCTCCGCGTCAGGCTGATCCTGACGTTCATGATCCTCGTGCTCGTCGTGGGTGCGGGGACCCTGTTCGCGATCGAGCGCACGCTCGCCGATGACCTCGTCTCGTCCCTCGACACCCGGATGAGCAAGCAGGGCAACGCGGTCGCCGCGTGGCTGACGGTCGCCGGGCATCCCGACCGCCTCGCACCGCGCCTGGCCGCGGTGACCGGCACGCGCATCACGATCATTGGCGCCGACGGCCTGATCCAGGGCGACTCGCTCGAGCCCTCGACCGTCGGACGCCCGATCGGCGATGCGAGCGAGGTCACGCGCGCGCGCCGCGGCGAGATCGGGCGCGCGATCCGCGAGCTGCGCGACGACGAGCCACCGCAGTACCTCGTGGCCGTCCCCGCCGACCTCGGCCGCGTGATCCGGCTCGCCGTCCCACTCGGCGACGTGCTCGACACCCGCGCGCGCATGCGCAACCGCCTGCTGGTCGGCAGCGTGTTCGCGTTCGTCGGCTGCGTGATCCTGTCGTGGATCTTCATCCGCGCGGTCACCCGACCGCTACAGTCGATGACCCGCACGGCGGAGCGCATGGCCAAGGGCGACTACGACGTGCCGCCGCCGACCGACGCTGGCGGCGAGCTCGGCGTGCTCGCGCGCGCGATGGTCCACATGGCCGGCGAGGTCAAGGCGCGCGTTACCGAGATCACGCAGCAGCGCGACCTGCTCGAGGTCGTGTTCGGGGGCCTCGTCGAGGGCGTCGTCGTCGTCGATCGCGCCGGCGCGGTGGTGCTCGTCAACGACGCCGCGAAGCCGCTGCTCGGCGACGGCATCCCGGCTCCGATCGAGCCGCTGATCGAGCGGGCGCTCGCCGGCGAGCAAGCCGACGCCGAGCTGGCGCTGTCGGGACGCGAGGTCCGGATCTCCGTGCGCCCGCTCGGCGATGAGGCTGGCGCGATCGTCGTGCTCTACGACGTCACGCGCATGCGCGCCCTCGAGGCCGTGCGCCGCGAGTTCCTCTCCAACGCCGCGCACGAGCTCCGCACGCCCGTCACCTCGATCTCCGGCTACGCCGAGACGCTGCTCGGCGGCGCCGTCGACTCCGACACGACGAAGGAGTTCCTCCAGACCATCCACCGCAACGCGCAGCGCATCAGCTCGCTCGTTTCGGACCTGCTCGTGCTCGACACGCTCGGCGGCCGCGCGTCGATCGTCGCCGATCGCGCGAGCGTCGCGCTCGCCCAGGTCGTCGACGACGCCGCGCGCACCACGAAGGGCATCGCGCCCGGGGCGAAGATCGACGTCGACGTCCCCGCGGAGCTCGCCGTGCTCGCCACGCGCGAGGGCCTCGATCACGTCGTGCAGAACCTGATCGACAACGCGGTGAAGTACGGCGGCGGCACGCCGGTCACCGTGCGTGCCGAAAAGCGCGGTGACCGTGTGCGCCTCTCGGTCGCCGACGCCGGCCCCGGCATCCCGAAGGGCCAGGAGGATCGGATCTTCGAGCGGTTCTACCGGATCGACGCCGGCCGCAGCCGCGCCGTCGGCGGCTCGGGCCTCGGCCTCGCGATCGTGAAGTCGCAGATCGAGGCGCTCGGCGGCAAGGTGTGGGTCGAGGACGCCGCCCCGGGTGCGCGGTTCGTTGTCGAGCTCGACGCCGCACCGGTCTGATCGCCCGCGCGTGTGGTCACTCCTCGCGGGGGAGCTGGATCGCCGCGCTGGAGAGCTTCGGAGCCGGCGCACCGGCCATCATGCCGCGCATGCGCTTCACGAGCTCGGCGACGATCGCCTGCGACATCTCCGGCCGCTCCGACATCACGCGCTTGAAGCCCTCGCCGGGGACCCGTAGCGTGCGCGTCCGGTCCGTCGCTCGGACGGTCGCAGACCGCGGCGAGGCGTCGAGCACGGCCATCTCGCCGATGCACGCACCGGGGCCGAGCTCGTTCAGCACGCGCTCGGGCTTGCCCTCGGTTCCGCCCATGATGACCTGCACGCCGCCCTTCACGATCAAGTAGACCGCGTCGCCCGGATCGCCCTCGCGGAACAGATCGCGGCCCGGCTCCACGCGGCGCTCCTCGACGATCAGCGCGAGCTCCTCGAGGTCGTCCGGGGCGAGGTCCGCGAAGATCGGGACCTGGCGGATCAGCATCATCTTCTCGATCACGGTCAGCGACGCCATCGCCGCGTTCGCGTCGAGCGTCGCGTAGACGTTCTGCTTGCCGACGCCGTGCTTGGTCTGCGCGAACACGCTGGGGTCGAGCGCGGGCATCTCGGACGACGTGCCGCCCGAGACCGCGCGCACCGCGGCGTGGCGCACGCGGTCGTCCTTGTCGTCGAGCACCTTGGCGAGCAGGTCGCGGGTCAGGCGCGACTTCACACCCATCGCGCGGACGGCGGCCTCGCGCACGATCGCATCCGGATCGTCGAGCATGGCCTGCAGGCGCACGCGCGACGGCTCGTCCTCGAAGCGGGACAGCAGGATCGCGGCGACCGCGCGGAGGTGGCGGCTGGCGTCGTCGGCGATCGCGACGATCGGCGCTGCGGCGAGCGGCTGCGTCTCGTTCTTGCCGAGCCGCTCGAGCGCGTCGACGAGCGGCACGCGCAGGGCCGCATCGACGCCGGAGAGTATCTCGAGCGATTGCAGGCGCACGAGGCCGCGCGCCGCGGACTGGCTGCGCACGGTCTCGACCTCGGGGCGCTGCGTGATCACGCTCAGCACGCCGAGCGCGTTGATCGCGTGCTCGTGCGCGCGCAGCTTCGCGAGGTGGCGGAGCAGGGCGAGACTCGCCGACTCGCTCTTCTCGGCGAGGGGCTGGTTCGCGGCCTCGGCGACCGTGACGAGGCGCCCGATCTCGGCGAGCTCGTGGTCGTAGATCGCGGCGATCGGCCCGCCGGGCGCGAGCAGCTTCGCCATCTCGTCGGCCTCCTCCTCCGCGGAGACGCCGCGCTCCTCGCGCAGCTGGGTGAGGCTCGCCTCGGTCGGGGACGTGCCGAGGCGCGCCGCCTCGACGACGATGCGCTGGAGGTCCTTGCGGTACTGGTCGCGCGCGAGCCGCGACTCCGCGGAGCCCTGGTAGGTGGGATCGAACAGCTGGCGCTCCTCGGCCGACAGCTCGCCGACGATCTTCGCGTGGTCCTTGTCGGAGATGCCGAGCTGCGCGCGCAGGCTGTCGAGCAGCTGCATCTCGTTTCGCGTGACGAGGCCATCGGCCACCATCTCGCGGACCGTCTCCTTGTACGCGCGCAGCCGCGCCTCGCGCTGCTTCGTGCGCTCGGTGTGGAGCAGGTAGATGTCCTTGAGATCGTCGGACGGCGGCGCGTCACCCCACTCCCACTTCTTGAGGATCTTCTGCGCGAACTTCTCGTGGACGTGCTGGTCTTCGCGCCGAGTGATGCGACGCACGAAGATCGCGGTCGACGAGAACACCACGAGCAGGCCCCAGCCGGTGACGACCCAGCCCGGCGCCTTCTGGAGCGACGGCTGGCCGGCGAACAGGTAGAACGCGTTGAACGCGACCAGCCCGCAGAACGCGAGCATGCCGTGCCGGATCCGGGCGAGCAGCGACGCCTTGTGCTCGTCGGTGGCCTCCTTCGGCAGGCGCTTCAGCCGCGCGGAGACGATCACCTTCTCGACGATCGTGAACAGCACGAGGCTGACCAGGCCGAACCCGATCAGCGTGAGCGGGGCGGCGACGATGCGCGGCACCGCGGGCGCGAAGTAGAAGCCCGGATCGAGCCACTGTCCGGCGAGCGTGCGGTCGTAGGCCCACTGGCCGCTGAAGTAGTCGCTCCACAGGCCGCGCACGAGGAAGAAGTACGTGTAGAAGCCGACGACGATGCCGGGCCACGCGAAGTACGCGATCCGCCGCGGCCGCTCCGTCGCCTCCTTCCAGTAGCCCTGCTCGAGATCGATGTCCGGGCAGTGCTTCTTGCACGCGACGCACGGTGCGCACTGCGAGGTCAGCTCCTCGGGCGTCGCCGATCCGCGCGCCGGCTCGGTGTAGATCTTCTCGACCAGGCCGACGGGGCACAGGAAGTTGCACCAGGTCTTCCCGCTGTAGACAAAGCTCGTCGCGATCGCGACCACCACGACGACGGCGAGGAACCCGGCGAGCCAAACGTCGCTGCCGTTGGTCGCGAGCAGGCGCAGCGCGAGCGCGAACACGAGGAGGCCGAGCTGCACGAGCAGGTAGTTCCTGCCCATCCACTCGCCCATCTTCTTCGTGCCCGGCCGTCCGACGAGGCGGCCGACCTGGCCCATCACCGCGAGCGGGCAGATGCGCCGCCACACGTGGTAGCCGAACGTCATCCAGAAGAACGGCAGCGCCGCGATGGCGACGGTCCACAGCAGCCGGTTCCCGTGCTCGACGCCGAGGATCACCGGGATGGTCGCCGCGAGCGCGAGCACGAGCACGACGCGCGCCGCGACGAGCCACTTCGGCGCCGTGCCGCCGTCGGTGAACGCCGCCCAGCCGCCGGCCTTGGTCTTCGCGGCCTTGCTCTCCTTCGCCGCGGGCTTCTCGCCCTTCGCGGGCTTGCCGCCATCGGCCGCCTTCGGCGGCGCTGCGCGGTCCGGCTCGCCGGACTTCGCGATCGGGAGCTTCTTCTTCGGCTTCTCGTCGGGGTCGGCCATGTTACTTGGCGAGCGGGCAGGTCAGACCCTTCGCGGCGTCGGGCCCGATGAACTCCTCGAGCATCTGCTTGCCGCGGCACTCCTGGTGCTTGAGGAACTCGAGCGTGAACTCCTCCCAGTGCGTGGTCGGGATGATCACGAAGTTGAGCGTCGCGATCTTCTTGTTGCGTGTCTTCGGCACGCCTTTGCTCGGATCGACGTTCGCCAGATCGGAGTAGTCGTGCATGCCGAAGTTGCGGATGTGACACGTCGAGCACGGGACGCCATTCTCCTCGCCGACGTCGCGGCGGCCGTCGTGGAGGTCGAGGTCCTTCACCATGTGGACCTGCTTGTGCTCGAGGAACAGATTGACCGCGTCGATCCGCGAGCTCTTCACCTTCTCGCCGGTCTGGTCCGGCAGGTCGACGAAGCCCATGGTCTTCCTGCAGATCGCCTCGAAGCCCCCGGGATTCTCGGGGGTGCCCGCGGTCCAGCGCGGGCCGCACTTGGGCTCCCATGTCTTGCCGTCCTTCGACGGCACCGTCATCGTCCAGAACCCGGGAATCGTCACGTTGACGTACGCCTGCGTCTTCGCGTCCTGCGTCTGGAACGGCTTCAGCGCGTGCCAGGCCCAGCCGTCGCCCGACTTGTAGCTGCCGTCCTCCTTGCGCGCCGAGCCGCCGCCCATGCGCGCCTCCATCGCGATCCCGATCGAGAACGTCCGCAGGTACTTCGCCTTCTTGGAGTCGTTGAACGCCATGAACTCGTTCATGAACGCCCCGACCGCCTTCGCGTGCGCCGCCTGATCCTTCAGGAAGTCCTCGCGCGGCCCACCATCCTTCAGGAGGTGCTTGGCGACCATGCCGAGGAAGATCTTGTTGTTCGCGATGCGCTCCTCCTCGGGGCGCGGCAGCGCCGGCACGTACTCGACGACCGGGCGGATCCGGAACATCGCGAACACCGGCTCGGGCGCGTTGACGGCCTGGTAGACGACGCGCAGCTCGGTCCACGCCTTGTCGATGCGCGGGCGCAGCGCGACGATCTTCCAGCTCTTCGGATCGCCGAACGACTTCTTGTCGAACTCCTTCGCCTTCGGATCGAGGCGCGGGTTCTTGTGGGTGACGGCCTGCTCGGTCAGGAACTGCTCGAACAGCTTCTTCGTGTTGAGCGGTTTCTTGTCGAGGCGGGCGCGGTTCTCGTCGGTGAACTGCGGCGGGAAGTTGTCGGCGGCCCAGCGGAGCATCTTGTCGAGCGGCCAGTTCTTGTTGACGACCGCGAGGCGGGCGGGCTGCCGGATCATCAGCAGCGTCTCGATCACCGCGCTCTGCGGCTCGGCGACCGGCAACTCCTGCTTGGCATCGGCGACCTCGATCGAGAACGTCTTCGCCTCGACCAGGCCCTTGCCGGGCTGCGAGATGTGGACCTCGAACTCGGCCTTCGGCTGGTCGGCCTTCGCCGGCGTCCACGTGATGGTCTGCGTGATCGCGTCGAACTTCGCGCTCGCCGGCAGCTTCGTCACCTCGACGACCGTCTCGTCCAGGTCCTGGTCGATCACCGGCACGCCGAAGCTCACGGTCTGGCCGACGCCGACCTTCTTGATGTGCGTCGGGAAGAACTCGGGCGGGCTGTCCTTCGCCACCGGCGGGGCGGGGGGCTTGGTCGGAACGGGATCGGCGGGACCGGGCGCCGGCACAGGATCCGCGGGCCTGGGATCCGCGAACGGATCGGGCTTCGGCGTCTTGTCGGCCGGCTTGCCGCCGCCGCACGAGAACAGCACTCCGGACGTCAGGCACAGCCCGACGAGGATGGACCTTCTGGCATTCCCCATGGCGCTGGGCATCGTACCACCGTGCTAGCGTGCCCACGCCGATGACGACCGACCTATCGATGCTCGCGATCAACACGATCCGCACGCTGTCCATCGACGCCGTCCAGAAGGCAAACTCGGGCCACCCCGGGCTGCCGATGGGCGCCGCTCCGATGGCGTACGTGCTGTGGCAGAACCACTACAAGCACGACCCGCGCGCACCACACTGGTTCGATCGCGATCGTTTCGTGCTGTCCGCCGGTCACGGCTCGGCGCTGCTGTACTCGTTGCTCCACCTCACGGGCTACGACCTGTCGCTCGACGACCTGAAGGCGTTCCGGCAGTGGGACTCGAAGACGCCGGGCCACCCCGAGTGGCACTTCACGCCGGGCGTCGAGGCCACCACGGGGCCGCTCGGGCAGGGCGCCGCGAACGCGGTCGGCATGGCGATCGCCGAGAAGTTCCTCGCGCACTTCTTCAACCGCGAGGGCCACGAGATCATCGACCACCACACCTACGCGCTGGTCTCCGACGGAGACGTGATGGAAGGCGTGTGCATGGAGGCCGCGAGCCTCGCGGGCCACCTGAAGCTCGGCAAGCTGACCTACCTCTACGACGCGAATCACATCACGCTCGATGGACCGCTCTCCCTCGTCATGAGCGAGGACGTCGGCGCGCGGTTCGCCGCGATGGGCTGGCAGGTGCTGCACGTCCCGCAGGGCGACACCGACCTCGCCGGGCTCGACAAGGCGATCCGCGAGGGCAAGGCGGATCCCACGCGCCCCACGTTCATCGTCATCAACACCACGATCGGCTACGGCTCGCCGAAGAAGGCGGGCACCAGCGGCGCGCACGGCTCGCCGCTCGGTGACGCGGAGGTCGCGGCGACCAAGCAGGCGCTCGGCTGGGACCCGGACGCGAAGTTCCTCGTGCCCGACGAGGTGCGCGCGCACCTGAGCGAGCAGGGTAAGCGCGGCGCCGCGGCGCACGCGCAGTGGCGCGAGAAGCTGTCCGCCTACCGGACGGCGCACCCCGACCTCGCCGCCAAGCTCGACCTGGCGATCAAGGGCGAGCTCCCCGCGGGCTGGGACAAGGATCTGCCGGCGTTCTCGGGCAAGGCCGTCGCCACGCGTGCGGCCGGCGGCAAGGTGCTGACCGTGCTCGGCGAGCGCATCCCGTGGCTGTTCGGCGGCGATGCGGACCTCGGCGGCTCGACGAAGACCATCGTCCCCGGCGGCGACTTCGCGCACGACGCCACGGGCCGCAACCTCCGGTTCGGCATCCGCGAGCACGCGATGGGCGCGATCGCGAACGGCATGCTCTATCACGGCGGCATCCGGCCGTTCACGGCGACGTTCTTCACGTTCTCGGACTACATGCGCCCGAGCGTGCGGCTCGCGGCGCTCAACAAGCAACCGTCGATCTTCGTGTGGACGCACGACTCGGTCGGCCTCGGCGAGGATGGCCCGACGCACCAGCCGGTCGAGCACCTGATGGCGCTCCGCGCGATGCCGAACCTCCACGTCTATCGCCCGGCGGATGCGAACGAGACGGTC
>JAEUJX010000353.1 GCA_016794545.1 Myxococcales bacterium
TGCCGACGTTGATCGCGCCGGCCCAGTGGAAGTCGCGCTTCCCGGGCGGCACGTCGATCTGCTGCGCGAGCGACGGGCCCGAGGGCGTGCCGACGGTGATGCGGATCCGCTCGACCTTCACGAACCGCGCCTGCGCGAGCGAGATGTCGACCCACGCCGTCGCCGCCGTCGCGCGGACGTGCTGGCCGGGGCCGGCCGGCGATGTCGCGAGGCTCGCCTCGGTGTCGGCGACGGCGACCTCGAGCCACGGGCCGGAGGTCGCGACGACGCGGCGCGCGCGGATCGCGGCGATGAAGCCGGGCTCGTCGAACGGCCTGGTGCGGGTGTCGTCGACGAACACGTAGTTGCGCGTGGTGCCGTCGAGCACCCAGTTGAGGTCGTGCGTGTCGGAGTTGCCGAGCGGCGCGACGAGGACGCCGTGGTCGACGAGCGTGTAGAAGTCGCGCACGCCGTCGTCGAACCGGCGGTCGCCCGGAGCGTTGAACGCGGTGTAGCCGGCGAGCACCTCGACGGCGTCGAACTGGAGCGGGAACGGCGGCGGCCACGAGATGCCGTTCCAGCTGGTCGCGTCGAACAGCGAGGTGAAGCGGAACCGCGGATGGTTGACCTGGATGATCGGGTTGCCCGGCAGCGCGCGCACGAGCTCGAACTGCTTCTCGACCGTGGCCTTCCGGAGGTCGTCCTCGGGGATCGCGCCGCCGCGCGGCGCCTTCGGATCGACGGTGACGGGATAGACGCCGAGGTGGAAGGTCTCGGAGGTCACCTCGTTCGACGCGATCGACGCGACGACGTGCTCGAGGCCGAGCTCCGCGATGTCGGCGTCGAGGTCGCCGTTGGTGTTGTGATCCGAGAGCGCGATCACCTGGATGCCGGCAGCGACCTGCGCGATCACGCGCTGCGGGTTCGGCACCGTGGAGTCGTTGGAGGCACGCGCGTGGACGTGGAGGTCCGCGGCGAGCGCGCCGACCGGTGCCCACGCGCGCTCGAGCGGGATCGCGAGCTCGACGCGCCCGCGGCCGGCCGACAGGTCGACGGTGCCCTCCCAGCGCTCGTACTCGAGGCCGCGCCACGCCCACACCTTGTAGACGCCGAACGGGATCGCCGGCGAGGGCGTGCAGTCGTCGGAGCCGACCGGCACGTCGGCGATGCCGGTGCCGAGGATGAGCCCGTCCCACGACCCGACGACGCCCGGCGCGATCGGGCACGCCGCCGCGCCCTGGCGCTGGCCGTAGAGATCGATGTTGCCCATGTGCAGCGGCTGCCCCGCCGCATCGAACAGCAGCACGCGCGCGCCGACTGGCACGTTGGCCGCGGTGACCCGGAGCGCGAGCGTCGTCGACGGCTTCCCCGCGGGCTTGTCGCCCTTGCAGCACGCGCACGACAGGGCCGCGGCGAGCAGCAGCGCGCGGCGCGCGACGCTCATCGCAAGCGGAACTCGGCGCCGGCCGTGAACGCGGCACCGACCTGGGGCTCGGCACCGAGCCCGGCGCCGTACAGCCCGAGCCCGACCTGCAGCTCGCCCTGCACCACGACCGCGACCTCCGGCGCGACGCGCGCACGCAGCCCGCCGCCGACGTGAACCGGGAACGCGACGCCGCTGACGTCATCCCCGGAGAACCGCACGAGCGACACGCCGAGGCCGGCGCGCGCGAACGGGCGAAACGCGCCCTTCGCCGCGAACATCCGGCGCACGGTGGCGGCGACCTCGACGCCGCGGCCCTTCGTGAAGCCGTGCTCGCAGACCATGGTCGCCATCTGATCCTGATAGCAGCCCGCGGCCTCGCTGCCGAACGTGAACGACGCCGTCCCGTCGAACCAGTCCTGGTGCGACAGCTGGTAGAGGTAGTGCCCGCTGACCCGGAGCCCGCCGGGCGTGACGCGGCCGCCGGCGGCGATGCCGAGCTCGGCGCCGATGCCCTGATCGCCGAGCTCCTCGGCGGCGGTCATCGTCGACACGGAATCGACGTCGTCCGCGCGGGCAGTCGAGGCGAGCAGCAGCGACGAGACAAGCAGGGCGCGTGTCATGCCGGGAGGCTAACGCGCACCACCCGAGGGGGCCACTTTCAGCGCCTCGGCGGCGCTCAGCCGCGGCGGCGGCGGCGCGTCGCCCCGGCCGCGTGCGCGAGCGCCGCGACGAGCGCCTCGGCGGCGCGCTGCGAGTGCTTCGCGGCATCGGCGAGCGGCCGCAGCGCCGACTCGAGATCCGAGCCGCCGCGGAGTGGGCCACGGGCCGACCACACGAGCTCGAGCGCGCGCTGCGCCGCGACCTCTCCGATCACCGCGGCGAACTGCGGCGACGCGATCGCGGCGAGCCGCGCGAGATCGACGATCGCGCAGGCCGCGAGCCGGCCGCCGCCGAGCACCCAGTCGGACAGCGCGTCGAACTCGTCGGTGTCGATGATCGCGGCCTCGGCCGGCGCCTCCGGGACGCGCACCACGTTCGGCGCGACCGCGCCGTGATCCGGCGGCGTGATCACGACGACGTGCGCGTACGGCTGCTCGAGCGTGAGCATCCGCACGAAGCGGCGCTCCCACCGCGTGTCGATGCGCGCCGCGACGAACCCGTCGGCCGCGTGCGGCGTGCAGCCGTCGAGCGAGAACCGCACCCAGCGCGCGTCGGGCATCCGCAGGGCGAGGTAGTCCGGCTCGAGCTGGAGCTCCGCGCGCGCTGGTCGAAACGGCACCGGGTCGCGATAGAGGGCAGTACGCCCCATGATCGAAGCATAGCAACGCGGCCGCACGAGCGGCGTGACATCTGTCGCGCGCCGCGAGCTACGACCGCTTCGCCGAGGTCTTGGGACCCGGAGGGAGTTTGGTCGTCTTGGCGCCGGCCGTCGGGGACGGAGCCGGCGCCGGCGTCGGAGGCGACACCGCGGCAGGCTTGGCGGCGGCCGGTCTGGCCGCGACGGGCTTGGCCGGCGTGGCGGTGGCCTTGCCCCTCGCCTTGCCCTTCCCGCGGGCCTTGAGGGCCTTGCCCTCGATGGCGGCGGCCCGCTTCTCCTGGGTCGTGATGTCGGCCGTCTTCTGCTGCTGGAGCCGCCGGATCGCGCGCAGCCGCAGCTGGCGGTCGAGCCTGGGCACGAACGGCCCGGCGGGCAGCTCCTGGTCGACGCGCCCGGCCCGGACCTCGGCGTCCTCCTTGAGCAGGAGCGCCCGCACCTGGTCGGGTGAGCTGAGGGCGCGGAGCTTGGCGATCGTGGCCGGGTTCCGCAGCGCACGTGCGAGGCGGCCGAGGATCGGCAGGTGCAGCCGGTCGTACTTGAGGCCGAGCAGGAAGAACAGATACGTCGGGCCGCTGTCGGGCGCGCCGAACATGATGCCTTCCCACGACCGACCGACGACGACGAACGGCCGCCCGATCTTGCCCTTGTCCTTCGCGCGCGTGTGCAGGAACGCGACGCCGCCCTCCATGGCCGTCGACGCGAGCGACTCGCGCTCGACGACGGCGCCGACGAACCACGGCTTGTCGAGCAGCCAGCCATTGGTGTACGCGCGCGCTGCGAGCTCCTCGATCACGCCGACCGGCGTCCGCGCGCGCAGCGTCGGGATGATCGCCTGATCCGGCAGCAGATCCTCGAGCGGCAACTTCATGCCGTCTGGCACGTCGGCGAAGCTCTCGTCCTCGCCGACCAGCTGCTCCTCGATCCACTGATCGATCGCCTGGCGCTTGAATCGCCACTGCCGATCGACCTGGATCGACGGAAGCTTCCCGGACATGACGAGCTTGCTCACCGTCGCCTCGTCGAGATGCAGGTACGCCGCCAGCTCGTGCATGGTCAGCAACTGCCCGTCGGGTCCTCGATTTTTGCCCATGGGAATCGGTCCGCGGATTCTAAGGGGGCCACGAACCTGCGCGCTAGACGCGGGCAGCGTAAGATTTCGGGATGCGAAGGCCCCGGTGGTCACTCCGCCGTGCTGGCTTGCTGATGAGCAGCAAGTTCGTGCTGATCATCGGCCTCGTCGGCTTCGTCGGCCTGATCTGGCTGGTCGAGCTGGTGTTCGGCATCCGCCACGCCTTCCACCTCCCCGCCTTCGTCGCGATCGCCCTCGCCGGCGTCCCGATGGTGCTGTGGCTCGCGTTCTTCTACCTGATGGACCGGCACGAGCCCGAGCCGCTCCAGCTCGTGGCGGGCGTCTGCCTGCTCGGCGCGCTCGTCGCCGGGCCGCTCTCCGGCTTCGTGCTCTCGACCGCCGCGCCGCCCCAGGCGCTCGAGATGCACGGCATCGATCCGTTCTCGCTCGACCGCCTGCTCTACGCCGTGCTCGTCGCCGGCCTCGCGCAGGAGATGTGCAAGTACGCGGTCGTCCGCTACACGATCTACGTCTCGCGCGAGTTCGACGAGCCGATGGACGGCATCGTCTACATGATGGCCTGCGGCTCCGGCTTCGCGCTGTGGGTCAACTACCACCGGCTGTCGGACCAGGGACACCAGGTCTACCTGTCGTACGCGGCCGCGCAGGCCGCCGTCACCACGCTCGCGCACGCCTCGTTCGCCGGCGCGCTCGGCTACATCATGGGCCGCGCGAAGTTCTCCCAGCGGCGCGCGCCGATCCGCGGCCTGTTCGTCATGCTCGGCCTGCTCGGCGCGGCCGGTCTCAACGGCGGCTTCGCCGTCGTCGAGAACTGGCTGGTCTCCGGCGGCATGGCGCAGCACCCCTGGCGCGGCCTCGGCTACGCGGCGCTGTTCGCCGCGGCGGTCTTCGCGCTCACCTGGTTCGCCGCGCAGCGCCTGCTCGCGGCCTCGCCGTTCCGGAGGCCGACGTGACGCCCGGCGACGGCTCGGGCGGAGGCGGGGACGCACCGAAGAAGCCGCGCAGGTCGCGCCGCACGCCGCTGTCGTCGACGGCGACGCCCGACACCGGCGGGCCCACGCCGGCTCCCGAGCCGCCGGCGACGCCCGCCGAGCCGGTGGGAGACTCCGACGGCACGGTCCGGCGTCCGGACAGCCCCCGGGAGGTCGTGGTCACCGAGAAGCGGGTGATCGTCGCCGAGCGCGAGCCCGTGATCGCCGAGGACCGCCGCACGCCCTCGGCCGGCACGTCCTCGGCGAGCGTCGCGCCGCTGCGCGCCCCGAGCGAGCCGCGGGCCGCGCGTGCGTCCAGCGAGCCGCCCACCGAGGCCCGCGCCGAGCCGGCCGGAGAGCCGCGCACCGCGCCGGCCGGAGAGCCCCGTACCGCGCCGGCCGGAGAGCCGCGCACCGCGCCGGCCGGAGAGCCGGCGGCGGCGGTCC
>JAEUJX010000364.1 GCA_016794545.1 Myxococcales bacterium
CTCGGCGAAACGCTGGCATGGCCGCGTGTTCAACCCGGAATGAGACCGGCCTCGGCCGGACCACGTCCGACCGAACGCGATGGCGAACTGGCAGGTCCTCTCAGTCCGGCTCCTTTGCCGACTTCTGGGACAACTCTTAGCTGATTCAGAGCAAGTCCACGAAGAGCTCGGTCCCGACGACCGTGATCTTGTAGCGGCGCAGGTGCAACGACGGCATGTGCATGCACGCGCCGGTGTCGAGGTCGAAGCGATAGCCGTGGACGCGGCAGCGCAGCATGCGGTCGGGATCGAGGACGCCGTAGTCGACGAGCGAGACGTCGTCGTGGGGGCACACGCCGGGGAAGGCGACCAGGACACCCTCGAGCGAGGTCACCATCACCGGCCACGTCACGCCAGGCACGGCGAAGCCGCGCAGCTCGCCGGGGACGACGTCGGTGATCTCGCAGACGCGGACGCGGAGCGCCACGCGGTTAGCGTACCTCGCCGGCGACGGCGAGCAGCTGGTCCCGCAGCCAGCGATGAGCCGCGTCGTGGTGATTGCGCTCGTGCCACGCGAGCGCGATCTGGAACCCCGGCAGCTCGACGGGCGGAGGCATCGAAACGAGACCGAGCGTCTCGGTGAACAGCGCGGCGACGCGGCTCGCGAGGGTGGCCACGAGGTCACTGCCCGCGACGATGTACGGCACGACGAGGAAGTGCGGCACGGCGAGCGCGATGCGCCGCGAGCGGCCCTGCTCGGCGAGCGCCGTGTCGACGAGGCTGCCGGGCGTGCCGCGCGGCGCCACGAGCACGTGCGCGGCGGCGCAGTAGCGCGGGAGCGTGAGCCTGCCACCGGCCAGCGGATGGTCCGCCCGCAGGATGCAGGTGAAGCGCTCGCCGAACAGCACCTTCTCGTAGCCGCCCGCACCTCGTGCACCTCCGCGCGGCGGCGCGAGCACCACGTCGAGCGTTCCCGCGGCGAGCTCCGCGTCGCCATGCTCGCCGAACGGGTGCACCCACAGCTCGATCCCGGGCGCGAGCCGCGAGACCCGCTCGATCAGCTTCGGGAGCAGCACCACCTCGGCGTAGTCGCCCGCGCCGATCCGGAACACGCGGCGCGCCGTCGCCGGGTCGAAGCCCTCGCCGCGCAGGACGCCGGCGAGCTCGACCAGCACGCGGTGGACCTGTGGCCCGAGAGCCTCCGCGCGCGGGGTCGGGATCATCGCGCCACGGGGGCCGCGCACGAGCAGCGGATCGCCGAACAGATCGCGCAGCCGCGCGAGGGCGTGCGAGGCGGCGGACTGCGTGATCCCGAGCCGCCCGGCCGCCCGGGTGACGTGCCGCTCGGCGAGCAGCGCGTCCAGCGCGAGGACGAGGTTCAGGTCCACGCCGGCCAGCGCATCATGAGCCTCGTGCATCATGAGTATCCATATCATCGATTTCCCTTATGGCTCCGGGCGACGCACGCTGCTTCCACCAAGGAGACACGCCATGTACGCAATCGCTGGAGTCACGGGAAACACGGGTTCGGTCGTCGCGGAGACGCTGCTCGCGCAGGGCAAGCAGGTCCGCGTCATCGTGCGCGACGCCGCCAAGGGCGAGGCCTGGCGCGTGAAGGGCGCCGAGGTCGCGATCGCCGACCTCTCCGACCGCGCCGCGCTGACGCGGGCGCTGACCGGTGTCGCGGGGGCCTACCTGCTCCTGCCACCCGACGTCACGACGAAGACGCCGCTCGAGAGCAACGCAGCGCGCACGGACGTGCTGGTCGCCGCGATCCAGGCCGCGCGCGTTCCGCACGTCGTGTTCCTGTCCTCGATCGGCGCGCAGCACGCCGAGGGCACGGGTCCGATCCGCGCGCTCCACCACGCCGAGCGGAAGCTCGCCGCCACCGGCGCCGCGCTGACGTTCGTGCGTGCCGCGTACTTCCAGGAGAACTGGGGCGCCGCGCTCGGCATGCTCCCGCAGGGCGTCCTGCCGACGTTCATCCCGGCCGGCTTCGCCTACCCGCAGGTCGCGACCCGGGACATCGGCCGCACCGCCGCCGCGGCGCTCGTCGAGGGTGGCGCCGGCACGCAGATCATCGAGCTCGCCGGCCCGCGCGACCTCACCGCCCACGACGTCGCCGCCGCCGCCGCGACGCTCACCGGCAGGCCGGTCGCGGCGAGCGAGGCACCGACCTCCGCCGTCGTCCCGACGTTCACGGGCTTCGGCCTCTCCGCCGAGGTCTCCGAGCTGTTCCGCGAGATGTACGAGGGCATCGCGTCGGGCAAGGTCGCCTGGGAAGGCGGCAAGGCTCGCTTCGTCCGAGGCTCGGTCAGCATCGACGAGACGCTCGATATTTAGGTCCGACCTAATTGATGCGCAATTCGTGCAACGCGCGCTGTCCGGGCGGCCGGACGGCCGTCCGGCTACAGCTTCAGCGCTTCGTGCGTGTCGACGGCGCCGAAGGCTTGCTGGTCGGCGCCGCCGGGCACGTAGAGCACGCCGTTCCACACCGCGCCGCCGGTGCCGTGGCGCGGCGTCTTCATGTCGGGCAGCGCGCTCCAGGTGTTGCCCGCGACGTCGTAGACCTCGACCTGCGGGAACACGCCGGAGGCGGCCATGCCGTTGCCTTCGCCGCCGACGGTGACGATGCGATCGGCGGTGACGCCGCACGCGGTGCCGCCGCGCGCGGTCGGCATCGGCGCGCGCAGCGCCCACGTGCCGCCGGGCGTGTACTCGTAGACGAGGTTCGACTGCGAGGTGATCGAGGCGGAGCGGCCGCCGACGACGTAGAGCTTGCCGCCGACGACGCCGCCGCACCCGTGATCGCGCGCGACCGGCAGCGCGGGCAGCGCGGTGTCCCAACTGTCATTCGCGATGTCGTATGCGGAGAGCGTGGTCTGCGCGCCGCCGCGGAGGCCGCCCGCGACGTAGATCCTGCCCGCGATCGCGCCGGCGACGGCGGCGCCGCGCTGGCTGCCGGCCGGCATGCTCGCCTTGACGGTCCACGCGGTCTCGGTCGCCGGCTTCCATGCCCAGACGTCACCGATCGCGGTGAAGCTGGTCGTCTCCATGGAGCCGAGCACGAAGATCGTGCCGTCGGCGACCGCGGCGTTCGCGTGGTGCACGGCCTTCGGCAGCGGCGGACCGTCGGACCAGGTGCAGCTCTGCGTGTCGAACACGCGCACCGAGCGCACGACGGCGATCGAGCCGTCGAAGCCGCCGAGCACGTAGATCTTGCCGTCGACCGCGACGACCGCGGTCTCCTGGATCGCACCACCGCGCACCGCGGGCGCGGTCGTCCAGCCCGCGCCGACGTCGCACGTGCCGGGCGCGGCGTCGCCGGCGGCGTCGGCGCTCGCATCCGGGGATGACATGCTCGCGTCGTCGCCACAGGCGGAGGCGAGCACGAGCAGCACGGCGGCGGCGCGGCGGAACATGTCGCCACTCTACCGTCAGTTCGAGGCGAACCGGGCGGTCGTTTCGGTCAGCTCGGCGGAGACCCGCTCGCCGCCCGCGACGACGACGAACCGCAGCGGCGCGCGGTCGGGAGTCGTCGACAGCCAGATCGTGACGTCGACCGGATCGATCGACTGGTCGAGCGCGCGCACCATGCCATGGATCTCGAGCGCGCGATGGCTCTGGGCCTCGCCCTTCCGCGGGCGCTCCACGTCGAGGCGATACAGCGTGTGCCGCATGACGAACCACAGGTACGCCGGCGGTGCGTCATCGCCACGCGACCACGCGCGCACGGCGGCGAGCGCGGTGTGCAGCGTGTGGAGTGGCGTTCCCCCGGGGACGGTGAGGCGCGGGCCGTCGTCGATCGAGTAGTGGGCACCGTCGATGGCCGCGACCACGGAGCTCGCCTCTCCGCGCATGGTGAGGCCCTCGCGCGAGCCCGTCGGCCGGCCGCCGTCGAGGGTGCTGACCACGTGATAACGGACCTTCGCGAAGGCGCGTGCGAGCATCGTCGTCGAGAACCGGCTGTGCGCCTCGCCGGGCAGGACGGAGAGGTTCGCGCTGCCGACGAGGATGCCCTCCCAGTAGATGTCCCAGCTCATCTGCTCGCCCGCCGGCAGGAGACCCGCGGCCGGCAACGGTGTGGGCGGCGGCTCGACGAGCGGCACCTGCGCGCCCGAGCGCGGAGCACAGGCGGCGAGCGCGGCGACCAGCACGCAGGCAGCGCGGAGCATGGTGATGATCAGGACGCACGGCGTGCGTGAATGCACGACGCCGATCACCCGTTGCCACACCTCGCCGGATCTTGCGGGCCGTGCTGGAATGGCGGCGTGACGCGCGACCCCGGCGACGAGTGGCTCGAGGGGTGGGACCCCACGCCCGGCATCGTCTCGGTGTGGGCGGAGGGCGACGGGCTCGTGCAGGTCTGGCGGCGCGTCGACGGCGAGCTGCGCCACGAGACCGCGCGGTTCCGGCCATGGGTGCTCGTGGATCGCATCGAAGATCCGCCGCCGCGTGCGACCTGGCGCGAGCTCGCCGGCGACGGCGCGCTGCGCTTCCTCGTCCGCGGTGACGACCTGCGCGCGCTCGAGCGCCTGGCCACGCGCGCCGGCACCTCGCTCGTGCTCCCGCCCGAGGAGCAGTACCTCGTCGCCTCGGGGCGCACGTACTTCAAGGACCTGCCGTTCGAGGCGCTGCGCCGCATGCAGATCGACCTCGAGACCACCGGCCTCGATCCGCAGCGCGATCGGATCTTCCTCGTCGCCGCGCGCACGCCCGACGGCGAGGTGCGGATGCTCGAAGGCGACGACGAGGCCGCGCTCGTGCGCCGGCTCGTGGACCTCGTGCGCGCGTGCGATCCGGACGTGATCGAGAACCACAACCTGCACGGGTTCGATCTGCCGTTCCTCGACCGGCGCGCGAAGCTGCTCGGCGTCCCGCTGGCGCTCGGCCGTACCGGCACCGGGCTGCGCCAGCGCGGCGCGCGCCGCGGCGTCGCGATCGGCGCCGATGCCACACGGCGCGTCCGCTTCGTCGCGCCCGGCCGCGAGCTGATCGACACGCTCGACGCGGTGCTGCGCCACGACTTCGCCGCGCGCGACCTGCCCGGTCACGGCCTCAAGGCCGTCGCACGCCACCTCGGCCTCGCCGGCGCCGATCGCGAGCACGTGCGCGGCGATCAGATCCACGCGGTCTACCTGCGCGACCCGGAGCGCGTGCGCCGCTACGCGCGCGCCGACGTCGAGGAGGTCGAGGGCGTCGCACGGCTGCTCGGCGGCCCCGCGTTCGCGCTCGCGCGCATGGCGCCCCGCCGGTACGAGCGCCTCGCCGACGCCGGCCCTGCGACCGGCGTGATCGATCCGCTGCTCGTCCGCGCCTATCTCCGCTCGAACACGGCGCTGCCCGCGCACGCCGAGGGTGACGGTACGCAGCACGCGGGCGCCGCGCTGCACCTGTTCGCCGCGGGCGTCGCGCACCGCATCGTCAAGGCCGACGTCGCGTCGCTCTATCCGTCGCTGATGCGCTCGTTCCAGATCTCGCCGGCGCGCGACACGCTCGGCGCTCTACTCGCGCTCGTCGATCGCATCACCACCCGCCGCCTCGCCGCGAAGGCCGCCGCCCGCGCGGCGGTGCCGGGCTCGCCCGAGCGCGCCACCCACGAGGCGATGTCCGCGGCGATGAAGCTCGTCATCAACTCCGCGTACGGCTACCTCGGCGCGGGCGGGCTCACGCGCTTCGCCGACGTTCA
>JAEUJX010000367.1 GCA_016794545.1 Myxococcales bacterium
CTCGGCGAAACGCTGGCATGGCCGCGTGTTCAACCCGGAATGAGACCGGCCTCGGCCGGACCACGTCCGACCGAACGCGATGGCGAACTGGCAGGTCCTCTCAGTCCGGCTCCTTTGCCGACTTCTGGGACAACTCTTAGCCGCCGGTCTCGCCGTGGCGGTGGAACAGCCGCTTCACCCAGCTGACCACGCCGTCCTGCTTCGGCTCGCTCGCGTGGTGGAGCGCGGTCTGGAGCTCGTCCTCGTCGAACCACACGCCGTGACCGGCGCAGCGGTCGATCGTCACAGCCTCGAGGACCTCGACGATCATCCGCGTGCCGCACGCGGGGCACGGACGATCGGATCCCGCGCCCGTCACCGGCGGCACCTCCCACGGCGCGTGCGTCATCTCCGAGACCATCGCGGCGAGCGCGGCGTCCTCGACGAACGAGCCGGCGCACGCGGTGCAGCCCCAGCGATCGCCGGCGAACTGGAGCTTCCGGTCCTTGCACACCGGGCAGCCGAGCGCCCTGTCCTTGAACGCGCTCACGAACAGCGTGTGCGTCCGCGGGCGCGAGTCGCGCCACTGGCTTATTGCGAGGCGCGCCGACGCGGGCCCCGCGCCGAACGCACGCCCGATCGAGCCGATCGCCCCGGACATCCCGCCGCCGCCGAACGGCTGCGGACTGTCCCCCGAGAGGCCGCCACCCGATCGCGTGTGCCCCGGCGCGCTGCGGCTCGCGCGCGCGAACACGCCCGACAGCGCGTCGCGCGGAAACCACGTGCCGTGGTCCTCGCAGCGCAGGTGTCCTCGCGGGCTCCGGATCCGCCCGATCGTCACGTCGACCACGCTCATCGCGCGCGTGCAGCGCGGACACGTCTTGTCGCTCGGCCGCCCGTTCGCGACCGTCACCGGCGCGGCTTGCTTGGTGAGCTCCTGGACCGACGCGCCGAGGTCGTGGTCGGCGAGCAGCATGCCGGTGCACTCGTCGCAGACCAGCCGGTCCTGGAACTCCCGCAGCGGTGCGTCCGGACAGCTCGGGCAGCGATAGGCGGACGTGCGATACGCGTCGCTCATCGCCCGAGCGTGCCAGCGATCCCGGGCGCTTGCTGCCACCGCGGGGTTTTTCGCGGGCGCTGTCGATCCGGCGCGTCCCCGTTCGACCCGTGGCTGAAACCCCAACACGAAGGATGGATGCCATGACGTTTCCGAGCGGTCGGTTCTGCTGGTTCGAGTACGTGTCGAAGGATGCCGCGAAGGCCCAGGGCCTCTACGGCGAGCTGTTCCACTGGAAGACGCAGTCGATGCCCGCGCCCGGTCTCCCCGGCGGGCAGTACACGATGATCGCCGCGGGCGAGCACACGATCGGCGGCTACGTGCCCGCGCCTCCCGGAGCGCCGGCGCACGCGACGTGGCTCGCGCACCTCCAGGTCGAGAGCGCGGCGAAGACCGTCGCCGCGATCGAGGCCGCCGGCGGCAGCGTGAAGATGGCGCCGCAGGCGATGGGCGACCTCGGCACCTACGCGGTCGTCGCCGATCCGAAGGGCGGCGTGTTCGCGCTGTGGCAGCCGAGGAAGCCCGAGGCGGCCGAGTACCGCGGTGTCGCCGGCACGTGGTGCTGGAACGAGCTCTACACCGACGCGCCCGAGGCGTCCGTCGCGTTCTACGCGACGATCGGCGGCTTCACCGACGCGCCGATGGACATGGGGCCGATGGGCACCTACCACGTGCTCGAGAGCGCCGGGAAACCGCGCGCGGGCGTGATGACCTCGCCGATGCCCGGCATCCCGCAGCACTGGCTGCCGTACGTGCAGGTCGCCAGCACCGACGACACCGCCGCACGGGCCAAGCGCCTCGGCTTCGAGCTCGTCGTTCCGCCGGACGACATCCCGAACGTCGGGCGCTTCAGCGTGCTCCGCGATCCGCAGGGCGCGGCGATCGGCATCCTGCAGCCGGCGCCCGCATCTCCGTAGAACGCATCCCGGGCGGCGATCACCGTGCGAACCGAGCGCGGTGATCGACGCCGGCCGTCGCATACGCCTCGCACGGGCACGCCGCCCCCCGACGGGCGCAAGCCCCCGCATGGGAACCATCGATGAACGCCTCGGTCAGGTCGAGCTTGCCTCGATCACGCGGGGGCCGGACACGACCCGGACAACGGCGCGAGGAACGGGCCGGTGCGAGTGTTGCGGCTGCGACCCGAGCGGGGAGCCGCGAGGTTCGAGTTTGATCGAGGAGAACGAAGAAGACGACGAAGGCGCTTACGCGGCCTTGTCCTTCTTCTTGGCCTTGCGGCCGCGGGCCTTCTTCTCGCCACCCTCGCCGGTGGCGGCCTCGCCGCCCTCAGCCGTCTCGGCCGAGGCGGACGCCTGCTCGTTGCTGCCCTCGCGCTCCTTGATGCGCGCCGCCTTACCGGACAGATCGCGCAGGTAGTAGAGCTTCGCCTGGTGCACGCGGCCACGCTGCACGATCTCGATCTTGTCGATGTTCGGCGAGTTGTCCGGGAACACGCGCTCGACGCCGACGCCGTAGGAGATCTTGCGGACCGTGAAGGTCGAGCGCGAGCCCTTCGACACGCGGCGAATGCACACGCCCTCGAAGGCCTGGAGGCGCGTCTTCTCGCCCTCGCGGATCTTCGCCCACACCTTGATCGAGTCGCCGGGGCGGAACTCGGGGAGAGCCGCCTGCCGGTGCTGGGACTTGTTGATGGAGTCGAGGATTCGGCTGGCGCTCATGTTCATCATCCGGCAAAAAACCCGTTGGGACGCAGGGTTCTGCCAGAGAACACCCCTCGTCGTCAAGGCGCGCGACCGAACAGCCGGTCGAGCAGAATCGCGCCCGCGGAGCGGACGGAAAGATGGTTCCAGTCCGAACGACCCTCGATCGGCGCAAGCAGCCGAGACACCGAGGGAATCAGGTGATCGGCGAGGCCCCATCCGGTGCCGAGGAGGACGAGCAGGGGCTCGGGCCGGACCGCGGCCTCGGCGACCAGCTCCTCCGGAGTTCTCCGGGGCACGCCCGGGAACGACTCGGCGCGCGCGCTGGTCGCGACCACCAGTGGCGCGGTGCCGTACTCGGCGGTGAGCTCGGCGATCACGGTCTCGATCGAGTCCGCGGTGCGCACGCGCGCGAGAGCGCCGGCGCGCGATCCGCTCGCGGGCGGCTTGCGAGGGAGGTCCGTCTCGTCGAGCCACAGCTTCGCGATGTGCTCGGCCTTCTCGCGCTGCGACGTCACCGGCGTGACCAGGTGATACGCGGCGAGGCCGTAGGTCATCGACGATCGCGCGAGATCGTGGATGTCGAAGTTCGTCAGGGACGTCGTGACGATCTTGCCCGTACGATCGAACACCGGGTGGTGCACGAGCGCGAGGTGCGTACGGTCGGCGACGTGCGGAGGCAGGAGCTTCGCGTCGGCCTTCGTCGGCCGGTGCTTCGCGAACAGATCCGGGCGGCGCGCGGCCGTGCGCGCGAGCGACTGCTGGCGGCGCCACGCGGCGATCGCGGCGTGATTGCCGGACTGGAGCACGGGCGGTACGTCGAGCTCGCGCGTCTCGCCCGGCATCGCGGGCGGCGGCGCGGGCGCGACGAGCTTCGCCGGCCGCGTGTAGTGCGGATACTCGAGCAGGCCGGCGGAGTGCGATTCCTCGTCGGCGCTCGCCGGCTCGCCGAGCACGCCGGGCACGAGGCGCGCGCACGCATCGATGACGACGAGCGCGCCGAGCTCGCCGCCGGAGAGCACGTAGTCGCCGAGCGAGAGCTCCTCGTCGATCGCGAGCTCGATCACGCGCTCGTCGATGCCCTCGTAGCGGCCGCACACGAGCACGAGGTGCGGCAGCTTCGCGAGCTCGCGCACGCGCCCCTGCGTGAGCCGCGCGCCCGCGGGCGACAGCAGCACGCGATGAGCCGGCGGCGCACCGGCCGCGGCGCCGATCGCGGCGAGCAGCGGCTCGGGCTTCATCACCATGCCGGGACCGCCGCCGTACGGCGTGTCGTCGACGGTGCGGTGGCGATCGGAGGTGAAGTCGCGCGGGTTCACCGTGGTCACCGAGATCACGCCGGCCTCGCGCGCGCGACCGACGACGCCGGCCGTCAACGCCGGCTCGATCAACTCGGGCAGGATCGTGACGACCGTGAACTTCACGATCGAACCGTCACCTTCGACTCCGGCAGCCCCTCGGGCGGATCGACGGTGACGACGCCCGCGGCGATGTCGATGTTGGTGACAAACTGATCGACGAGCGGCAGCATGCGCTCGACCTCGCCGTCGTGGATCACCAGGATCTCCTGCGCGGGCGAGAGCTCGATGCCGGCGACCGTGCCCCACGGCGTGCCGTCGATCGTCACGACCTTGCAGCCGACGAGGTCGTCGAGCAGGACCTCACCGTCGGCGAGCTCGAGCAGCTCGCGATCGACCTCGACGACCTGACCGCGCAGGTGCTCCGCCTCGGTGCGGGTGGTGATGCCCTCGAACAGGACGAGCCAGCCCTTCTGAGACGGGCGAGCCTCCACGATCTTCTTCTCGACCCCACCGACGTAGATCGACTCGAGCTCCCCGAGGATCTCGCTGTCGGGGTCGTGCGTGTGCACCACCACCTCGCCCTTGATGCCGTGGGCGCGGGCGATGCCGCCGATCTCGAGTCTCGGATCCCCCCGCATGGGGACTCCGGCTATTCGAGGATCTCGACCAGCGTCCGCTTGCGCGAACGCGGCGCACAGGCCTGGACGACCGTGCGCAGGGCGCGGGCGGTCTTGCCGCCGCGGCCGATGACCTTGCCGAGATCGGCCTCCGCGACCTCGAGCTCGTACACGTTCGCCTGGCGCTCCTCGACGAGCTCCACGCGGACCTCGTCAGGCTTGTCGACAAGGTTCACCGCCATGTAGCGGATCAGCTCGGCGACGTCAGGCGACACGGCCTGCGGGCGATCGCCGCGCGGCCCGCGATCACCGCGCTCGTCACGATCGTCGCGATCGTCGTCGTCCTCGGGGCCCATGATCAGGCAGGCTTCGCCGCCGCGCGGGCGGTGCGCTTGATGACCGAGGCGAGGGTGCCGGACGGCTGCGCGCCGACCTTGATCCACTTCTCGTAGCGCTCGTTGTCGAGCTTCAGGACCTTGGTGGTCGGGTGGTAGGTGCCCAGGAGCTCGATGAAGCGGCCATCACGCGCGTCGCGCTTGTCAGCGGCGACGATGCGATAGAACGGGGACTTCTTCTTACCCTGACGAGAGAATCGAATCGCGACGGCCATGGAGATCCTTGGAGCTAAGAGCGCGGCAATCTACCCAGGCATCCCCCCCCTGTCAACGTGCTATATCGGCGGGCGATGGCGCCCGGAAAGGCACGCCGGCTCGGGCTGTTGCTCGCGCTCGCGGCGACCGCTTGTTGCAAGAAGTCCGAGGTCAAAGGCGGCGGCGGCGGGGGCACCGCCGGCGGCGAGGCCGGCTTCACGCTGATCGCGCTGGGCGAGATGCGCGGCCAGATCGCCCCGTGCGGCTGCACCAGCGATCCGCTGGGGGACCTCTCGCGCACGGCCCAGCTGGTCGTCGGGGCACGCTCGTCCGGCCCGACCCTGGTCCTCGACGCGGGCTCGGTCCTCTACTCCAAGAGCCCGGTGCCCGACCACCTCGCGGCCCAGGAGGAGCTGAAGGCCGACCTGCTGATGAGGACGTACAAGGACAAGCTCGGGGTCGGCGCCGTGGGCCTGGGGCCCGCCGACCTCCCCAAGGGTCCCGACCACGCGCGCGTGCCGCGCCAGGCAGTGAACCTGCCGGCCGGCTCGCCGTGGCCGACCGAGAAGCCGCGCATCATCGAGGTCGGCGGACAGAAGGTCGGCGTGTTCGGGGTGATCGCGCTCGACACGGTGCCCGCGCTGAAGGTCACCGACCCCGCCGCGGCCGGCAAGGCCGCGATCGCGGAGCTCCGGGGCGACGGCGCGCAGCTCGTCGTCGCGCTCGTCCAGGCCGCCTCGAAGCGCGATGCGGTCAAGCTCGTGCGCGACCTCCCCGGCGTCGATCTCGCGATCGCGGGCCTCGGGCTCGCCGCGCCGGAGCCCGATCACGCGGAGCTCGAGGCCACGAAGGTCGGCGACGCGTGGATGGTGATCCCGACGAACCGCGGCCAGCACGTCGCGAAGCTCGCGATCACGCTGCGCGGCTCCGGCCCGCTCGTCGACGCGATCGGTCCGGCGGCGGCGAAGGCGCGAATCGCCGGCATCGACAAGCGGCTCGCCGCGCTCGACGCGGATCTCGCGAAGTGGGCCGCGGACCCGGCGGCCGACAAGGCGTTCGTCGCGCAGAAGCGGCAGGAGCGCGCCGATCTCGCGGCCGAGAAGACCCGGCTCGAGACGTCGCCGACGGTCGCCCCCGACAAGGGGAGCTACTTCACGTTCGAGCAGGTGAAGATCAACAAGGCGCTCGCGTGCGACGTCGACACGCAGACCGCGATCACGCAGTTCTACGCGGCCGCGGGGCAGCTCAACGCGAAGGCGATGGCCGGCAAGCAGCCGCCGGATGCCAAGGGCGAGGCGAGCTACGTCGGCGGCGCGGCCTGCGACGACTGCCACTCCGACGCGGTCGAGTTCTGGAAGACCACGCGCCACGCGCACGCGTGGGAGACGCTCGTGAAGCGCGGCCAGCAGCTCGACTTCGACTGCATCGGCTGCCACGTGACCGGGTACGACAAGCCGGGCGGCTCGAACCTCGCGTACAACGACAAGCTCCAGGACGTGCAGTGCGAGACCTGCCACGGGCCCGGCTCGATCCACGTGAAGATGGGCGGCGAGGAGCGCCCTCCCTCCGTGATGCGGACCCCGAAGCAGGGCCTGTGCGAGACGCAGTGCCACACGAAGGAGCACTCCGACACGTTCGAGCGCATGGCGTACATGCGCGACATCACCGGGCCCGGCCACGGCGAGGACGTGCGCAAGGCCCTCGGCGACGGCCCGACCGGCGCCCAGCTCCGCAAGGCGGCACTCGACAAGGCCGGACGCGCGCTGGGGGCCGGGTGCGTGCGCTAGGCCTCGCGCTCGTCGTGCTCGTGGCGTGCACGTCGTCGGCGCCGAAGCAGACGACGGGGAAGCGCGGGGGCGGAGGCGGGAGCCGGCCGGCGATCCGCGCGGGCGTGCAGGAGGGACTCGCGACCTGGTACGGCGGCCGGCACCACGGCGGGCCGACCGCGTCGGGCGAGCGGTTCGACAAGAACGCGATGACCGCGGCGCATCTCACGCTGCCGATGAACACGCGCGTGCGAGTGACGAACAAGAAGAACGGGCGCTCGGTCGAGGTCCGGATCAACGACCGCGGGCCCTACGGGAACAAGCAGCGGATCATCGACGTCTCCGAGGGCGCGGCCCGGCGGCTCGACATGATCGAGGCCGGGGTGGTCCCGGTCCGTGTCGAGGTCCTGCGGTGAGCCTGATCGACGTCGCCAGGCTCGCCAAGCGGTACGGAGCGATCACGGCGCTCGGCGGCATCGACGCGGCGATCGACGGCAAGATCATCGGACTGCTCGGTCCGAACGGCGCCGGCAAGTCGACCCTCCTGAAGGCGCTGCTCGGCATCATCCCGTTCGAGGGAGGCGCGAAGGTGCTCGGGCTCGACGCGGCGACGCAGGGCACCGAGATCCGCGACCGCGTCGGCTACATGCCCGAGCAGGAGGCGTACCTGTCGGGGATGAGCGCGGTCGAGCTGTGCACGTACGCCGGCGAGCTGTCGGGGCTGCCGCGCACCGAGGCGATGCAGCGCGCGCACGCCGCGCTGTACTACGCCGGGCTCGAGGAGAAGCGCTACCAGCCGATCGAGACCTACTCGACCGGCATGAAGCAGCGCGTGAAGCTCGCGCAGGCGCTCGTCCACGACCCCGAGCTGCTGTTCCTCGACGAGCCGACGAACGGTCTCGATCCGCGCTCGCGCGACGAGATGCTCGAGCTCATCACCGAGCTGCCGGAGCGGCGGAACTGCTCGATCGTGCTGTCGACCCACCTCCTGCCCGACGTCGAGCGCGTGTGCGACCACGCGGTCATCATGCACAAGGGCACCGTGCGCTTCGTCGGGACGATCGACGAGCTGCGCGGTGCGCGCGGCCCCGACACCGAGATCTTCGTCGAGGTGAAGGCCGATGCGAAGAAGCTCGCCGAGGTGATGACCGAGGCCGGCGCGACCTGCACGGTGAAGTCGCCGGTGCTCGTCGCGATCGACCTGCCGGAGACCGCGACGAATCAGCTGGTGTTCGCGCGTGCGAGGGAGGTCGGGCTCCAGGTGCGCGGGCTCGGCGTTCGCCGCGAGAGCGTCGAGGCCGCGTTCCTGCGGATCATCGGAGAGGCCTCGTGAGCGAGCCCCACGCGGACGCCGGGAGCGCGACGGGAACGGTCCACGACCTCGGCTACAAGCGCTACGCCGGTGCGCGCAGCTCGGCGGGCACCCGGTGGCGCGTGATCCTGCGCAACCAGATCGCGACCGGCTGGAAGACGTGGTGGCGGTTCAAGGCGAGCCTCGGGATCGCGGTCCTGGTCACGTTCATCGCGGGCGGCGTGATGTTCATTCTGCGCGACAAGATGATCCGCGACTTCGGCGGCAACTTCGCCGCGACGATGGCGGACGCCGCGCTGCCGAAATCGATCGAGTGGTACACGCGCGCCGCGTTCCTGGTGTCGCTGACGATCGGCGCGCGCGTCGTCGCCGGCGACATGCAGTCGGGTGCGTTCACGTTCTACTTCGCGCGCAGCGTGCGGCCGCGCGACTACGTGCTCGGCAAGCTCGCCGGGATGTGCGCGCTGATGGCGCTGATCTTCGTCGCGGGGCCGCTCGTGCTGTCGCTCGCGCGGCTCGGCCTGTCGGATGACATGCCGCAGCTCGCCGACACGCTGCACCTCGTGCCCAAGGCGCTCGCGATCGGCGTGCTCGGCACGGTCGCGTTCGCCGCGGTACCGCTCGCGTTCTCGTCGATGTTCGGCAACGTGCGCCACGCGATGGCGCTGTGGGCCGCGTACTACCTCGTGTTCGGGCTGATGGTCAGCCTGCTCGGCCGCGCGTCGCACAGCTGGATCGGCGCGCTGGATCTCGCGACGGCGCTCGAGGCGGTGGCGAACAAGGTGTTCGACCTCCAGCTGTTCCGCGGGCGCGCCGGCTGGGTGCCCTGGGACGCCGCGCTCGCGTCGCTGCTCGCGCACACCGGCGCCGCGATCGCGATCCTCGCCGTCCAGGTGCGCCGCGCGTATGGCGCGGGCGTCGGAGGCGCGTCGTGAGCGCGGTGGTCAGCGTCGACAACTGCAGCAAGTGGTACGGCCACGTGCTCGGCATCTCCGACGTGACGTGGCGCCTGAAGGGCGGCATCGTCGGGCTGCTCGGTCCCAACGGCGCCGGCAAGTCGACGCTGATCAAGCTGATGGCCGGCCTGTTGCGCCCGTCGCGCGGCTCGCTGACGGTGTACGGCAAGAGCCCGTTCGACGACGTCGCGGTGCGCCGGCGGATCGGCTACGCGCCGGAGCACGAGAAGACGTGGGACGAGCTGACCGCGTGGGAGCTCGTCACGGTGATGGCGCAGCTCGCCGGTGTGCCCCGCCACCTCGCGAAGTCGAAGGCGGAGGCCGCGCTCGAGATCATGGGGATGACCGACGCGCGCGATCGCCGCGTCAAGGGCTTCTCGAAGGGCATGCGGCAGCGCACCAAGCTCGCGACCGCGATCGCGCACGATCCGGACTTCCTGCTGCTCGACGAGCCGCTGACCGGCGTGGATCCGATGGCGCGCGTCGACATCATCGCGCGCATCAAGCTCCTGAAGGCGCTCGGCAAGACGATCCTCGTGTCGAGCCACGTGCTCT
>JAEUJX010000369.1 GCA_016794545.1 Myxococcales bacterium
CTCGGCGAAACGCTGGCATGGCCGCGTGTTCAACCCGGAATGAGACCGGCCTCGGCCGGACCACGTCCGACCGAACGCGATGGCGAACTGGCAGGTCCTCTCAGTCCGGCTCCTTTGCCGACTTCTGGGACAACTCTTAGCAGCCGCGATCGTAGTCGCCGCACGCGCAGTGCTTCACGCTGTCGGGATCCTGGGCCTCGTCGCCGCCCGGCGTGCGAAGGCGCTGCTGGTCCAGGCACGACCGCGTACAGACCTCGATCGAGCGGAACTCCTGACAGATCTCCTTCCCGCCGTAGGTCACTCCGGTCAGCAGGAAGACGTCGGGTGGCACCACGGTCGTGCGCCGGGTCGTGACCGGCAGCGGTGCGGACGCCGGCGCCAGCGCCGGTCGCACGCGCTGGGGCGCCGGGCTCGATGGCCGCGCGGTCTTGTCGATCGCGATCGGCCTCGGCGCGGCGAGCCGGTGTCGCGCCTTCGTGCGTAGCGCGCCCGCCGCGACTGCTTGCAGGTCGACGCCGACGTCGACCCGGGCCGACGCGACGAGCGGCTGCACCCGGGCGACCGTCTTCGCGCCGAGTGCCTCCGCGCGACTCCGAAGCGAGGGCAGGCCGCAGGCGGTGAGGGCGACGAGCAGCGAGGCGACGAGGACGATGCGCGGTTGCATGCGCGGTCGTCGAGCAAAGGTCGGACCACCACGTCGGCGAGCGATTGCCCCGGGTTGCCGTCGCGACCGGCGGAGCCGGCGAGCGCGTTAGCCGCCGCCCGAGTTGCCGGCAACTGCCAGCGGCGACTGCGTAATCACTGCGTGAGCAGTCGGCGCGCGTCCGCGCTTCGCAGTTCGCAACAGCCGCGCAACGAACCCGAACACGCCCGTGCGTCTCCTAGCGACATGCGCACGCTGGGACTCGTGATGCTGGCAGGACTGATGGCGCGCGAGGCGGCCGCCGCGCCGTGCGGCGGTGGGGACAGCGGCAGCGACGACTCGTGGTCGTCGTTCTCGTCGGACGACGACGACGACGGCACGCCGGTCGGGCCGAGCCCGCAGATCGACTGGGCGGCGATGCCGGCGATCTCCGTCGAGCTCGGCACCTCGATGTTCCAGGTGACGTCGCCGCTCGCGTCGCGGACCGGCACGGTCACCCACGGCGTGGACTCGTTCAGCTACCGCGTCGTCGCGCCGCGGCAGCCCGAGAGCGACACCGCGATCGTCGGCACGCTACGCCTCGGGGTCGCGCTGGCGAAGGGGCTCTATGTCGGTGCCGAGGGCAACATCGGCGGGCTCGCGGGTGGCCGCGTCGCCGCGGAGATGATGTCGGCGACCGAGCGCGGCGCGCCGAACATCGAGGCGACCGGCGTCGGCGTCGCGGGGCTGCTCGGCGTGGTCGGCGCGCGCACGCGGCTCGGCCGGCTCGATCTCGGCGTCGAGGCGGCGGGCGGCGTCCGCTCGCTGATCTATCAGTACGAGTCGCACTACCTCGCGTGCGAGACCACGTCGTCGATCATCGAGTCGATGCCCGCACTCGAGGCGCGCGGCCGCGCGTCCGTGTGGGTCACGCCGCACATCCAGGTCGGCGCGAGCGCCGGCAAGAGCCTGCTCGACGAGTCGTGGATCACCGGCATCCACGTCGGCGCGACCTCGAGGGTGTTCGGCGGACCGTAGGTCAGAGCAGCTCGATCAGCTCGTCGATCAACGCCTCGGCCCGGGCGTCGGTGCCGGCGAGGCCGGAGCCGCAGACGGTGATCGCGGCCGCGGCGCCGTCGTCGATCACGGTGACCACGCACGCGCCGAGCGGATCGTCGTCGCTCGCGAGCAGCGCCGGGGACGACACGGCGCACGTCGGCGCCAGCGGGAAGTCGACGCGGATCCGCGACAGGCACGCGCGTCCGCCGAGCACCTCGGCCATCCGCTCGAGCCACTTCGGCCTGCCGGTCGAGAGCGCGGCGCGCTTCCAGGCGAGCGACAGCGGCGCGGCCTCGGCGGCGGACAGCAGGCGCGCGATCAGGCCATGGCCCGCCGCCTCGCGGGCGAGCACGACCTTCGCCCGCGCCTCGAACGCCTCGTACGGCTCCGGCCTGCCGCGGAAGAACCGCAGCGACAGCAACGACGGCGCGACGCGACGGCGCGCCCGCAGCGGGTCGCTCTTGGGTCCGCGCGCGACGGGGATCTGGAACGTCGGCGAGAACCGCGCCTCGGGATCGCCGGCGGCGCGGTGGAGCACGCGGCCGAGCGCGTAGGCGAGCGGCAGCGCGCGCGGCCCCGGCGCGTGCAGCCGGCGCCACGCGATGCCGAGCGGGATGGCCTCGCCGGTGATCGGCAGCGGCGGGCACGCGATGACGAGCCCGTGCGGTGCTCGCGCGTAGTGCGGCGCGTGCTCCTCGGCGATCCGCGAGGTCAGCCACGCGTGGCCGTACCCGTCGACGGCGAGGTGACACGTCGACACGACGGAGAGGTCGCCCGACCGCGACAGGCCGAGCCACGGACCGGCGCCGTCCTGCCACGCCCGCCGGTGACCGTGGCGGGCGGTGGCGAGCGGCTCGTCACCGATCGAGACGCACACGAACGGCGTCGGCAGGTCGGGCTCCGACGCCCCGGCGGCGAGCCGCTGCGCGAGCGCGCGATCGTCGCCGTCGAGGCGCGCGGCGATCACGCGATCGCCGAACGCGAACGCCGCGACGTCGAGCGTGCTCGGCACCGTTCGCGCCCCGGAGCCGTTCGTGCGGCGGATCGTCACCGCGAGCGGCTGATCGGGCAGCTTGCCGTCGAGCGCGCGGATCGCCGCCCGCGCCGCATACGCCCGCGCGATCGCGTCCCGGATCGGAGCGTCGGGGGCGGCCGAGCGCGTCGCCATGAACGTGTCGGCGGCGGGCGCCGCATCGCTGATCACGTACTGCGCGCGGGGCCGCATCGGCTCGACCGCCGCGGCGCCGCCCGCGACCAGCCACCACGACGCCGGCACGTCCGCGATCGCCGCGAGCTCGTCGTGGAGCTCGGACGTCCGCCGCACCCACCCGCGCATCAGCGCAGCTCCAGGACGTAGACCGGCTGGATCGGGTCGGCCCGCAGCGACAGCTGCGTGAAGCCCGCCTCGGCCGCGAGTCGCGCGACCGCCCGCGCCGTCGGAGCGGTCTTCACGACCAGTGGTCCGAACACGCGGCGCAGCAGCGCGCCGTCGAGCCGCGAGGCGTGCGCGGCGATCCGACGCGCGTCGGCCTCCGGATCGAGCTCGACGATGACGAGCCGCCCGCGGACCACGCGGCGCAGCTCGCGCAGCGTGGCGCGCCGGTCCTGGACGTGGCGGATCGAGGACAGGCAGAGCGCGACATCGATCGACCGGTCGGCGAGGGGGAGGGCCTCGCCGCGGGCGCGGAGCACGCCGGGGGCGGAGGCGAAGTCGCGGCTCGGGTCGATCGCGATGACGCAGAGGTCGGGGTGGCGCTCGCGCACCCGCTGAACGAGCGTGGCCGGACCACAGCCGAGGTCCAGGAAGGTGCGGGCTCCGTCGAGGCCCAGCCCGTCGAGGATCCGGTCGTCGAGGGCCTCGAAGGCCGGCCGCTCCTTCCGGGCGTAGCGCCGGGCACTCGCCCCCTCGAAGGGGTGCCGGTAGAGCAGGCGATCGAGCAGCTCGGCGAGCACGGACCCGTGATGTTTGCCTCGGGCGGGCGGGGGGGACAATGGTTTGGGCTGCACCTCGTCGAGAGGCAGTGATAGGTTCGCCGGCACCTTCGGGGGGTAGTACATGCAGAAGCTCGTCTTGCTGAGCCTTGTCCTCTGCGCCGCGTGCGGCGATGACGGCAACACGTCGGGGATTCCCGACCCGTGCAATCCACTCGGTGGCGAGGGTTGCCTCCTGCCGTGGCCGTCCGCGACGTACCTGAAGGCCGACACCGCGTCGATGACCGGCTTCCGCGTCGATCTTCCCGTCGAGGCGATGCCGAAGAACGAGGACGGCGAGATCGTCCAGCCCGACCTGTTCAACCGCTACGACGGCTTCACGCTGTCGGGCCCGATGCTCGTCGCGTTCCCGAGCGGCGTGTCGCCGCAGGGGCTGCCGAGCTTCAAGAACATCGACGAGTCGCTGTCGCCGAGCGCACCGATCGCGCTGATCGACATCGATCGCGGCGAGCGCACGCCGTTCATGGCCGAGATCGACCAGAACGTGACGGACATCGCGAAGCGCGACCTGATCATCCGCCCGCTCGCGCGCCTCCGGCCCGGCACGCGCTACGTCGTCGCGATCAAGAAGGGCGTCAAGGCCGCCGACGGCGGCGAGCTCGCCTCTCCGCCCGGGTTCGAGGCGCTGCGCGACGGCAAGGACTTCAGCCACCCGCGGTTCGCCGAGATCAAGAAGCGCTGGCCGGCGATCTTCGACAAGCTCGCGACCCTCGGCATCGAGAAGGGCGACCTCGTCCTCGCGTGGGACTTCGTCACCGCCTCCGACGAGTTCATGCGCTCCGACCTGACGACGATGCGCGCGAAGGCGTTGCCGGTGATCGGCACCGATGGCGCGAACCTGTCGTTCGCGATCAAGGAGACGCAGCCGAACCTGCCGACGACGTACAAGCGCTACCTCGGCACGTACAAGGCGCCGGACTTCCTGACCGCCGGCGAGACCGACCCGTCGATTCTCCGCCGCGGTGCGGACGGTCTCCCCGAGAACCAGGGCCTGCGCGACGCGCAGTTCGCCGCGATCATCCCGAACTGCGTCACCACCGGCGCCCAGCCGCTGCCGCGCCCGACGGTGATCTTCGGCCATGGCCTGTTCGGCTCCGCGAAGGAGTACCTCGACGACGACTTCGTCGGGAAGCTCGCCGAGGATCACTGCCTCGTCATCATCGCCGGTGACTTCATCGGCCTCACGTCGCGCCAGCTGCAGCTCGCGCCGCTCGCGGTGAACGACATGAACCGCGGCCGCCAGATCAGCGAGAAGCTCGCGCAGTCGATCATCGACTTCATCTCGCTCGAGAGCGTGACGCGCGGGAAGATGGCGGCGGCCGCCGAGTTCAAGTTCAACGGCCAGGCGGTGATCGATCCGCAGCGCACGTTCTACATCGGCGGATCGCTGGGCGGGATCATGGGCAACACGCTCATGGCGTACGACCCGAACTTCAAGAAGGGCGTGCTCGCCGTCCCGGGCGGCATCTGGTCGATGCTGTTCGAGCGCTCGGCGGCGTGGTTCGCGCTGCTCGGCGCCGCGCAGGGCAGCTACAAGGACCCCGCGGTGTACCAGCTCGTCGTCGCGATCCTCGGCCTCGCGATGGAGCCCTACGATCCGATCACCACCGCCGCGCACGTCATCAAGGACCCGCTGTTCGGCCAGGCGCCGAAGGACATCCTCATGTGGTACACGGTCGGCGATTGCCTCGTGACGAACATCTCGACCGAGGTGATCGCGCGCGAGATGGGGATCAAGCTGGTCGGCCCCGCCGTGAAGGAGCCGTGGAAGCTGCCGCCGACGCCCGGCCCGCTGACGAGCGGGATCACGCTCTACAACGCGCACCCGACGCCGCTGCCGCCCGACACCAACCAGCCGCCGTCGGAGGACAACGGCACGCACTCCGGCATCAACAAGAAGCCACCGGCGCTGCGCCAGGTCCAGCAGTTCCTGTTCGCGAACCAGGTCGTCAACGAGTGCAAGGTCAACGATCAACCCGTCCCGTGTGACTGCGCCGTCGCCGGCGCCTGCGACTAGGAGCTCCCCATGCGCCTCCTCCTCGGTCTGTTCCTGGTGCTCTCCGCCTGCGGACCCTCGTCGCGCAAGGGCGGCGGCGATGACACGGCCGTCGACGGCATGGAGCCCGAGTGCAACCTCGGCTCCCATCGCTGCAACTCGTCGACCTACGAGGTGTGCTCGAACGGCACGTGGCTGACGCAGGAGGAGTGCGCGGTCGCCTGCAACGAGTCGCTCGGCTGCGTGCAGTGCAGCCCGGGCAACAACGTGTGCATGAACGGAGACGTCCACGCGTGCGGTCCCGACGGCAACATCGGCGGGCTCGTCACCGCGTGCACCGGATCGAACATCTGCCAGAACGGCGCGTGCGTCGATGCGTGCATGGACGCCGCGATGAAGCGCAGCTACACCGGCTGCGAGTACTGGGCGGTCGATCTCGACAATGCCGTCGAGGTGCTCGGGACGCCGACGATCCTCGGGTGCAGCTTCCTCGCGCCCGGCTCCGTGCAGCGCAACATGCAGGTCTGCTACGACTCCGCGAACCAGCTGACCGCGGGCCTCTGCGATCCGCCGGGCAACAGCTGCCCGTCCGGCTTCGCCTGCCAGATGACGAACGTGTGCGTGCTCGACGCGCAGCGCTCGCCGTTCGGCATCGTCGTCTCGAACCCGCAGGCGCGCGCCGTCGACGTCACGGTCACCGCGGGCAGCGGCCAGACGTTCACCAAGAGCGTGCCCGCGGGGATGGTGGTGTCGATCATGCCGCAGATGAACGGCGTGCCCGATGCCTCGGTCGACGGCAGCGGCAAGGAGCGCAAGGCGTACAAGGTCGTCTCGACGCTGCCGATCGTCGCGTACCAGTTCAACCCGCTCGACAACGCGAACGTGTTCTCCAACGACGGCTCGCTGCTCGTGCCGCGCGCGGCGTTCGACATCGAGTACTACAACATGAGCTTCGAGAGCGAGAACCGGCGCATGCCGCCGGTGGGCCAGGACAGCACGCACAACTACCGCTCGTACATCACGATCGTCGCGTGGCAGGACAACACGATGATCGAGGTGACGCCCACCGCCGCGATCGAGGCGAGCGCGACGCAGCCGGCGATCGCCGCGAACACGCCGACGACGTTCACGCTGATGGCGTTCGACGTGCTGACGCTGCAGGCGAGCGGCAGCGGTGACCTCACCGGCACCAAGGTGAAGGCGGTCAACGCGACCACCACGTTCGGCGTGTTCGGCGGCCACGAGGCGATGGGCTTCGGCGAGACCACGCCGCCCAACGCGACGATGACGCGCGGGCCGTGCTGCGCCGATCACATCGAGGAGATGATGTTCCCGACCTCGACGTGGGGGAAGACGTTCGCGATCGCGCGCAGCCAGATGCGCGGCACCAACGAGCCCGACATGCTGCGGATCATGGCGCAGAAGCCGGGCACGATGATCACGTTCAACCCTCCGGTGATGGGCACCTGCCCGATGCTCGGGCCCGGTCAGCACTGCCAGGTGAAGATCCAGGGCGACACGTCGATCCAGTCGAACGAGCCGATCCTGGTCGGCCACTACCTCCAGTCGGCGATCTGGTCGGATCCGCTGTTCGGCGGCTCGGTGGGCGAGGGCGATCCGTCGATGGCGATCGCGGTGCCGACCGAGCAGTACCGCACCGACTACACGATCCTCGTGCCGGCGCAGTACGCGAAGAACTTCATCTCGATCGCGGCGCCGGCGAACGGCGCGGTCCTCGTCGACGGCACGCCGGTGACGATGGCGCCGTTCGCGAACGGTGCGTACCGCTCGGCGCGCGCGATGGTCGCGGCCGGCCAGCACAAGATCACGTGCCCGGCGGGCTGCGGCATCGTCGTGTACGGCTACTCCGAGGCGGTGTCCTACATGTTCGCCGGCGGTCTCGATCTGAAGCAGATCGTCATCAACTGATCCTGTGACCCTGGAGAGGTGCGCAGGATCGCGGTGCTCCTCGGGGTCGTCGTCGGGTGCTA
>JAEUJX010000380.1 GCA_016794545.1 Myxococcales bacterium
TCCCGCTCCGCGCGTGGCGAGCACGGTGTCCGAGGAGGCGTACGCGAGCTATGACTTCCTCGCGGCCGCGCCGGTGGTGCTCGCGAACCTCGAGCCCGACGAGCACGGGGTCGTCGCGGTCGAGATCGGCGCGCTCGGCGACGCGTCGTCGCTCGTGGTCATCGTCGACGATCCGGCGGGCGCGATGCTGCGCCACGTGACGCTGCCGGAGCGCCCGCTCGAGCCGCGCGACCTGCGGCTCAGGCTCGCCCTCGATCCGCAGCGCCACGCGACGCAGACCAAGGCGATCGCGCCGCTGGTGATCGGCGGCAAGCTCGTGATCGAGGACCTCGCGACGGCGAAGGTCCACCTGCTCGACTCGGTCGCGCGCGCGCACGGATATCTGCTGTCGCTCCGCGAGGACGCGACGCTCCGCGAGCTGATGTGGCTCACGCGCTGGCACGAGCTGCCCGACGGCGAGCGCCGCGAGAAGTACAGCAAGTACGCGTGCCACGAGCTGCACCTGTTTCTCTACGCGAAGGACCGCCCGTTCTTCGACGAGGTGGTCGCGCCGTACCTCGCGCACAAGCGCGTGAAGACGTTCGTCGACCACTGGCTGCTCGGCGCGGACCTGTCGCGCTACCTCGAGCCGGCCGAGCTCGCGCGGCTCAACGTGATCGAGCGCGCGCTGCTCGCGCAGCGAGTGACGACCGGCAACGAGATCGGTCGCGTGCTCGGGGACGAGGTCACGGTGCAGCCGCCGGATCCGGCGCGCGACGCGCGCATCATCGACGCGCTGCTCGGAGCCTCCACCCTCGACGGCGACGACGGCATCGCCGCCGCGCAGGGAGCTGCGCTCGCCGACGCCGAGGAGGCCGCCGAGGCGCCGATGGAGATGGCGTCGTACGGCGCGCGCGCGATGGCCTCCGCCCCGATGCCCGCGATGGCGCCCCCGCCGCCGCCGACCGGCGCGCCGCGGCGGGCCGGACCGCAGGCACCCGGCGGAGGTGGCCGCGCGCACCCGAACGCGATGGCGCGCTCGAAGAAGTCGGCGAAGCGCGACGAGGCGATGGACATGCTCGAGATGGATCTCGACACGCGCGAGCACGCGGCGCCGGCGCCGATGTATCGCGGCGCCGACAAGACGCAGGAGTGGGCGGAGAACAACTGGTGGCACCGCATGCCCGCCGAGAGCGGCCCCGGCATGGTCGTCGTCAACCGGTTCTGGCGCGACCTCGCCGCGCACCGGCCCGGCACGCCGTTCCTGTCGACCGGCCTCGGCCTCGCCGTGAATTCGTTCGCGGAGCAGATGGTCGCGCTCGCGTTCACCGACCTGCCGTTCGTCGCGCCGAAGCACGTGCTCGAGGCCGAAGGACCGCGGCTGACGATCACCGCCGCGGGCAACGCGCTCGCCGGCTCGTCGCAGATCGTCGACGGCGAGCTCGTCACCGGCGGCGCACCGCTCGTGGTCGGCATGAGCTACGTGCGCGCCGACGACCGGCACGACTGGGTCAACGGCGAGCAGGTCGACAAGTACGTCGAGGGGCCGTTCGCGACCGGCGTGGTCTACACGTGCCGCGTGGTCGTCGCCAACCCGACGAGCGCGCGCCAGCGGATCAGCGCGCTCGTCCAGATCCCGCGCGGCAGCATGCCGGTCGCGAACACCAAGGTGACGCAGACCATCGATCTCGTGCTGCAGGCCTATGGCACGCACGGGCACGAGCTCAGCTTCTACTTCCCCGCGCCGGGGACGTGGTCGCACTTCCCGGTCCACGTCAGCCGTGGCGGCCAGATCGTGGCCGCTGCACCGGGACAGGCGCTGGAGGTCACCTCCGGCGGCGCCGTCACCGATCCGACGTCGTGGCCACACCTCTCGCAGCGCGGCAGCGCCGGCGATGTCGTGCGCTACCTCGGGACGGCGAACCTCGCCGCGACCGACCTCGACAAGATCGCGTGGCGCATGCGCGACAAGGCCGCGTACGAGATGATCCTGCGCTCGCTCGAGGGGCGTCACGTGTACTCGCCGACGCTGTGGGGGTACGCGCTCATGCACCGCGACGCGCCACGCATCCGGACGTGGCTCCGCGCGCTCGGCGAGCAGCTGCTGTCGGCCGGACCGGTGCTCGAGATGCTCGACCTCGACGCCGAGCAGGTCGGGCGCTACGAGCACCTCGAGCTCGCGCCGCTGATCAACGCGCGCGCGCACCGCCTCGGCGGCAAGGTGAAGATCCTGAACGACGGGCTCGCCGCGCAGTACGACCGGTTCCTCGACCTCGTCGTGCACCGGCCGAGACCGACGGCGGAGGACCTGCTCGCGGCCGCGATGTACCTGCTCGTGCAGGATCGCGTCGAGGACGCGATGGCGGCGCTCGCGCGCGTGGACGCGGGCGCGATCGCGGACCGCATGCAGCACGACTACCTCGCGGCGTACGCGGCGTGTCTGGTGGGTGACGTGCGGCGCGCGCGCGAGCTCGCGACGCGCTGGCGCGAGCACCCGGTCGATCGCTGGCGCCACCGGTTCGGCGCGTTGCTCGCGATGCTCGACGAGGTCGATGGGGCTGCGCCCACGATCGTCGATCCGCGCAGCCGCGAGCAGCAGCACGCCGAGCTCGCGTCCAAGCAGCCCAGCTTCGACATCGCGCTCGATCGCGA
>JAEUJX010000392.1 GCA_016794545.1 Myxococcales bacterium
CGGTTCGCGCCGTGCTTGGTGCGCGAGAACACCAGCACGCGCGTCATCGAGGAGTCCGCGAGGACCTCGACGAGCAGCGCGCGCTTGTCGGCCTTCTCGACGAAGAACACCTCCTGATCGACCTTCTCGGCGGTGGTCGCCGGCGGCACGACCGCGACGGTCTCGGGGTCCTTCAGCAGCTGATCGGCGAGCTGCTGCGCCTCGCGCGGCATCGTCGCCGAGAAGAACAGCGTCTGCCGCGCGCGCGGCAGCATCGAGATCACGCGCTTGACGTCGTGGATGAACCCCATGTCGAGCATGCGGTCCGCCTCGTCGAGCACGAACACCTCGAGCGGCTTGAGGTCCACCAGGCCCTGGCCCGCGAGATCGAGCAACCGGCCGGGAGTCGCGACGAGGATGTCCATGCCGGAGCGCAGCGCCTGCTTCTGCGCGTCCATGCCGACGCCGCCGAAGATCACCGTGTTGCGGAGCGGCAGGTTCTTGCCGTACGTCGAGAAGCTCTCGCCGATCTGCGAGGCGAGCTCGCGCGTCGGGGTCAGCACGAGGCAGCGGATCGGCCGCGGCTTCACCGTGATCGACTTGCCGGAGAGCCGCTGCAGGATCGGCAGCGCGAACGCCGCGGTCTTGCCGGTGCCGGTCTGCGCGAGGCCGAGCAGATCTTTGCCCGCGAGGACGTGCGGGATCGCGCGCTCCTGGATCGGCGTGGGCTGCGTATAGCCTTCCGCCGCGACCGCCGAGGCCAGCGGCGGGATCAACCCGAGCTCCGAAAACAGCATCGCCGCGACATACCACGATGCTGCGGCGAGGGAACTACTCGAAAAGCCTACTTCAGCTGCTTCTCGAGCGTCGCCTTGACCTGCGTGTCGAAGCCGCCTTCACCGCTCTTCGCATTCTTCTTCAGGAAGTCCTCGCGCTCCTTCGCGAGCTTGCCGAGCTCCTCCTGCGCCTGCTTGCGCTGCGCGACGCGCCGGTCGAGCTCGTCCTTGAGCTTGGCCTTGTCGAGGTCGCGCATCTCGGCCGGCAGGGCCGCCTGGTCGATGCCGTCGATCGTCACCGTGCCCGAGCCGTAGCCCGCGACGACATCCTCGGCCGCGCGCGCCTCGCCGCTGCTGAAGTACATCGCGCGGTCGGCCTTCGCGGGGGCGGGGGCCGCGGCGGCCGCGGCCATCTTCGCCTCGTAGCGGCCGCGCGTCGCCTCGTCGCCCGCGATCACCGCGGTCGAGTCGATGCGCGCCGAGAGCTCGGCGAGCTTGTCGTCGTACGGCGTCGCGATCTGCTGCACGCCGCCGTCCTGCTGGATCGAGCTGAACTCGCCATTGCCGAGCTGTGCGATCTGCTGGAACGCGAGCTGCGTCTGCGAGTCCGAGCCCGCGCGGATCGTGTTGATGATGATGCTCCGGTTCGCCGCCTCGCGCGCGAGCACGTCGAACGTCGGCACGTCGCCGCGGCTCGCCGGCGGCGCATCGCCCACCAGGAACACCAGCTTCTTCGCGCCGTCGCGCCACTGCATCTTGTGGAGCGTGACGTCGAGCGCGGCGTCGACGTTCTCCGGCGTGTCACCGCCCCCCGACGCGCGATACGCGGCGAGCTCCGCGAACACGGCGTCGAGGTCCGTGGTCAGCGCGAGCTCCTTCGTCACGTACTCGTCGCCCACGTCCTTGTAGGCGACGAGGCCGATCCGCAGCTCGGCGTTCGGATCCGTGTTCTTGATCGTGTTCGCGATCGACCACACCGTGCGCTTGGCGCCGTCGATCAGCCCGCCCATCGAGCCGGTCGTGTCGACCGCGAACACCACGTCGATCTGGTGCTTTGTCGTCGGAGGCGGCGGGGTCTTCGTGATGCCGCCCTGCTGCGATCGGGTGAGGAGCGCGGCGAGGACGATGGTCGCGGCCGCGGCGGCCGGGATGCCGTAAGAGACGAGGCGCTGACGGGTGATCATGAGTGCTTTCCACGCGCGACCCGGCGCCTCGATCTGCCTGGAATCACGACCCAAGAACGTCGCAGGTGCGGTGTCGTCGGCTCCGTTCACGAGCCGTGTCGGGGGAAGTCCAGCGCGTTCGCGAGGTTGCGCCGTCAGCGTCCGTTCGACGACTCAGTCCACGCCCGCGTCGGGAGGCGCCGGCGCGGGAGCCGTGACGGCGACGGTGGCCGTGCGCCGGACGTCGATCGGCTTGCACACCTTGCCGCCGCACACCCAGAACCGCACGCGCAGCTTCACGGTGTGCTCGCCGTCGGCGTCCGCGCGCACCGGGATCGCGAACCGCGGTGCGTCGGCCTCGGGGTCGACGGCGTCGCGCCGGCCGAGCCGCTTCTTGCGCACGGTCAGGCCCGGATCGGGGACGACATCGAGGATCACGTCGGCGTCCCGCGACACCGAGAGCCCGCGATCGACGGCGATCGAGACCGCGACCGTGCCCGAGGCTCCCGTCGCGAGCTCGATCTTGTCGGGCACGCGCACCTCCCACCCCGGCTGCCGCGGCGCAGGGGCGCCGCGCGCGACGAGCCGGGCGAGGAGCGCCCACCGCATCAGAGGATCTGCGTGGCCAGCTCGGCGAGCGGCGAGCGCTCGCCCTTCGTCAGGATCACGTGGCCCGCGATCATCTCGTTCTTGAACCGCTCGGCCACCGTGGTGAGGCCGTTGTTCGACGAGTCGAGGTACGGGTGATCGATCTGGTACGGGTCACCGGTCAGGATGATCTTCGTGCCCTCGCCGGCGCGCGTGACGATCGTCTTGACCTCGTGCGGCGTGAGGTTCTGCGCCTCGTCGACGATCATGTAGACGTTCGGCAGCGAGCGGCCGCGGATGTACGTGAGCGGCTCGATCTCGACGAACCCGAGGTCGACGAGCTCGGCGTAGCTGCGGCCGTCCTTCTTGTCGCTCTTGTTGAGGCCGAGGAGCAGCTCGAGGTTGTCGTAGATCGGCTGCATCCACGGGTTCAGCTTCTCCTCGATGTCGCCGGGGAGGTAGCCGATGTCGCGGCCGAGCGGGAAGATCGGGCGCGACACGAGGAGCTTCGAGAACACCTGCTCCTCGGTGACCTTCTGGAGGCCCGCCGCGATCGCGAGCAGCGTCTTGCCGGTGCCGGCCTTGCCGACCAGCGTGACGAGCTTGACGTCGTCGTTGAGCAGGAGGTCGAGCGCGAAGTGCTGCTCCTTGTTGCGCGGCTTGATGCCCCACACCCCCTCGCGCAGCTTCTTGACCGGGATCGCCTTGGCCGCGGTCTTGTCCCAGCGGGTGAGCGCGCTCTTGCCGCCGTCGTCCTTGAGCGTCAGGTACTCGTTCGCGTGGAGCCCGGGCGCGTCGACGACCACCGAGCCATCCGCGTAGAACTTGTCGATCGTGCCGGGCGGCACGAGGATGTCGCGGTTGCCGGGGTACAGCTCGTCGACGCTGATCCGCTCCGGCTCGAAGTCGACCGATGCGAGGCCGAGCGCGTCGCCGCGGACGCGCATGTTGACGTCCTTCGTGACGAGGACGGTCGGGACCTTCTTGTCCTCGTCGCGGACCTCGAGCGCGATCTCGATGATCCGCTGATCCATCGAGCGCGAGTCGTTCGCGACGTTCTTCACCGGCGCCTTGGACAGCGCGACGCGCACGGTGCCGCCGTTCGGCAGCTTCTGCGGATGCGACAGCCCGCCCTCGCTGCGGAAGCCGTCGAGCTCGCGCGCGATCTGGCGCGCGTTCCGGCCGAGCTCGGACTGGTCCTTCTTGAAGGTGTCGACCTCCTCGATGACGTAGATCGGGATGACCACGTTGTTGTCCGCGAACGCGTAGATCGCCCGCGCGTCGTGGAGCAGCACGTTCGTGTCGAGGACGTAGTTCTTGACAGCCACGGCAGGACAATCCCAATGCCTTGTCGTCGGTGTCAAACCATCGCGCCAGGTTTAACCGTCCGGTAGAGTGGGAGGGTGGAGATCGCGGGCTGGGTACATGCCGCGCTGGCGCGGGTCGACGACTGGCCGGCCGAGCTCGATCGGCTGCGGGCCGAGGTCGCGACGGAGCCGCCCGGCGCGGCAAAGCTCCAGCGCACGATCGAGCTCGCCGACGCGATGGAGCACGTCGTGCCCGACCGCGGCAAGGCGCTCGCGCTCTACCTCGAGGCGTGGCGCGGCGGTGAGCTGGGCGCGCGGCCCCACCTGCTCGAGCTCGCGCGCGAGCTGCGCGCGTACATGACGCTCGCCGAGGTCGCGACGGCGGATCACCAGGACACGCGCGATCCCGAGGCGCTGCTCGCCGCGGGGCGGGCCTACATCGACGCCGGGTTCCCCGACCTCGCGGTCCAGACGTTCACGCGTGCGCTCGACCAGCACCCCTCGCTCGCCGACGCGATCGCGACCGCGCCGCGGCTCGCCGACGTGCGCGTCGCGATCGCGCGATCGAAGTTCCTGACGGTCGACGTCGAGCGCGAGGTCGATGCGTGCATGGGGCGCAAGCACTACCTCCAGGCGGCGCGCATCGCCCGCGTCGCGAAGCTCACCCGCCGCGACGCCATCCTCGGGCTCGCCGTGCGCGCCATGCCCGACGACCTCGACCTCGTGCGGATGTTCGAGGACGTACTGCTCGACTCCACCGCGGAGGAGTTCCTCGCCTATCACTCGGCGCGCCTGAACACGATCGTGGACGACGCCGTGTGGGCCGAGACCGCGCGCACGGCGGCCTGCGAGCTCGTGCTTCGCAACATCCACCCCGGCCTGGGCCTGCGGCTCCTCCGGATGAGCGTCGAGCGCGCCTACGCGGCGAAGCTTCCCGGCGGTACGCGCCGCCACATCGCGGCCTGGGACCTCCTGGCGACGAACGCGCGCGCGACGAAGTCGCTGCTGTCGCTCGCCCCCCTGCTCGCCGAGGCGCTGCGCCTGGAGCTGCCTCCGCTCGACGCGCTGTACATCGCGCGCCTCGGCCTCGAGGTCACCTGGCGCGAGGCCGGCGACCCGCTCGCCGCGCAGCCGTACGCCGCCGCGCTGCTCGACGCGGTGCCTGGCCACCCCGCGGCCGCGGCGTTCCTCGACGAGGCGTTCGCGGACGTCCCGCCGATCGAGCTCCTGCCCGTCGACGATCCGGCACCCGCCGCCGAGCCCACGATGCCGACGGTGACGTTCAAGATCCCGGTGATCGCACGCGTGCCGTCGTCGGAGCTGCGCCGCGATGCCTCGCCGATCCCCGCGGCGCCCGAACCGCCGCCGGATGCCGCGCCGCGCTCGCCGCGCAAGGTCGTGCCGATCGACGTCGTGATCGAGCTGCCGAACGGCTCGTTCTTCTCGGCCGTGCTGCGTGACGTCTCGGCGAGCGGCGCGTTCGTGACCACCAAGCGTCCGCTCGCCGAGGGCGCCGTCGTCACGCTCGAGCTCCAGCTCCCGGTGTCGTCGAAGCTCGCGCAACGCAGCTTCCGGATCGATGCCCGGCTCGCCCGCCGCACGGAGCTCGGCTGGGGCCTCGCGTTCGTCGACCCGCCGCCCGAGCTCGTCGCCGGGATCACGGCGCTGACCGACGGCTGAGGCCGCCCGTCGACGGGCACGGCCTCGCGGCCGAGCTCAGCTCGCCTTCTTGGTCTTCGCGGCGAGCGCCTCGGCCCACGTGACGACGCGATTCCGGCCCGTGTGCTTCGCGTGATAGAGCGCGAGGTCCGCGCGCTCGATCAGGGTCGCGCGGTCGCGGCCGTCCTCGGGGAACGCGGCGACGCCGACCGACTCGGTGACGCTGAGCGGTCCCTTCTCCGTCTCGACGACGACCTTGCTGATCTCGATGCGGATGCGCTCCGCCACCGCCTTCGCCTGCGCGACATCCACGTTGTCGAGGAGCACCGCGAACTCCTCGCCGCCGTAGCGCGCGGGCACGTCGATCTTGCGCGGCACCTCCTGGAGCACGCGCGCGACGCGGCGGAGCACCTCGTCGCCGATCGGGTGACCGTAGCCGTCGTTGACCTTCTTGAAGTGGTCGACGTCGCAGAGCAGCAGCGCGACCTTGTGGTTGTGGCGCGCCGCGCGGTCGAGCATCTCGGCGAACTTCGTCTGGAACGTGCGGTGATTCGTCAGGCCGGTGAGGCCGTCCGTCGTCGCCATCGTCTCCATCTTCTTGTAGAGGAAGCCGTTCTCGAGCGACACCGCGACCTGGTTCGCGATCACCGCGAGCATCTCGCGCACGTCCTTGCCGAAGCGCTTCTCGGCGCGCGCGACGAGCGTGAGCGTGCCGACCGGCTCGTCGGCGCACAGCAGCGGCAGGACGAGGAGCGACTTCGCGTCGTCGAGCTTCACCTTGCGCGTGTAGATCGGCGCCGAGACCTCGCGCGGCTCGCCGCCCGACGGCAGGTAGTGGCGGTTCTTCACGACCATCGACGCGAGGCCGGCGTTGTCCTTGAACTCGAGGTTCTCGAGCTGCGCCTTGTCGACGAGCCCCTCGCCGCCGGGCCGGACGCGCACCGCGGTGATGCGGTGCTTCTGGCGATCCTTCTCGTACATCGCGATCGCGGCGACATCGTAGTCGCAGATCGCGGCGGCCGCGTCGAACGCGGTCTCCATCACCTGCTCGGGCGTGAGTGCGCGGCCGAGCATCGCGGTCGCCTGGTAGAACCGCTCGTGCTCGTACTTCGCGCGCTCGACGGCGCGGAACACCTGCTCGCTCTGCACGCAGCGGAGCACCTGCGCGCTCGCATCGGAGAGGAGATCGCGATCGGCCTCGGTGAACGCGGCCTCGCGGTCGGCGGCGAGGATGCCGCGCAGGTGCACGCCCTCGAGGATCGGCACCGCGACGAGCGCGACCCCGGCGCGCCCGCCCGCGTAGTACGGCAGCTGGCCGGGCTTCGTCGCCGCGACGATCAGCGGGGCCTTGTCGCGCAGGATCGCCCCGAGCACGCCGGCGCTCGGGAGCTTCGGCGTCTCGGTGATGTCGTCGGCGTCGGACGCGACCTCGACGAGCTTCAGGCGCTCGCCGTCGTCGTCGAGCCAGAGCATCGCGACCGTGTGCGCGCCGAGCGACCGCTTGAGCGTCGAGAGCACCCAGCTCGCCGAGTCGCCGATCATGCCGACGCCGCCGATCGCGAGCAGCCGCTCCTCCTCGTCGCGCGGCCGCGGCGCGCGGCTCGCGGGACCGAGCGCGGCGGCGATCAGCCGATAGTCCTTCGCGCTCTCGCGGAGTGCGACGAGCTCCTCGTCGAGGCGCGCCGCGCGGCGGCGCCGGTAGCGCGCGGTGAGCCCGCGCAGCAGGAGCACGTGCGCGGCGGCCGCGCCGGCGAGGAACGTCGCGTGGATGCCGGCGGCGAGCGCCGTGGTCTCGGTGATGCCGGTGCGGACGAGCAGCGCGGCCTCGAGCAGGAGCGCCGCGCCGAGCGTGGCGAACGCGCCCGGCCGCGCGAGGACGGTCATCGAGAACGCGACGAGCCCGTAGAGCACCGGGTAGGCCGGCGAGGCGAGGCCGCCGGTCACGGCGACGACGAGGTGCGCGCCGGCGACCAGCGTGAGCGCGAGCTCGAGGTCGGCGAGGTCGGTCGCGGCGGCGAGCCAGAACGAGACGCGCTGCGCCCGCGCCGAGGGCGGCGTGTACTGCACGCGGCGGATCACCGCGAGCGCGACCAGCGCGGCGACCGCGACCACGACCATCGTCATGGGCAGGCTCGGCCGCTCCGAGAACACGCCCGCACCGTCGGCGCCGCCGACCGCGACGACCGCGCACGCGATCGCGCCCGCCGCGGCGCCGATCGAGACCTTGAGCGCCCGGCGAAGGGTCCGGCTGACCTGCCTCACGGCGCGGCCGCTCCCTTCACGCGCAGCACGACCTCGTCGGGGTAGACCATCCCGAGGTCGGCGCGCGCGCGATCCTCGATCGCGCCGACGTCGTTGCGCAGCGCCTCGATATCGCGCGCGAGCGCGGCGTTGGCGGCGGCGAGCTGCCTGGCCTCGGCATCGAGCTCGTCGAGCTGGCCGGTCAGCTTCACGGTCCGCGGGTCCTTCCGCAGCACCTGACCTGGCAGATAGCCGATGGCGATCGCGACGATCAGCGCCAGCCCAACGCGCCCGCCCCACCGGCGGATCGCGGGCGGGACGTGCATGTCGGCGAGCGGCTTGGGCACCGTACTCCGACACTACGGATCGCGGCGCACCGGGCAACTTTTGACCTGGCGCACGCTCGATCCGTTTGTGGTGGAGTTTCGGCCGCCTATGTGTACGCTGCCGTCTCACATGCCGGGGATCTGCCGTTACGTCCTGTGCGCCGTCCTCCTGACCGCCTGTGGGGATGACGGCGGTTCGACCGAGCTGACCTGCGGGGAGGGAACGAGCGGCACGCTCGCGGTCGGCGGCAAGGTCGAGGTCACCGCGAGCAGCGGCAAGGACCTCCGGGGCGCGGCGGTCGCCGCGGACGCCCGGACCCGGCTGCCCACCGGCGCGGTGCGGATCTCGTGCAGCGACGCGGACATCGTGCCCGACGGCTTCGTGGCGCTCGGGCCGGCCGTGATCTTCGACATCGAGGGTGTCGACACCGCGTCGGAAGAGGGACCGTTCGTGTTCACGCTGCCCTACAAGGCCAAGCGGCTCCCCGAGAACGCGACGCGCCGCCACGTGCGGATCGTCGCGAAGCGGATCGGGCAGGACAAGCCGTTCTTCCTCCCGGTCTCGAACAAGACGTTCGAGGACACGGACGGCTATGCGTCGCGCGTGACGTTCCGCGGCGGCGAGCTGACGTTCTACCAGGTCGTCGCGGACGCGAACGCGGGCCAGCCCGAGCAGCAGATGTTCGCGTGGCGGGCGCTGATCGGCATCTCGATGGGCGGCTTCGGCTCCGCGTACATCGGCATGAGGCACCCCGACAAGGTCGACGCGATCGCGAGCATCGGCGGCGACCCCGGGCCGTCGATGGTCTACGTGCTCGGCATGATCCACGACTTCCTGTTCGGCGGGTTCTGCACGCACGCCGACGAGAGCGCGGGCCGCGGCATGGTCGGCCAGCTGTGCCCGAAGCGGTCGACGAAGCAGGACCAGTACGAGATCGCGGCGGACTTCGAGCACATGATCACGCAGCCCGGTGACGGTGTCGGTCTGACGCTGCGCCGCGGCCTGTACATGAAGGCGGCGCGCGACCTGTCGCGCTCGCTGTCGAACCCCGCGCTCTACAACCTCGACAACCCGTACACGCCGCCGGGCGTACCGCTGTCGTTCCTCGCGCAGAGCGCCGCGCAGCGCTGCGCGAACCCGCTCGTGCTGACGAGCTTCTACGACCGCGAGTTCAACCTCGACGGCTCGAAGCCCGTGATCACGTTCTGCGACGGCAACGACGGACCGACGCTCGGCAACGCCGTGTTCGATCCGTCGATCCCTGCCACCGACCCGGCCGAGGTCATGCTCGCGGTCGATCTCAACACCAACGGAAAGCGCGACGCCGGCGAACCGGTCATCACGAACGCCTACGAGCCGTTCGACGACGTCGGCA
>JAEUJX010000411.1 GCA_016794545.1 Myxococcales bacterium
GCACCGCGGGAACATCTCGGCGGTCGCGCGCGTGTTCGCGAAGGACCGGGTGCAGATCCACCGGTGGATGAAGAAGTTCGGGTTCGACTTCGACCGCTATCGCTAGCGCCGACCGCGAACTGTCACAGTGTGTCCCGCGTCCGGCGCGTTACACGCGTGTCGACAGCTGCCAGTCGTCCGCGCTTCTGGCCGACGGAGCGGCCGTGTAATCACGCGGCCAGCTTCGGGGCGGAGTCAGCCATGAACCAGCGGATCGCGATCACCTTGCTCATCGTGTGTGCGGCAGCGTGCGGGCCGGCGCCGCGTTCTGGCTCCGGCGTGGATGCCGCGATGCCGTGCAACGAGGGCTCGCTGCGCTGCAACGTGTCGACCTACGAGGTGTGCCGGCAGGGGACGTGGACCGTCCAGGAGGACTGCGCGGTCGCCTGCGATGCCACGCTCGGCTGCGTGTCGTGCACGCCGGGACAGACGGTGTGCCAGGACGGGAACGTCCACAGCTGCGGCCCCGACGGCGAGCTCGGCGGGCAGACCCAGGAGTGCACGGGGTCGACGATCTGCCAGAACGGCCAGTGCGTGGACGCCTGCGCCGATGCCGCGGCGAACAAGAGCTACATCGGGTGCGAGTACTGGGCCGCCGATCTCGACAACGCGGTCGAGGTGATCGCGGCGCAGGGGTCGCTGCAGTGCGCGCAGGTGCCGGGCGTGAAGAACGTCTCGATGCAGGTCTGCGCGAACGCGGGCAACACGCAGGTGGCGGGCTCGTGCGATCCGCCCGGGAACACCTGTCCGTCGGGGATGACCTGCCACGCCGCGCCGGTGTGCATCCTCGACGCGCAGCAGTCGCCGTTCGCGATCGTCGTCTCGAACCCGCAGTCACGCACGGTCAACGTCACCGTGACGGCGGCGAACGGCCAGTCGTTCATGCGCGCGGTCCCGGCCGGCGAGGTGGTCGCGCTGACGCCGCAGAGCAACGGGATCCCGGACCAGTCGCTCGACGGCACGGGCACGCAGCGCCGCTCGTACAAGGTGACCGCGGACCTCCCGATCGTCGCGTACCAGTTCAATCCCCTCGATAACGTGAACGTGTTCTCCAACGACGCGTCGCTGCTGATCCCGCGGACGGCGTTCGACGTCGACTACTACGTGATGAGCTGGCCGTCGACGAACCGCCGCACGCCGGCGCCGGGGACGAACAACTATCACGGCTACCTCTCGATCATCGCGTGGCAGGACACGATGGTCGAGGTCACGCCCTCGGTGGCGGTGCGCGCGAGCGCGACGCAGCCCGCGATCGCCGCCGGAGCACCGACCACGTTCACGCTGGCCGCGTTCGACGTGCTGACGCTCCAGGCCGACGGTGTCGGCGATCTGACCGGCACGCGGGTGAAGTCGGTCAACGGCACGAGTACGTTCGGCGTGTTCGGCGGTCACGAGGCCATGTCGTACGGCGAGACGATGGCGCCCGATCCGCAGCACAGCCGGGGGCCGTGCTGCGCCGACCACATCGAGGAGATGCTCTATCCGGCGTCGACGTGGGGCAAGGCGTTCGCGATCGCGCGCAGCAAGGCGCGCGGCACGAACGAGCCCGACGTGCTCAAGATCATCGCGCAGAAGCCGAACACCCAGGTCACGTTCGACCCGGCGCCGATCGGGACGTGCCCGACCCTGCAGCCGGGAGGATCCTGCCAGGTCAAGATCGCGGCCGACACCGCGGTGACGGCGACCGAGCCGGTGCTCGTCGGCCACTTCCTCGAGTCGACGGTGTGGCAGGACCCGTTCTTCGGCGGCGCGGTCGGCGAGGGCGATCCGTCGATGGCGCTCGGCGTGCCTACCGAGCAGTACCGGACCGACTACACGATCCTGGTCCCGGCGCAGTACGCGAAGAACTTCATCTCGATCTCGGCGCCGGCGAACGGGGCGATCCTCGTCGACAACCAGCCCGTCCAGATGGACGCCTTCGCCAGCGGCGCGTTCCGCGGCGCGCGCGTGCCGGTCACCGCGGGCCAGCACCGGATCTCGTGCCCCGCCGGGTGCGGCGTCCTCGTCTACGGGTACTCCGACGCGGTGTCGTACATGTTCGCCGGCGGCCTCGACCTCAAGCAGATCGTGATCAACTGACATGCGCGCGCAGCTCGGTCACATCGCCCTCGCGGTCGCGCTGGCCGCGTGTGAAGGCGGCGAGCAGCGAGGCCCGGGCGCGACGGTCGATGCCGCTACGCCGGCACCCGACGCACCCGCGGGATCCGCGGACGCTGCGGTCTGCACGCCCGGGCCCACCTCGGTCGCGTGCACCGACACGCGGACGGTGAGCTGGTGCACCGAGGACACCGACTTCGACGGCACCAAGGAGAGCCCACCGACGACGGTGAAGGTGACCTGCAAGGAGTTCTTCAAGAACGCCGGCGCCGCGAGCTGCGAGCCGTTCAGCGCCACGTCGCCGGAGGGCCAGTGCACGATGGACGACGGTGGTCCCTGCGGGGTGCGCCTGATCACCGGCGCGATCACGACCGCGCGTTGCACCACCGACAGCGCCGTCTGCATGCTCGACCTCGGCGTGCAGAACTACGTGTGCACGGCGGCCACGGGAATCAGCTGCACCGCGACCGGCACGGCGTTCGCGCCGTTCTGTCACGGGAACCAGCTCGTGTGGCGGTGCTCCGACGACGGCGACGGCACGCCGCAACCGCACGTCGACGACTGCACCGCGCTCGGCAACGGCACGTGCGACGCGGCCGCGAACAAGTGCGTCGGCATCCAGCAGGGGGGCACGTGCAACCAGACCGAGTGGATCTGCGGCGCCGGTCTCAAGTGCCAGAGCAGCAAGTGCGTCCCGCAGTGATCCGCTCCCTGATCGTCGTCGTCGTCGTCGCCGTCGCCGCATGCGGTGGTGGGACGCCGGGGCCCGCGATCGATGCCGGCGTGGTCGGCGATGGTGCGGCGCGGCTCGACGGGCCGTCCGCGACGATCGATGCGCGCCCACCGACGGCGTGTGTCGTCACCGCGGTCACGACCGGCTCGCAGTGCCACGACGACTGCGACGTGCGGCTCACGTTGCCGAACAACGGCCGCTTCTGCTCGCTGATCTGCTCCGCCGATGCACAGTGCACGCCCTACGGGGCGGCGCTCGTCTGCCCGACCGACGTCGGTGCGTGTCTCCCGAGCTGCGCGACCGACGCCGAATGCCAGGGCAAGGGACTTCCGCGTTGTCACCCGGTCGGCAAGTTCTGCGACTCGCTCCCTGCATGTTCCAGCGACGCGTTCTGCCAGGCCAACGGGCTCTCGCGGTGCGTGATGCCCGGCGCGTATTGCGAATGACGGAGGAGCGAGGACGGTGTCACGGGGTGTCGCGCGAGCCGCTGTTCACATCCGTGTCATCCGGTGTGTGCGCGCCGTCCTCGCCGGGTTCGCCTCGCCGTCGCGGCAGTTCCTAGAGTCGCCCCCATGGTCCTCCACGATTCGCGGCGCCACGATGCCGTGCGCATTCTCGCCGCTGCCGCGGGCGTCGTGCTCGTCGAGGCCGCCGTCGCGGTCTCCGCGAGCTCGCTCGACGCGGGGCTGCTCGCGTTCGTGCGCGTCACGGCGCGGACCTCCCTGGTGTGGTTCGCGCTCGCGTTCGCGGCCTCGCCGCTCGTGGCGCTCCGGCCGACGCCGGCCTCGAAGTGGCTGCTCCGCAACCGACGCTCTCTGGGGCTCGCGATGGCGATCACCCATGGCGCCCACCTCGTCGGGATCTCGATCCTCGCCGCGCGCCATGGCGCGGCGTTCTGGTCGGCGATCGCCCCGAGCACGCTGATCGGCGGTGGCCTCGGATACCTGATCCTCGCCGCGATGGTCGCGACGTCGACGGACCGCAGCCTCCTGCGCCTCGGCCGTCGCCGCTGGCGGGCGCTTCACCTGACGGGGATGTGGTGGTTCTGGCTGATCTTCATGGCCACCTACTCCGGCCAGCTCGCGCACGGCGTGTTCGCCTGGCTCGCGACGGCCGGCCTCGTCGCGCTCGCGGGCCTTCGCCTCGTGGTGGCGATCCAGCGAGCCGCGCGCGCACGTCTCACTCGGGGCAGTCGATCGCCTCGATCGGCCCGGTGAGCTCGACGGCGACGCCGCCGATCGTGCCGGCGCCCGAGAGCTCGATCTGGATCGTCGGCCCGTCGGCGCTCTCGCCCTTCGCGCCGAGCGTGACCGCGAGGCCCTTGGTCTCGGGCTGGCCGTCCTTGTCGATCATCGAGTCGTTGGCTTTCTTCCCGGGGAGGAACTCGCCGCCGAGCTTCCAGGCGCGCCACTCGCGCTCGAGCTGGAAGGCGGACCACGGCGTGGTTCCCGAGCAGTCCTTGGGGCCGGTGGAGAGGAACAGGTTGCGCTGCTGCTCGACCCCGTCCCTGGGCTCGGGACGCGTGCCCTTGAAGATCGCGCCGGCGATCGGGAGCCGCGTGCCGCCGATGGTCATGGTGGCCTTCGATGGGTGTGCGGCCTTCGGGATGCCGGACGTGTCGGTCTCGGCGCGGGCGCCACAGCCCTCCGCGACGAGCTTGCCGTGGATGCCGATCGCGCCCGGCCGCGTGCTGCCTTCGACGGTGATGTCGGCGTCGATCGTGACGTCGACCTTCGTGCCCTTGTCGGCGTTACCGCTGATCGCGACCGAGGAGCCCGGCGTGACCTTGGCGGTGTCACCGCCGCTGTAGAGCGCGGTGACCTCGGTCTTGATGGTCTTGTTGTCGGGCTGGAGCTTGGGGCCGACGTCGAACAGGACCGCGTTGTCGCTCATGTGGTCGAACGAGTTGTCGAGCAGCTCGGTGCAGCTGCCGCCCTTGTCGCTGACGAACAGCTGGTA
>JAEUJX010000437.1 GCA_016794545.1 Myxococcales bacterium
TTGCCGCGGAACCACGCGGTGTCGATCACGAGCCCGCGGATCACGCCGGGCAGGCCGAGCCTCACGACGCACCAGTCGTGGACGTCGCTGTCGGGTCCGGGCGCGACGCCGTCGGCGGGGCGGTAGCGCCGCGTCTCCCAGCCGTCCATCCACTTGCCGCGTTCGGTGTACACGTGGTCCTTCCAGACCGCGGCGGCGACCTTCACGAGGTTCTCCTTCTCGGCGAAGAACTCGTCGTTGCACAGGATCGCGGCGCCGCCGACGGCCTCGCTCGCGAGATCGGGTAGTTCGAGAAACAGTTCGGTCACAGGAGTGCTCCCAGCTCGGTCGCGAGCGCGCGCCCGCCCTCGACGATCTTGGTGCCGCGCAGGTACGTCGCGTGAACGGCGCCGCGCAGGGTCTCGCCGGCATACGGCGTGACCTTGTGGCGGTGATGCACGGTCTCGGGGCGGACCTCGCTCCGGCCCGCGTCGTCGAACACGACGAGGTCGGCGTCGGCACCGGCGGAGATCGCGCCCTTCCTTCCGGTCAGACCCGCGAGCCTCGCCGGGCCCTCGCACATCCAGCGCACGAGCTGGACGAGCGAGTGGCCGCGTGCGTGCGCCTCGGTCCACACCACCGAGAGCGCGAGCTGCAGGCCGGCGACGCCGCCCCACGCCGCCATGTAGTCGCCCTCCTCCAGCTTCTTCAGCGCGGGCGTGCACGGCGAGTGGTCGCTCGCGACGAAGTCGAGCGTCCCGGCGGCGAGCGCCTTCCACAGCGCCTCGCGGTTCGCCGCGTCGCGGATCGGAGGCGCGCACTTGAACGCGGTCGCGCCGTCGGGGATGGCCTCGGCGACGAAGTGCAGGTAGTGCGGGCAGGTCTCCGCGGTGAGCGGCAGCCCCTGCGCCTTCGCCGCGGCGAGCAGACCGAGCGCGCTCGCGGCCGAGTGATGGACGATGTGGGTGCGCGCGTTCGTCGCGCGGCACAGGCCGGTGACCATCGCGATCGCCTGCTCCTCGGCGCCTTCCGGCCGCGACGCGAGGTACGTGGCGTACTCGTGCGGGTCGGCGTCGGCGAGGCGCTTCGCCGCCGCGTCGATCGGCCCCGCGACCTCGGCGTGGACGAGCAGCGGACGATCGAGCCCGGCGAGGATCGGCATCGCGATCGCGAGGTGCTGCTCTCCGACCCAGCCGAACTCCTCGACGCCGGAGTCGACGAGGAAGCACTTGAAGCCGCGCACGCCGTCGGCGACGAGACCCGCGAGCTCGCCGGCGTTCCCGGGGACGACGCCGCCCCAGAACCCGACGTCCACGCTGCACTGGCCGCGGGCCGCCGCGCGCTTCGCCGCGAACGCCTCGCGCGTGGTGGTCGGCGGGATCGAGTTGAGCGGCATGTCGACCAGCGTGGTCACGCCGCCGATCGCCGCGGCGCGCGTGGCCGTCGAGAAGCCCTCCCACTCGGTGCGGCCGGGCTCGTTGAGGTGGACGTGCGTGTCGACGATACCGGGCAGCACCGCGAGCTCGCCGACGTCGTCGATCCGCGCCCCGGCCGGCACGTCGGCCCACGGCGTGACGGCCACGATCCTGCCGCCGGAGATGTGGATCGCCGCGGGCGCGAGGTCGCCGCCGCTGACGACGCGACGGCTGCGGACCACGAGGTCGATCATGACCGGACGAGGGCTTCCATCGTGGCGGCAAGCACGCGCGCCCGCCCCGGGTCGATCACCATCGCGTCGCCGAGCATGGTCGTCAGCTTCGCCTCCTCCGTCGTGATCTTCTGGTCCGAGGCCATCACGAGGTACGCGCACGCGTACGCGAGCTCGCGCGCGCCGACCGGGATCAGGCTGTCGCTGATGTCGAGCAGGCGGTCCTCATCGATCGCCTTAGTCGGGAACGGGATGCCCTCCATCCTGGCCATCTGCGTCAGGTGACCGAGCAGCTGGATCAGGATCGCCATCTCCGCGACGTCCGACTTCTTGTCGACCGAGGCGGCGAGGCGCGCGACATCGATGATCGCGGTCGCCTCGCGCTCGGTCAGCTCGTTGTGGATCGTGGTGAGAACCGTGTGGAGCTTCGCGTCGTCGATCGGCACGGCCCGACGGTATCAGATCGCGGCGAGCGCGGCCGACAGCTGGCCCGTCACCGCGAGCGCCGCGACGAGGCCGACGACCAGCAGGAAGGCGACCCAGACCCCGGGGCGGCTGACCAGCCGGGGCACGAGCTGCGTGGAGTCGACCCGCGGCGTCGGCGTGGTCGGCGGGGCCGAGTCGAACGTCGGCGCGTCCTCGTCGGCCTCCTTCGCGGCGGGCTCCTTCAGCCTCGCCTTCCGGACCAGCGCGGGGATCGCGGGCAAGGTCGCCGGGGCGTCGCGCCGGGGCTGGGCCTCGGCGTCCACCGGCTTCATCCGCGTGTGCTCGAGCGTCTGGAGCAGCCGGCCCACGCCGCTCTCGCTCCACGGCTCGCGCGTGAACGCCCACCCGACCCAGCGCAGCACCTCGCGCGCATCGACCCGGCCGATCTCCTCCGCGACGCCGCGCAGCGCGCGCCCCATCGCGGCGGCGTTCTGCCAGCGCAGATCCGGATCGCGCTGGAGCGCGGTGAGCACGATGTCGTCGAGGTCGCGGTTGACCTTCTTCTCGACGCGCGAGGGCGGTTGGATCGGCAGCCTGCGGACCTTCTGGATCGTGTCGATCTCGGTCTCGGCGAAGAACAGCCGGTGGCCGGTCAGCATCTCGTGCGCGACGACGCCCACCGCGAACAGGTCCGCGCGGTGATCGAGCCGGCCGTGCGTGTACTCGGGGGCGACGTACGCGAGCTTGCCCTTGATGAAGCCGGCCTGCGTCTGCACGCGCGAGCGCGCCGCCTTCGCGATCCCGAAGTCGATCAGCTTCACGACGCCGCTGTTCGAGATGATGATGTTCGCCGGCGAGACGTCGCGGTGGATCAGGCGCAGCGGCCGCCCGAGCTCGTCCGGAAGGTTGTGGGCGTGGTCGAGGGCGTCGCACAGCTGGATCAGGATCTCGACGATGATCGGCAGCGGGATCGCGCCGGCCGCCGTGCGCGACTGGCGCATGACGGCGTCGAGCGTCGGGCCCGCCACCAGCTCCATCGCGATGTAGTAGATGCCGTTCGCCTTGCCGAGCTCGTACGCGGACGCGATGTTCTCGTGCTGCAGGAGGCGAGCGAGCCGCGCCTCCTGCACGAACGACTCGACGAAGTCCTTGTCGTCGGACAGGTGCTGCCACAGCCGCTTCAGCGCGACCGGCTTGCCCTCTCCGTCGATCCGCGTCGCCCGGTGGACGGACGCCATGCCGCCCTCGCCCAGGCACTCGTGGAGGTAGTACGGGCCGAAGCGCTCGGGCGTCTTCGCGGCCGGGACGCGCCGCGTCTCGATGATCTGCGCGTCCGACACGCGGATCGCGTCGTGCGACGACGACGCGCGCGCCCGCAGCTTCATCCGCGCGACGGGCAAGGTCTCGCGCATCGACTCGCGCAGCGACGCGACCTCGGCGTGATCGTCTTGCCGATTCGCTCTCGACCGCGTCCGTGCGACGGGTGCTCGCATTCCACCAGCGTGCGAGGAAACCGCCCTCAAGAGAACTATCCACTGCTGCGCTTGCGCTGACAGGGCACGGGCGTGCGGCTGCCGCACAGCGAGTGATCTACGCGAGATCGAAGCGTGGACCGTCTTACATCCGCGCGCCGTCGTCGACCCAGCGCTTCAGCTCGCCCCGTTCACGCGGGGTCATGTGGGTCTTGTTGTTGAACGGCATGTTCTGCTGCACCACGGCGCGCAGCCGGATCGCCTTCGCGTTCACCTGGATCTGACGAGGCGAATCCAGCCGCAGCCCGGCCGGCGGCGACGTGAACGTGTCGTCGCTCGGCTTCGCGCTGTGACACGTCACGCAGCGCGTGGCCACGATCTCCTGCACGCGCTGGAACGGCACCGGCGTGTCGACGTCGGTCACCGACCGCGCATCGATCCGCGTGACGATCATCAGCGCGGCGATGGCAAACGCGCCCGAGGCGACGGCCGGCCAGAACCACGCGACGATCGGCAGCTCCTTGCCGTTGCCGCGGTAGCGGATGTTCATGAAGTGGCGGATGCCGGCGCCGCCGATCATCACGAGGATCAGGATCAGCCAGTTCAGCGGGTGCGAGGTCGCGCCGCCGAAGTGGTTCGACAGCATGATGAACAGGAGCGGGAACGTCAGGTAGTTGTTGTGGATGCTGCGCTGCTTCGCGCGCAGCGACAGCGTGGCGTCTTGCTCGCGGCCCGCCTTGGTCGCCGCCACCAGCTCCTTCTGCGACGGCACGATCACCATCCAGACGTTGCCCGTCATGATCGTGCCGATCACGACGCCGGTCTGCATGAACGTCGCCTTGCCGCTGAAGAACTGCGAGAACCCGAAGATCGCGGCGAACAGCATCAGCACCGACACCACGGCCGCGGCCTTCGGGTTCGAGTCGCCGAGCATCTTCCACACCACGTCGTAGATCAGCCACGCCACGAAGATCGCCGACACGCTCATCGCCACGGCAACCGTGCGGTCGACGTCGTGGATGCTCGGATCCACGAGGCCGCCCGCGTCGTGCATGTAGTAGACGAGGACGAGCAGGCAGATGCCGGTCACCCAGGTCGAGAAGTTCTGCCACTTGAACCAGTGCAGGATCCTCGGCATCTCGCCGGGCTCGAGCAGCTTCTTCTCGACGTCGTAGAACGCGCCGGAGTGCAGCATGAAGATCTTGCCCTGCGACAACCTCGACTGACCGACCTGCTTCTCGAGGTTGCGGTCGAGCCAGTTGAACAGCATCGAGTTGCCGACCCACATGATGCCGGCGATCAGGTGCGCCCACCTGAGCACGACGTCGAGCAATTCGTGGAGATTCAAGGCGCGGCCAGTATAGACTGCCCCGCACATGCGCACGCTCGCCGCGGCTCTCATCCTCCTCGCTGGCTGCCCCGAAGAGAAGGAGGACTACAAGGCCCAGCGGCCTCCCGAGGAGGTCGCCCGCGAGAAGGCCCCGCCGCCGCCGCCGGCGAAGAAGAAGGCGCGCGCGCCCGAGGACCTCGGCTCCTGCAACCTCACCGTCTCCGGCCAGATGTCCGCCGAGCAGACCGCGAAGGGCGGCAAGCAGGCGACCAACGTCTCCTACTGGTACACGCCGGAGGAGCGCAAGAACATGATGGGCGTCGACGGTTACGTCATCTCGTGCTCGGGCGAGAAGTTCCGCTTTCAGATCCTCCCCGGCGGCGGCAAGCCCGACGGCATGCCGTTCGGCCCCAAGACGTTCACCTTCACCAAGGGCAAGTCCGACGGCGCGAGCGTGATGGTCGCGTTCGGCCAGGCCACCATGGATCAGGCGAACGGCACGGTCGCGATCACCGAGCTCGACAACCGCCACATCGCGGGCACCGTCGACATCTCCGGCAAGATCGTCCCGGGCAACAAGCAGATCACCGTCAAGGGCTCGTTCAACTACATCTGCCCGAACCTCTCGGCCTGCGACTTCGGCGACGCGCCGCAGTAGCCGATGCCGTCACGCGTCGGAAGATCTTCGACGAGACGCTCGTGTCCTACGTCTGGCAGATCATGTACCGCCACGGTCTCGTGATGACCGAGGAAGAATTCGGCATCATCCGCAGCCGCATCGAGTGGCGGCGCACGAGCGAACCGCTGCCGAAGTACAGGATGTCTTCGGCGTTCGCTGCACCGTCGACGCGCCTATCTCGAGAGGCCGGCGCTGCGTCCCCGTGCCTGCATGACATGCGTGTCGTCGCCGGCTCGCACGCTCGCACCGAACCTCGCACGAGCCGTCGGCGAGAACACGAGCCGCCTGTCACCGGTGCCGGACCTGTGGACGGCGCCATCAGCGCACCGCGCCACATCGACAGCATCGAAGCCGCCGCCACACAGGTCCTTGGAAAACGCTTTCGCGTTTTCGCACACCGCTGACAGGCCTGGTTCTACCGGCCCCTGATCTCCTTTTGATTCTTTCGGCGCACGTGTGCCAGAGCGTTGTCGACGAAGCCGCGCCGAGCAGCGGCGACGGGTGGTGTCCTCCCGCTTTCCCGCGACTGCGGCGACTGCCGCGCGCGCGGTGAGCACGAGCGCAGCCGGCGCACGGCCGAGCACCACGGCCGAGCACGGCGAGCGACCGAGTATGGGCGCCGACGCCGAACGCCGAACGCCGAAGCCGACGCCGATGCCGACGCCGACGCCGAAACCGACGCCGAAGCCGACGCCGAAGCCGAAGCCGAAGCCGAAGCCGAACGCCGACGCCGATGCTGGTGGAGCGTGCGCGTCTCAGGCTCGAGCCGCGGTCGTCGATGACCGCGCCGGAGCTCAGCCGGGTTCTCGCACGAGCGCCGAGCTCGGCACCTCGCGGAAGCCGATCGGCCCGTAGCGCTTCCACCCCTCGCGCAGCAGCCAGGTCTGTGGCAGCCACACGATCAGCGGGTGATAGCCGTCGGGGACCTGCCACATGAGCTGCTTGCCGTCGAAGGCCTTCCAGCCGGTGAACGAGCAGCCGGAGGAGTACGGGTCCGTGTTGTAAGCGCGCCCGCGGTCCTCGCCGTGCTTGCGCCAGTTGTTCAGGACGTAGGCCAGCGCGTGACGCGCGCGCCGCGGCGTGGTGATCGCCTCGGAGTGATAGCGGTCCGCGAAGACGCTGCCGCGGCGGCGCCGCCGCCCCGCCCCGAGCGTGCGGTTGATCTGCTTTGCCGCCGAGATCTTGAACCCCTGCATCCCGCGCGACAGCGCCTGCTTGTTCTCCGCCTCCACGAGGAGGTGGATGTGCTCGCGCTGGATCGAGATGTGGACGATGCGCATGCCCTGGAACGCGGCCGTCACGTACGTCGCGTGCCGGAGCGCCTTGTAGAGCTTCGCCTTCCGGAGGCTGCCGATGTCGGCCTTCACGCGCAACGTGACGTGGAGGGGGTGCCGCGCCACGAGCTCCGGCCGCCCCACGTGCTCGACGTTGCGCCGACCCTGCGTGCGCGGCCGGCCGACGGGCCGTGCGCCCTTGCGACGCCTGCGCGCGGCGCCCGTCCCGGCCTTGTTCAGGAGCTCCTGCTGCAGATGCCGCTTGCGCTCGCGTCGCCGCCTCTCCATGACCGATCACTCGTACCGTGGCGGCAGGATCGCGTCAATAATTTAGGCAGATATTTTTATTTCGCCTTGTTCAGCGCGGTCTTGCACTGTCGTTTGGGCTCGTTTTGTCGTTCCAATTCGGTAGGATGGCGCATGGAAGACACGAACGACACGGACGACTACAGTGCGATGCAGATCCAGGTCCTGAGCTCGGTCGAGGCCGTGCGGAAGCGCCCGGGGATGTACGTGGGGGATACCCGGGGCGACGGCCTCTACCACCTGCTGTGGGAGGTGATCGGGAACGTGATCGACCTGCACCTGCGGCGGGACGCGACCGAGCTGCACGTCGACATCACGGAGGACTCGTGGGTGACGATCAGGGACGACGGACCTGGCATCCCGGTCTGCCCCGTCACGACGGGCGAGTCGGTGCTCGAGTGCGTGCTCACCAAGCTCCACGCGGGTGCGACGTACGATGGTCACTATCCGCACGTGCACATCTGCCCCGGGCTCGTGGGCGTCGGGCTGGTGGTGGTCAATGCGCTCTCGCGGCGGCTCGAGGTCGAAACCACGGTCGACGGGACGCGCTGGGCGATGCGATTCGAGCGCGGGGTGCCCACGTCGCCGCTCCGCCGGCTCGGGCCGACCTCGATCGACGGCACGTTGATCCGGTTTCAGCCGGACCCCAGCATCTTCGAGTCGACCGAGCTCGACGTGGAGCGCGTGCGGGCGCGGCTGCAGCAGCTGGCCTGGCTGAACCCGTTCCTCGGGATCTGGTTCCAGGAGCGCACGCTGAAGGCACGCGGCGGAGTGCGTCGCTGGGCCGAGAGCCTCGCGGCGAGTCGCGGCGACGTGCTCGCGCGGTACTCGACGTGCCAGAACCGCGACGGCGTGTATGTCGACCTCGCGCTGGCGTGGACGAACGGCGACGACCTCGACGTCCGGTGCTTCGTCAATGCGAACGAGACCAGGAGTGGCACCCATGTCGCCGGGATGTGGCGGGGGCTCGCGAGGGTCGCCCGCACGCTGGGAGCTCCCGATCGGCCCGCCGAGAACGCCCGCAAGGTGCTCGGGCGCGGGCTTGTCGCGATCGTTCACGTTGGGCTGTTCGGCCCGCAGTTCGCGAGCCCGACGCGCGACCACCTCGCCAGCCCGATCGCCGGCACCGCGGTCGCCGGCGTGCTCGCGAGCGACCTGCCCGAGGCACTCGCGCGCGACGTGGGCCTCGGTACGTTCGTGCGCGATCGGCTCGGCATCGCGCTTCGCGCCTAGCAACGAACGCCGCGGTCCGCGAATCGAAGGGCATGCATCGCGTGATCGAGACGTCGGTGATCGGGACCGACGACGAGCGCCGCACCGTCCATGGCTGGCTCGCCCGGCGGCGAATGCGTTCGCAGCTCCGTCGCGCGCGCGAGTGGACCGGGACGGGCGTCGAGGATGGCACCCTCGTAAAGGTCACCGGCTCGGTGCGCGCCATCGATGACCGCATTGCTCTCGCGCCGCTGTCGGGCCGCCCGTGTGTGTACGCCTGGACCGAGATCCGAGTGGTCTTGGTCTTCGTGCCGCCCGACCCGGCGCTGCGAGGCACGGGCTGGAGCGCAGTCGCCGGTCGGATCGTCGCCAGGGAACGGACGGGAGTTCCGTTCTCGATCGAGGATCGAGGGCGTCGCGTGTTTGTCGATCCGGCCGGCGCCGACGCCGCGCTCGTGTTCGATCGCGTGAGCCGGACGGTGACCCGATCGAGTGTTCACTGGTCCCGTGCCACCGC
>JAEUJX010000454.1 GCA_016794545.1 Myxococcales bacterium
GTCACGCACGAGATCTGGCGCGCGCCGGAGGGGGAGGGCGAGTACGACGTGCGCGTCAGCCTCGCGGAGGTGACGCAGTCGTGCCTGTTCTCGGAGTTCCCGGGCTACCGGCGCTGGACGTTCCTCGTCGGTCCCGCGCCGATCTCGTTCGACGCGGTCCACCTCGACGCGCCGGGCGTTCACATCGAGGTGCCGGGCGAGCACGCGATCGACGCCGAGCTGCTCGCGGGACCCACGACGCTGCTCAACGTGATCGCACGGCTCGGCGTGTCGATCGTCTGCGGGTACGGACCCGTCGCGCATCCGATCGCGTTCGCCTTCGAGCTCGCGACACACCGAGCACTGCGACTCGATCCCGCGGCCTCCCACGAGACCGCGGGACACATCTGGATCGCTCTCGGAAATTAGGTCCGGGACCTAATTTCTGCGCAATTCGCGCAATTCGCGCAACACGATCTCGCACGGCCGATCCGCTCAGGGCGCGAGCGTGATCTCCGCGCGACCGCCGTCGATCCGCGACTGGACGATCGGTGCGGCCTCGACGACGCGATCGATCAGCACCGCCAGTTTGTGGCCGGCGATGTCCGCGGTGAGCTCGGAGAGCTTCGCGGCGCCCTCCGGCGTGAACGCGAGCGAGAGCGTCTCGACCTCGCCGCCCATCCTGTTCGCCGTCGCGATGTCCTCGCTGTCGAGCGCCACCTCGGGCAGCACGACGTACGTCCGCCAGCGATCCGGCGCGGACTTGCCGAACGCGAGGTCGCGGTCGTCGGGCAGGCGATCGCCGATGAAGTCCCGCACGACCTCGCGCGATGGACCCGTGAGGTAGTACGACACGACCTCGGGACCGTCGTCGACGCGCCAGCGCTCGACTTCGCCGGTGATGCCGAGCGACTGGGCCTCTCGGCGACGCTCGAGGGCGACCTCCTTGACGAGGTCGCGCATGGGCGTGAGGCCATCGTCGACGACCTTGAACTCGGTCTGCGGAGCCATGAACGCAGCCGGCTGGATCTGCTCGATCCGGGGCTGGTGGAGGAGGTCCGGATCGGGTGCGACGCCGCACGCGGCGGCGAGCGCCACGGCGGCGAACAGGGCGGCGAATCTCATGTGAAGACCTCGTAGGGCCGTGCCGTCGGGCTGTCGACCTGACCATTCGGCGGGGCTCAAAGATCCGTGCCGAGGTGGTCGGCGATCGAGCAGAACGCGCCGCTGGCGAGCACGACGTGATCCACGATCGGGATGCCGACGATGCCGCCGACGTCGCGCAGGCGGCGGGTCAGCGCGATGTCCTCGGGGCTCGGCGTGGGATCGCCGGACGGGTGGTTGTGCGCCACGAGCCCGCCGGCCGCGGCCATGCGGATCAGCGGCCGGAACACCTCGCGCGGGTGGACCTCGACCATGTGAAGGCCGCCGCGCGCGACCTCGACGATGTCGAGCATGCGGTTGCGGATGTCGATCCCGACGACGATGAACACCTCCTGCGCGAGGCCTGCCACGCGTGGTGCGAGCAGCGCGTGGAGATCCGCGGCGTGCGCGATGAGGTCGCGACACGCGGCCGCGGAGGCGGCGCGGCGGCCGAGCTCGAACGAGGCGGCGATCCGCAGCGCGGAGCTCGGCGTGATGCCGTGGTGCTGCGCGAGCTCGCGCGGGGACGCACGGGAGAGCGCGGCGAGACCGCCCGCCGAGGCGACGAGCGAGGCCGCGACCTCGCGCGGCGGCGTGCCGCGCGCGCGGGGAGCGAGCAGGAGCGAGAGCAGCTCGTCGTCGCCCGTGCGGGAGACGCGCGCGAGCGGGTGCGTCGTGATGGCGACCATGGTGCGGATGACCGCAGCAAGGCACACGCCAGCGCCGGGTCGTGGAGAGTCGCCGGCTTATCGGGAGGGGCTGTCCGAGTTGTCCGCGCTGCCGGACGTGCCCGGCCGAGAAGCGGACCCGGCCGGACGGCCGTGCGACGCGACGGCATCCGGAGGATGCGGGTGTTATCCTCCGTGCAATGTTCGTGTGCCCGGAGTGTGGTGCGGCGCAGGGTGGCCCCGGCCACTGTGGTGCGGATGGTGCGCAGCTCCAGCACGTCGGTGAAGATCTGCTGCTCGGGCAGCCGATCGGCGCGTACCGCGTCGCGCGACTGCTCGGGATCGGCGGGATGGGCCGCGTCTACAAGGGCGTTCACCCGACGATCGGCAGCCGCGTCGCGATCAAGGTGCTGTCGCGCGAGTGCAGCGATCGCAAGGACCTCGTCGAGCGGTTCTTCGCGGAGGCGAAGGCGGTCAACCTGATCCGCCACGAGAGCATCGTCAACGTGCTCGACCTGGCGATGCTGCCGGACGGCCGACCCTACATCATCATGGAGTACCTCGACGGCGCGCCGCTCTCCGCGCTGATCGAGCACGCGGTGCAGACGGGCACGCCGATGCCGCTGGGCGGGCTCGCGCGCCTTGCGGCCGAGGTGCTCGACGCGCTCGGCGCCGCGCACGCCAAGGGCATCGTCCACCGCGACCTCAAGCCCGACAACATCTTCGTCACCCCGGCGGGGCGGCCGAAGGTGCTCGACTTCGGCATCGCGAAGCTCACCGACACGCCGGTCGGGAGCGGCACCGCGACCGGCTCGTTGCTCGGCACGCCGCACTACATGGCCCCGGAGCAGGCGGCCGGGCGGCCCGTCGATCACCGCGCCGATCTCTACGCGATGGGCGTCATCCTGTTCGAGTGCGCGACCGGCCAGAAGCCGTTCACCGCGGACTCGCTGTTCGATCTCCTGCGCAAGCACGTCGAGGCGCCGCCGCCGCACCCGCGGATGCTCCGGCACGACATCCCCGCCGAGCTCGAGCAGCTGATCCTCGTCGCGCTCGCGAAGGCGCCCGAGCAGCGGTTCGGCAGCGCGCAGGCGATGAGCATGGCGCTACAGCACGCGACCGCCGGACTCCCGGCCGAGGCGTGGGCGCCGGTGATGACGCACGGCCGGCCCGGCGGGAACCCGACGCCGTCGTGGCCGTCGCAGGCGGCGAGCTGGGCGGGGTCCGGCTCGCGCTCGCCGGCGCCACCCGCGCCGTCGGGCCAGCGTCCGCTCGCGCCGTCGGGCCAGCGTCCGCTCGCGCCGTCGGGCGAGCGTCCGCTCGGTCACCAGACGACGGTGTCGGCCGGGCAGGTCACGAAGGCGTCGGGCGGCGGCTCGAAGAAGGGCGTGTGGATCGCCGTCGTCGCGCTGCTCCTGATCGGAGGCGGCATCGCGGCCGCGGTCGTCGCGGGCGGTGGCGGCGGGACCGGTGAATCGACGACCGCCTCGGCCGGCGACCCGAGCGGCTCGGCGAGCGAAGGCTCGGCGCCGGCCTCGCCGGCGACCGCGTCCACGAGTGGCACGACCGCACCGGCCGGCGGATCGGCGGCCACGGCATCCGCGGGCGGTCCGGCCCCCGCGGGCGGCGGCCCCGCGACCACCGCGCCGTCGGGCGGCTCCGCGACGAAGGCCGCGGGCGGTCCGACGACAGCGACGGTGCCCGCGCCCACCGGCGGCGCCGGCAGCGGCAGTGCAGCCGCGCGCGTGTCGCCGACGGCGGAGGCCGACGACGAGGACGACGTGGAGGTGACGCCCGGCGGCGTGATCGCCGCGGCCGTCGAGGAGGACGACGACACCGAGCCTCAACCCGCGGGCGGCTGGTTCAAGCGTCACGCCGTCAGCTCGCCGAGCAAGGACTACAAGAAGTTCGACGTCGACAAGCACATCGCGTGGGCGATCGCCGAGGCGAAGCGCACCGTGCCCGACGCGCAGCTGTTCCGCATCGACATGGAGAACGTCTACCCGTCGGGCTTCGCGGACCTCACGCTGCCCGGGTTCGCGTACAAGTACGGCGGCATCGACCTGCGGTTCATCTCGCCGTCGCACAACAAGCGCGACCCGAAGATCCCGCGCGGCGTCTCCGTGGAGATCAAGTGCTCGTTCCGCATCGACGGCGGGCCCGAAGGCTTCGAGATCCGCGACCTCGGCGGCGACTGCGACGAGGTCATCATGCCGCCGCCGAAGTGCACGCTGAGCCAGGTCTGGAAGAAGGCGCTCGCGAAGCACCCCGACATGGCCGACGCGGTCGCGTCGATCGACTACCGCGCGCAGGGCAAGCGCCCGACGTGGTGGTTCACGATCTACGGCGACGACCATCGCTCGCTGGTGAGCGAGACGTACCCCGACGACTGCGGCGCGAAGAACTGACCTACGGCTGACCGAGCGAACGGCGCAGGTTGGTCCACGCGTCGGCGAGCTGCCACTCGGCGGTGATCAGGTTGCCCTCGGCGGTCGTGACGGCGGTCTGCGCGTCGGCGAGCTCGATCTGCGAGCCGAGGCCCTGCGTGTAGCGCGCGTCCGCGAGCTTGAGCTGCGCGCGCGCCGCGGTGACGGCCTCGTTCGAGGCGGCGACGTTCGCCCGGTGCGCGACGATCTGCTGGCGAGCGGCGTCGAGCTCGCTGGTCAGCGACACGAGCAGCGCGTCGCGCTCCGCCTCGGCGGACAGCACCCCGGCGCGCGCGACGCGGGCGTTGGCGGCGGAGCGCCCACCGTCGTAGAGCTGCCACGACAGCGTGAGGCCGGCGGTCCACGACGGCTGCGGCGTCCAGTTGTCCTGGTTCGGACCCCACAGCGTGTTCGCGGATGCGCTGAGCACGGGGCGGCGCTGGGCCTTCGCTGCCGTGACCTCGGCCTCCGCGGCGGTGATCCGCTTGTCGAGCACGGTGATCTCGGGACGGCTCTGGCGCGCGGCGGTGACCAGCACGTCGAGCTGAGGCGGCTCGTCGCTGGGCGGCGTCGGCCAGCCGGGCTCGACGGTGAACGTCACCGACGGGTCGAGGAAGCCGATCGCGGAGCGGAGGTTCGCGAGCGCGAGCGCCGCATTGCTCTGCGCCTGCGCGAGCGCGGAGCGCGCGTTCGCGGCCCGCGCCTGCGCCTGCACGACCTCGATCGGATCCTTGGCCTGCGCGGCGACGAACCGGCGCGCCTGATCGAGGTGCTGGTCCTCGCTGATCACCGTGGCCTGCGCGACCGTGATGAGGCGCGTGCGCGCGATCGCCTCGAGATACGCGGACGCGACGCGCACCCGGATGTCGAGCGTGGTCGTGCCGAGCCCGGCCACGGTGGCCTCGGCGGCGAGCTCCGCGGCGCGGATGTTCGCCGACGTCTGGCCGAAATCGTAGATCCGCCAGCTCGCGCTCGCGGAGAGCCCGGTCGACAGGCGCGGATCGAAGAACCCGCCCGTCGGGTTGCCGACCGTGTCGAAGCCCGCGCGCGACGAGCTCTCGGAGAGCGAGGCCTGCAGGTTGAACGTGGGCCGCTGCGCGACCTTCGCGCTCTGGATCCGCGCCTCGGCGGACTCGATCGACGCGCGCGTCTGCTTGACGGAGGGGTGCTGCTGCAGCGCGAGCTCGATCGCCTGCTGCAGGGTCAGCGTTTCGGTGCGAGGTTGCGCCGCCGCGGGAGCCGCGAGCGCGGCGACGAGGAACAGGGACAGTGACTTCATGACTCGTACCTCAGAGCAGTGATCGGATCGAGCTGCGCCGCACGGATCGCCGGATACAAGCCAAAGCCCACGCCCACTCCGCCCGCCACGGCAAACGCGATCCCGGCCGTTGCCGCCGGGAAGAAGAACTTCCAGCCGAAGTAGCTCGCCATGTACTGCGCGGCGCCGTAGCCCAGCGCGAGCCCGAGCAGGCCGCCGATCGCCGCGAGCACGAGCGACTCGACGAGGAACTGCGTCATCACGTCGATCGGCTTCGCGCCGACGGCCATGCGGATGCCGATCTCGCGCGTTCGCTCGATCACGCTTACCCGCATGATGTTCATGACGCCGATGCCGCCGATCAGCAGCGAGACCGCGGCGACCAGCGCGAGCAGCGTCGCGATGCGCTCCGTCGAGTCCTGCTGGGCCTTCGCGAACTCCGCCGGGTTGCGGATGCGAAAGTCGTCCTCGTCGTTGGCGTCGAGCTTGTGGCGGTCGCGCAGGAGCGCGCTGACCTTCGCCATCGTGGTCTCGGCCTGGCCGTCCTCGACCATCGAGATCAGCACCTCGCCCTTCAGGTACTTCGCGAGGCCCTTGTCGAGCTTCTGCTGGTACGTCTTGATCGGGATGATGATGATGTCGTCGTTGTCGCCGCGCGGTCCCTGACCCTTCACCGCGAGCACGCCGATCACCTCGAACGGCTGGCCGTTGATCCGGATCGCCTGGCCGATCGGGCTCGCGCTCGCGAACAGCTGCGTCGCGACGGTCTGGCCGATCACCGCGACCTTCGCGCTGCTGTTGCCGGTGTCCTCGTCGAACACGGCGCCCTGCGTCGCTTCCCAGTTGCGCACGGTGAACCACGTCGAGATCGTGCCGGTGACCGACGTCTGCCAGTTCGACTCCTCGGAGGCGACCTGCGTCCTCGTCGACATCGTCGGGACGACGTACTTGATCGTCGGGATCTCGCCCGACTGCAGCGCCGCGATGTCGTCCCACGTCAGGCTCTGGCGCGAGCCCGCGCCGCCGGAGGCGCCGAACGAGCGCTGTGCGCCACCCGACAGGATCAGGACGTTTGTGCCGAGGCTGTTGAAGACCTCCTTGACCTGCGCCTGCGCGCCCTGACCGCTCGCGACCATCGCGATCACGGCGCCGATGCCGAACACGATGCCGAGCATCGTCAGGAACGTCCGGACCTTGTTTCGCCACAGGGCCCGGACCGCGAGCTTGAACGTCGTGAAGATGTTCACGAGGCGCGCTCTCCCTTCCGCGCCGCGAGCGCGCGGTCGGCGGCCTCCTTCTCGGCGGTGACGCGCGCGAGCTCCTTCGCGGCGTCGACCGGCGCCTGGGCCTTGTCCTCGATGATCAGGCCGTCGCGCAGCGTGATCACGCGCGACGCGTACCCCGCGATGTCGGCCTCGTGCGTGACGATGATCAGCGTCTTGCCCTGGGCGACGAGCCCCTGGAGGATGCCCATCACCTCGAACGACGTCTTGGTGTCGAGCGCGCCGGTCGGCTCGTCGGCCATGATGATCGGCGCCTCGCACACCAGTGCGCGCGCGATCGCGACGCGCTGCTGCTGGCCGCCGGAGAGCTGGCTCGGGTGGTGATCCTCGCGGCCCTTGAGGCCCACGGCCTCGAGCGCCGCCATCGCGCGCTCGTGCCGCTTGCCGCCGGACACGCCCTGGTACATGAGCGGCATCTCGACGTTCTCGAGCGCGCTCGTGCGCGACAGGAGATTGAAGCTCTGGAACACGAACCCGATCATCCGGCCGCGGATGTCGGCGAGCTGCGACTTCGACATCACGCCGACGTTCTTGCCGTTGATCCGGTAGGAGCCCCTCGTCGGCTGATCGAGGCAGCCCATGATGTTCATGAGCGTCGACTTGCCCGAGCCCGACGTGCCCATGATCGCGACGGACGAGCCCGTCTCGATCGTCAGATCCACGCCGCGCAGCGCGTGGACGAGGTTGTCGCCCATCACGTACGTGCGCGAGATGTCCTGCATCTCGATCAGCGGCGGAGCCATCAGAACGCTCCGGTTCTCCGCGTGTTCGTCGCGGTGACGCCCTGCACCTCGGTGATCAGCTGGTCGCCCGGCGCGAGCTCGCCCTCGACCATCTGGGTGACCGAGCCGTCGGTCAGGCCCGGCTTGATCAGGACCATCTTCGGCTGACCGTCGACGAGCTTCCACACCGGCTTCTTGTCGCCGAAGTCGCGGCCGCCGCGACCGCCGCCCCCCGAGCCTCGGGTCGCGCCGTCGCCGTTGCCGTCCGGGCTGCCGGAGCCGGCGGCGCCGGAGCCACGCTCGCCGGAGCCGCGGCCCTGCCAGTTGCCGGAGCCGCGGCGGCCGCTGCCGCCGCCGGCCTCGCCGCGCATCGCCTGCATCTGATCGCGCGTCGGCTTGAACCGCAGCGCGGCGTTCGGGATCTTGATCGCGTCCGCGACCTGCTGGAGCACGAACGTGACGTTCGCGGTCATGCCGGGGCGCAGCGACTTGTCGGCGTTCTCGACGTCGATCACCGCGTCGTACGTGACGACGCCCGACGTGGTCGTCGGCGCGTTCCGGACCTGGCGCACGACACCCTCGAACGTCTTGCCCGGGAACGCGTCGACGGTGAACTGCGCCTTCATGCCCTCGGTCAGCCGGCCGACATCGGCCTCGGCGACCGCGGTGTCGATCTGCATGCGCGACAGATCCTCGGCGATCGTGAACAGGGTGGGCGCCGACAGCGACGACGCGACGGTCTGGCCGACGTCCACCGCGCGCGACAGCACCACGCCATCGGTCGGCGAGTAGATCGTGGTGTACGACATGTTGAGCTTCGCCTGCGAGAGGTTCGCCTGCGCCTGCGCCGCCTGCGCGCGCGCCGCGACGAGCGAGGCCTTCGCGGTGTCGTACGCGACCTCGGCGCTCTCGACGGTCGCGCCGGCGACGAGCTGCTGCTCCTGCAGCGACTTCTGCCGCTTGTACTGGCGATCGGCATCCGCGACCGCGACCTGCGCCTTGTTGACGTTCGCGCTCGCGAGCGCGACCGCCGCCTGCTGCTGCTGGATCTGCGCCTGGAACAGCTGCGGATCGATCTTCGCGAGCACCTGGCCCTTCTTCACCGCGTCGTTGAAGTCCGCGTGCAGCTCGACGATGCGGCCCGAGACCTGCGCGCCGACCTGCACCGTGCCGCGCGCCGACAGCGTGCCGTTGGCGGTGACCTGCGCCGCGATCGTGCCCTTGCCGACCGTGACCGTGCTGTACGTGATCGGCGTCGCCCCCTTCGCCCAGGGCTTCTTGACCAGAAGGAACGCGACCCCACCCGCGACCAGCGCGAGCATGATGATGCGTGGGATCCAGCGTCTTAGGTTCACGGTCACACCTTGATAACCCGCCCTGAAGTTTCCGTTGCTGGGCTGTTGCGGATTGTTGCAGCAGATTCCGCGCGGTTACGCCTGCGCCGGTGCCAGCGGTAGCTCCAGGCGCGCGGTCGTCCCGTGGCCCGGTGACGAGCGCAGGGTGACCTCACCCCCGTGGACGCGCGCGATCCGGCGCGCGAGCGCGAGCCCGAGCCCGACGCCCCCGGTCCGGCGGGTCCGACTCCCGTCGGCGCGCCAGAACGGCGTGAACGCGCGCTCCAGCTCCTCCTCGGTCATGCCGATGCCCTGGTCGCGGATCTCGAACGCGACGCGGGTGCCGTTCGGGATCACCGCGAGCGTCACGGGCGCATCGGTGTCCGAGTACTTCGCCGCGTTGTCGAGCAGGTTGTCGAGCGCGCGGCGCAGCAGCACGGGGTCGCACTCGATCGCGCGGTCCTCGCCGTCCTGCTCGCGCGCCAGCGTGCGCGCCGGGTGGCGCGCGCGGAACTTCGCGCTCGCGCGATCCGCGAGCTCGCCGAGGCTGGTCGCCTCGCGGTTGATGGGCACCGCCTCGCCGTCGAGCCGGGCGGTCGTGAGGATGTCGTTGATCAGGCGATCGATCTCGTCGAGATCACCGCCGACGTCCTGCAGCACGTCGCGCGCCGCGACCGGATCCTCGGCGGCGAGCTCGAGCGCGACGCGGATCCGCGCGAGCGGAGTGCGCAGCTCGTGCGAGACGTCGCCCATCAGCTGCCGCTGCGCCTGCAGCACCGCGGAGGTGCGCTCCGCCATGTCGTCGAACGCGCGGCCGACGTCGCCGAGCTCGTCGTCGCGCTGGAGGTTCGCGCGGGCCGCGTGATCGCCCTCGCCGAACCGCCGCGCGGCGTGCGTGAGCTGCTCGAGCGGCTGCGCGAGGCGCCGCGAGAACCACAGCGACGCGCCGAACACCACGAGCAGGAGCACCGCGCCGAACGACAGCACCCAGTCCCACGGGAAGCCGGGACGGTTCGGCGAGTAGACCCCGATCAGCGAGCCGTCGTCGCTGCGCACGACGATACGGCCCCAGTCGATCGCCCACGTGTCGTGCGCGAGCTGATCGCGCTCGTCCGCGTCGGGCGGTGCGAGCGGCGGGTCGACGTTCGAGCGGACGAGGGTCCCGGCCGCGTCGTAGAGCGACAGTCGTCCGCGCAGGCGGGGTTCGATGCGCTGCATCGCGACCACGAACTCCTGCGGATTCTTCATCGACCACCGCTCGACCATGTACTGGACGAGCGCGGCCTGCGGCTCGCTGTAGCGCGGCGACCGCGTGTAGCGCGGCAGCACGAGCAGCGCCGCCATGATCACGACCGAGAGCCCCGCGACGAACGCATAGACGCGCAGGACGAGCTTGCTGCGGCGGCGCGGGCTCACGTGTCTCCGCCGGCGAGCAGGTAGCCGACGCCGCGGACCGTCTTCAGGATCCGCGGGCTCCGGCTGTCGTCGCCGAGCTTCGCGCGCAGGCGCGAGACGTGGACGTCGATCGAGCGATCGAACGAGAGCTCCGCCGAGCCCTTCGCGAGGTCGAGCAGCTGCTCGCGCGACAGCACGCGGCCGGGCCGCTGCGCGAGGGCGCGCAGGATCGCGAACTCGTACGCGGTGACGTCGACAGGCTTGCCCTCGAGCGTGACCGTCATGCGCTGTGGATCGAGCACGAGCTCGCCGACCTGGATGGTCTGCTGCGCCGGCCCGGCCTGACCGCGCACGCGCCGCACGGTCGCGCGGATGCGCGCGAGCAGCTCGCGCGGCGAGAACGGCTTGGTGACGTAGTCATCGGCGCCGACCTCGAGGCCGAGCACGCGATCAGCTTCCTCGCCGCGTGCGGTGACCATCACGATCGGGACGTCGGTGCGGCCGCGGAGCTGGCGCGTGATCTCGATGCCGTCGCGACCGGGAAGCATCAGATCGAGGACGAGACAGTCGTACTGCCGGCGCAGCGCCTCGGCCTGGCCCTCGATGCCGTCCTTCGCGACGGTGACGACGACGCCGTGGCTCTCGAGGTACCGCGCCGTGAGCTGCGCGAGGCGCTCGTCGTCCTCCACGAGCAGGACCTTGATCGTTGGCTGGGCCGGACCGTCGCTCACCCTCTCACCATACCCCTTGCCAACGGTGAGGCGGCCCACGTTCATAGTTCGTAACCCGGTATACGATCGCGAAATGTGGTGGCTGCCGCTGCTCGCCCCCATCGTGGGTACATCGCGTGGCCGGTGCCGCAGGTCCACGCGGTCCAGCTCGATCAGGCGCGCAGCAGCTTCGCGAGCGTCTGCTCGAGCGCTTCGAGCCGGAACGGCTTCGGCAGGTAGGCGTCGACCTCGATGGGGCCGCGGCCATCTCGGTCGTAGCCGGTGCACAGCACGATCGGCAGGTCGGGCTTCTGCGCACGGAGCTGGGTGACGACATCGGCGCCGCTCATCCGCGGCATCGTCAGATCGACCAGCACCGCGTCGACGGCGCCCGATTCGACGACGTCGAGCGCCGCCGGTCCGTCCGCTGCCGTGACGGCGGTATACCCGAGGTCCTCGATCATGCGCGCGACGACGTCGCGCACGAGCTCCTCGTCGTCGATCACGAGCACCGTGCGCCGCGCCGGCGCGACGACCGGAAGCGCCTCGGCCGTGGTCGCGGCGGGCCACAGCACCTGGAAGGTCGTTCCCTCGCCGACCGCGGTGACGAGGCGCAGCCCGCCGCCGTGCGTCCGGACGATGCCGAGCACCGCCGCGAGCCCGAGCCCGTGCCCGGTCGCCTTCGTCGTGAAGAACGGGTCGAAGATCTTGCGGCGCGTGTCGGGGGACATGCCGCTGCCGCTGTCGGCGACGGAGAGCTCGACAAAGAGGCCCGGCGCGGGCGTGACGATGTCCTCGGGGAGCGCGACGCCGTCGGTGCGAACGAGCCGGCCCGTGACCGCGATGGTGCCGCCGGCCGCGCCGAGCGCCTCGCGGGCGTTGGAGATGAGGTTCAGCACGACCTGGCGGAACTGCCCGGCGTCGCCGCGCAGCGCGAGCTCGCCGGGGATCTCGACGGTCGCGACCGCGTTCGCGGGCATCCGCGGCGCGGAGATGCGCAGCAGCTCCTCGACGATCGGCGCCGGCGACACGCGGGCCGAGGACACGCCGCCCTTGCCGGCATAGGCGAGCAGCTGGTCGGTGAGCTCGGCCGCCCGCAGGCTCGCCGTGCGGATGTTGTCGAGCGCCGCGCGGCCGGGGGCACCGGGCGGGATGTCGCGGAGGCCGAGGTCCGCGTTGCCGAGGATCGCGGCGAGCAGGTTGTTGAAGTCGTGCGCGAGGCCGCCGGCCAGCACGCCGAGTGATTCGGCGCGCTGCGCGTCGACCATGCGCTGCTCGAGCGCGCGCTGCGCCGTGACGTCGACCGCGGTGCCGATGGCGCCCACGACCACGCCGTCGACGATGTGCGGGCCGATCGTGTTCGCGAGCACGCGGCCGCGGTACTCGTTGAGGAACGTCGTGGTCGCCCCCGCGAGGGCGCGCAGGTGCGCCTCGATCGGCGAGCTCGTGGCCGGATCGACCGCGGTGACGTCGTACAGCGTCGTGCCGATGTACTGGTCGGGCGGATAGCCGAGCACCTCCATGATCGGGCCGCCGGTGCTGAGGATGCGCAGGTCCTTGTCGACGAGCCAGTACACGGCGCTGACCTGGCGCACCACCAGGTCGAGCGTGCGCGCGGTGCGGGACAGCTCGGCGGTGGTCGCCTCGATGCGCGTGACGTCGACGACCGAGGCGTCGAACGAGATCTGGCCCGCCTCGTCGATCACGTGGCAGAAGATCCGCACGTCGAGCGGGCGGCCGTCCCGGGTCTTCCAGCGCACCAGCACGCCGTCGACGACGCCCAGGTGCCGGTACTTCTCGATCACGTCGCGCCGCTGCTGCGAATCGACGTAGATGTCGTCGTCCAGGTTCGCGGCGAGCAGCGCCTCGACCGACGGATAGCCGAGGAGCTCGACGAGCGCGCGGTTGACGTGGAGGAACTTGCCCTGCTCGGTCGAGCGGTACATCCCGATCGGCGACCGGTCGAACAGCTGCTGGAGCGCGTACTCGCTGGGCCTGGGCAAGAGACGACCAGCTTACATGAGGAGCGCGCCTTCGATCTCCTCGAACGCGCCCGCTCTCCACCGCGTCAGTGGGCTCCGCCCCTTCAGGAGGTTCTCCGTCTCGACGAGCACGGCGCCGAGGTCGACGAGCCAGCACTTCGGATCCGCAGGCGAGGGGTGGCCGGCGTCCTCGGGAACCTCGGTGGGCGGCATCCACGCCGTCATCCGCAGCGTCTCCCCCGAGATCAGCGCGCGGACCGCGGCGTTGCCGAGGCGGCTGCCGAGCAGGCGGTCGAACGCCGACGGGCGGCCGCCGCGCACGACGTGGCCGAGCACCGTCACGCGCGTCTCGATGCCCGCGGGGTCGGCGTTCGGTGACTTGTCGCGGAGGCGGGCGTCGACCTCCGCCTTGAGCTTGTCGGTCGCGATCGCGACGCCCTCCGCCTTGATGATGATGACGCGCCGCGAGCGCCGCGAGCGCGCGCGGACGGTCAGCACGGTCTGCACGATCTGTTCGACGATCGCCTGCTCCGGCTTGCCGGACTCGGGGAACAGCGCGAGGTCGGCGCCGACGGCGATCGCGGACGTCATCGCGAGGTAGCCACAGTCGCGGCCCATCACCTCGATGATGAACGTGCGGTCGTGCGCGCTCGCCGTGTCGGCGATCTTGTCGACCGCCTCGACGATCGTGTTCATCGCCGTGTCGACGCCGATGCACATGCCGGTGAATCCGAGGTCGTTGTCGATCGACGCCGGGATGCCGATGACGTTGAGCGGCTGCGCGCCGAGCTCCTTCGGATCGCAGAGGTGCAGCGCGCCGGTCAACGAGCCGTTGCCGCCGATCACGATGAGGCCGTCGACGCCGCGGTTCGCGAGGATCGCGCGAGCCTGATCGCGCACCTCGCGGGCGTGGAACTCCCGGCAGCGCGCCGAGCCGAGCATCGTGCCGCCCTCGCGGAGGATCCCCGAGACGTCGTTGGGCTGGAGCGGGACGAAGGCGTCCTCGAGCAGCCCCTTGTAGCCGCGCTCGATGCCGACGACGTCGGCGCCGGCAGCGCGGCCGACGAGGGCTGCGGCGCGGATCGCCGCGTTCATGCCGGGAGCGTCGCCGCCACTCGTGAGGATCCCGATGCGCTTGGAGCCAGCCATGGAGGTGAATGTAAGCCAGACGAGTCTGCGAGTGGGCCGGGGCCGGCTTCGAGCTAGACTCACCCGGATGTTACGGACCGAACGGCGGGGGGCCGTCACGACGGTGATCCTCGACCGCGCCGAGGCGAAGAACGCGGTCGATCGCGTGACCGCGGACGCGCTCGCCGCGGCATTCCGCGCGTTCGATGCGGATCCCGAGGCGCGCGTCGCGGTGCTCCACGGCGATCACGGCACGTTCTGCGCGGGCGCGGATCTGAAGGCGATGGCGCGCGGCACGCCGAATCGCGTCGCGCCCGACGGCGATGGACCGATGGGCCCGTCGCGCATGCTCCTCGGAAAGCCGGTGATCGCGGCGATCGCGGGCCACGCCGTCGCGGGCGGTCTCGAGCTCGCGTTGTGGTGCGACCTGCGCGTCGCCGAGGAGGACGCGGTGCTCGGCGTGTTCTGCCGCCGGTTCGGCGTGCCGCTGATCGACGGCGGCACGATCCGCCTGCCGCGCCTGATCGGCCTGTCCCGCGCGCTCGATCTGATCCTCACCGGCCGCCCGGTCTCCGCGCAGGAGGCGCTCGCGATGGGCCTCGTCAACCGCGTGGTGGGGAAGGGCGAGGCGCTCGCCGCCGCGCAGGACCTCGCCGCCCAGCTCGCCGAGCTGCCGCAGGCCGCGATGCGCGCCGATCGGATGAGCGCCTACCTCCAGCACGACCTCGACCTTCCCGCCGCGCTCGCCAAGGAGCTCGAGCTCGGCTCGGGCGCGCTCGCCGAGGCGCTGGCGGGGGCCGCGCGGTTCGCCGGCGGCGCCGGCCGTCACGGGGGCAAGGCGTGAAGGGCGTCGTCCTCGGCTTCCTCCTCGCGCTCACCGTCGCGAGCTGCATCGTGAAGCGGCTCGGCACGCCGCAGCTCACCGGCACGTGCGACGGCGCGTGCGCGCACTACATCGAGTGCAAGCCCGGCCACCCCGAGGCCGATCGCGCGCGCTGCCTCTCCGAGTGTCCGCAGGTGTTCTCGGACCGCGACTCGATCATGGGCTACGAGAGCCTCGCGTGTGACGATGCCGTCGAGTACGTCGACGGCAACGCGGCGAAGACCGCCGGAGCGCCGTCGAAGGTGCGATGAGCTACCGCGATGACGTCGACACGCTGTACACGCGCGCGATGATCCTGCAACGCGAGCTCGACCGCGCGACGCAGCTGCTCGGGGAGCGCGAGGCCGAGCTCGCCCAGCTGCGCGGCCCGAGCTTCTCGCCGGCGGAGACCAGCCCGGGCCTGCGTGCGCTGCGGACGCTGCCGGATCCGGACGACGTGCTCGCCCGCCTCGTCGACACCGCGGACCAGACGCCGGCGCCGGCGGTGCGCGCCCGGGTGCCCGAGCTGCCCGAGCTGCCGCCCGGAGCGACCGTGATGTCGCGCAGCAAGGTGCTGGAGCGCGTGCGGGATCGGCTCGGCGCGCTCGACGAGGAAGCGCTGGTCGTGATCGGCACGCTCGTCGAGGAGCTCTCCGACGAGGAGCCGGTCGAGAACGAGCGCCTCCTGGACGAGCTGCGCGCGATGGCCGAGCGGATCTCCCAGAGCTACTGGCGCCGCCGGTAGGGCATGATGCCCAGCGGTGGCTGACGGCCCGGACATCACGCTCGACGGCACCGTCGAGCGCATCGTCTTCCAGAACGACGAGAACGGTTACACCGTCGCGCGCTTCATCGCGGGCGGCGTGCAGCTGATGACGGTCGTCGGCAACCTCCTCGGCATCAGCGAGGGCCTGCCGCTCAAGCTCAAGGGTCAGTGGATCGACGACAAGAAGTTCGGCCGTCAGTTCAAGGTCAGCGAGTACCACGCATCGACGCCGGCCACGCTCGTCGGCATCGAGAAGTACCTCGCGACCGCCGGCATCCAGGGCATCGGCGGCGAGATGGCGAAGCGCCTCGTCACCAAGTTCGGCCACGACACGCTCGACGTGATCCAGAACGCGCCGCACCGCCTCACCGAGGTGCCGGGCATCGGCACCGCGCGCGCGGCCGCGCTCTCCAGGGCCTACGCCGAGCTGAAGAGCGTGCAGGACGTGATGGTGTTCCTGCTCGGCATCGGTGTCTCCGCCGCGCTCGCGCCGCGGATCGTGAAGCGCTACGGCAAGGACGCGGTCGCGATCGTGCGCGCGAACCCGTACCGCCTCGCCCACGAGATCCGCGGCATCGGGTTTCGCACCGCCGACGCCTACGCCCAGAAGCTCGGCATCGCGAAGGACGCGCCCGAGCGCATCGAGGCCGGCCTGCTCCACGCGCTCGAGACCGGCGCCGAGGACGGGCACATGCACCTCCCCGACGACCTCCTCGTGCAGCAGACCGCCGAGCTGATCGGCGTCGCGCAGGAGCAGATCACGCCCCGCCTCGGCGCGCTCGAGCTCGCCGGGCGCGTGATCCGCGAGACGCTCGGCGATCGCGGGCCGTGCACCGAGCTGCCGATGCACTTCGAGGCCGAGCAGGGCGCCGCCACGCGCCTCGCCGCCCTCATCGACACGCCGGCGAAGGGCTCGTCGCTCGACATCCACGCCGCGATCCACGCCTTCGAGGCGGTCACCGGCCTCCAGCTCGCCGGTCAGCAGCGCAAGGCGGTCGAGCACGCGCTCGTCGACAAGTGCGTGGTGATCACCGGCGGCCCCGGCGTCGGCAAGACCACCATCATCAAGGCGATCGTCCACCTCGCGAAGCTCACACACAAGAAGGTCGCGCTCGCGGCGCCGACCGGCCGCGCCTCCAAGCGCCTCGGCGAGGCCACCGCCCACGAGGCGATGACGATCCACCGCCTGCTCGAGTACCAGCCGCACGAGGGCAGCTTCGCGAGGAACGAGGCGACCCCGCTCGAGATCGACCTCCTCGTCATCGACGAGACCTCGATGGTCGACGCGCA
>JAEUJX010000464.1 GCA_016794545.1 Myxococcales bacterium
AGGTCGTGTCGCGCGACGTGCTGCTCGACGAGGCCTGGGGCTACGACGACTATCCGAACACGCGCACCGTCGACAACCACCTCGTCAAGCTGCGCCGCGCGCTCGAGGACGAGCCCGACAAGCCGCGGTGGCTCGTGACCGTGCACGGCGCCGGCTACAAGCTCGACGTCCCGAAGGACGCCGTGAAGTGGGGGGCCGAGCGGAGATGACGGGGCGTGACGGCAGCCGCGGTGACACACAGGCGGTGACACGATCATGACGCGGTCGGATGCAAACCTGACGAGCGTCGCGTGTCCACGAGGTGAGAGCGACGCACCGGCCCGCGCGCGATCACCTTTCGGCGGGCGCCTCGCGCGTGCCGGTGTCGTCGCGATCGCTCTCGTTGCCGCTCTCGTCACCGCGTGCGACGACGCGGAGCAGCGCCGCGCGCCCGCCGAGCCCGCACCGGCCGCCGAGCGGTCCGCCGCGGATCCGGCCGCGGGCATCGCGACCGAGCTCGACGGCGCCGCACCCGCGTTCGGCGACGCGGTGCTCGCCGAGCTGACCGGCGACGAGGCCGCGGCCCGCGCGGGGTTCGAGAAGGTGCTCGCCGCCGCCGACACTCCGCAGCCGCTCGCCGCGCGCGCCGCGCTCCACCTGGCCCAGCTCGAGCTGCGCGCCGGGCGCACCGGCCACGCGCGCGACCTCGCGCTCCGCGCCGCGGCGCTCGCCCCGAACGATCCGGTGATCTACGAGGGCGGGGCGCAGATCCGGGCGAGCGCCGTCGCCGAGAGCGCGTCGGGCGACATCCGTGGCCCGCGCCTCGGCACGCCGCTGCCCGGCGTCGAGCCGAAGGTCGCCGAGGCGTTCGCCGAGGCCGAGAAGGCGTTCGCGCGCGTCCACCGGCTGCGGCCGCGGCCGATCATCGAGGCCCTGTCCACCTCGATCCGCGCGAAGGAGGACGCGACGGAGGCCGTCGTCGGGCAGTATCGCGCGATCTCGGAGCACGGCGGCGTCGCGCTCGTCGCCGGCCACTATCGCGCGGGGAGCCTCTACCACGACCTCGCGCTCGGCCTCCTGTTCGAGCTGCCGCCGGAGCTCGATCCGAACGTCGCCGCGGGTCTGCGCCGCACGCTGCGCCGCCGGGCGCTGCTGTACCTCGAGCGCGCGGCCGCCGAGTACCGGCTCGCGCTAGGCGCGGTGCCGGTGCAAGAGGCCGAGCTCTGGCGGATCGCGGCGGAGACCGACCTGCGGGCGGCGCAGGACCTGCTGGGAGAGAAGTAGTGACCGCGATCTCGATCGACGGGCAGCTCGTCGCTCCCGAGCACGCGATGATCAGCGTGCTCGATCGCGGCCTGCTCTACGGCGACGGGCTGTTCGAGGTGCTGCGCACGTGGCACGGCGCGCCCGTGGATCTCCCGGCGCACCTCGATCGGCTCTACGCGTCGGCCGAGGCGCTCGCGCGGCGCGCGATCGATCGGGGCGCTCTCGCCGCGGCGGTGCACGCCACGCTCGCGGCGGCCGGCGCGGGGGAGCAGCGGATCCGCATCGTGCTCACGCGAGGCCCGGGGGCGCTGTCGGCGCGGACCGAGGAGCTCGGGCCGGGGAGGGCGATCGTGATCGCCGAGCCGCTGCCCGAGCTGCCCACCGAGGTGGCGTGCGCGGTCGTCGACTGGCCGCTGCCGCGGCGGCCGGGACCGGCGCACAAGTCGCTCGCGTACCTCGATCACATCGTCGCGCGCGACCTGGCGCGCGCGGCGGGAGCCGACGAGGCGCTGCGGCTCGATGGCCAGGGCCTCGTCGTCGAAGGTGCGACGAGCAATGTTCACGTCGTGGTCGATGGCACGCTCGTCTCTCCTCCGGCGGCGGCGGGCGCGCTGCCGGGCGTTGTCCGCGGCCGGCTGCTGGCGGCCGCGGCGCGCCTCGGGATCGCGGTCCGCGAGGACCGCATCACCGTGGACCAGCTCCGTGCAGCGGACGAGATCCTGCTCACGAGCTCGCTCCGAGGCGTGGTGGCGGTCACGCGCCTCGATGGTGTCGCACGCGTGGCAGGCCGGACCACCGCACGCCTGGCGGCGGCGGTGCGCGAGGAGGTCCTCGCCGCGCTCGCGTGCCGGTAAGTGGATGGAGTGGGTCGCCGCCCCGAAACTCGCTGATATAGTCGGGCGTCCATGGCCAAGGATGGTCGAGCGCTGCGCGAAGAAGCGGCAGAGGCCACCGCCGCCGGCAAGTACAAGCGCGCGCTGGCGGCGTACCTCGAGCTCGAGCGGCTCGAGCCGCGGGACGCGCAGTGGGCCAAGCGCGCGGCCGAGACCTACAAGCGCCTGGGCAACATCAAGAACGCGATCGAGGCGTACCAGCGCTCGGCCGACCGCTACGCGCAGAACGGCTTCCTCGTGCAGGCCATCGCGGTCTGCAAGCTGATCCTGCAGATCAATCCGGACCACGCCGAGACCTTGTCCCGCCTCGCGCGGATGAACGAGCAGGTCGGCGCGGGCCCGACGCGCACGCAGAGCTACGCCGACAACAACCCGGAGCTCCACACCAACCCGAACGTGCAGATGCTCCGCCGCGCGCCGGGCAACACGTTCGCGCCGGCGGGCGCGACCGAGCCGCCACCACGCCGGAAGCCGACGACGCCGCCGGTCGTCCCGGTCATGTCGCGCACGAAGTCCAAGCCGATCTCGCTGCCGCCCGGCGCTGCCCTCGACACGGTCAACCTCGCGAAGGAGGTTCCGGAGTCGCAGCTCAGCTCGCCCGGCGTCACCGTGATCCCGATCGACGACGAGCCCGAGATCGAGGTGGTGACGGGCAGCATGCCGGTCATCGAGATCGAAGAGCCGGTCGACGACGTGGGCTACGGCGACATCGAGGACGCGACGGAGCTCGATCTCGACGAGCTCGAGGAGATCCCGCTGCCGCAGCCGCGGCGGATCGGAGCCGCCGCGCAGCGCGCGCTGCAGGGCACGCCGCTGTTCGCCGGCCTGCCGGCCGAGGCGCTCGAGGCGCTCGTCGAGCACCTGACGCTCGTGCCGCTCGAGGCCGGGAAGGTCCTGTTCCACGAGGGCGATCCGGGTGATGCGCTGTACGTGATCGTCGAGGGAGAGGTCTCGGTCCAGGCGGAAGGGCCGCCGCGCGTCGAGATGGCGCGCCTCGGTCCGGGCGCGTTCATCGGCGAGG
>JAEUJX010000476.1 GCA_016794545.1 Myxococcales bacterium
TCACCACGCGGTGCTGTTCGCGTCGCAGAGCCTCGAGGAGATCGGGACGACGCGCGACTGGGAAGGCGCGGATCAGATCACGTCGCGCTTCCTCGGCGGCGTCGGTGGCGAGGGCGTCTCGGGTGGCGACACGCCGCTGCCGCCCGGCGCGGTGTTCCGCATCCCCGCGGGCAGCGGCTTCTACATCCAGACCCACTACCTGAACGCGACCGATGCGCCGATCACCACGGAGTCGGCGCTCGAGGTGAAGCTCGCGGATCCGGACCCCACGAAGACCGTGCTGTCGATGTTCGTGAACACGTCGGTCGACATCAAGGTCACGCCCGGAGAGTCGTCGCAGACCATCGGCTGCGAGGTCCAGGAAGACACCTCGCTGATCATGTACGTCAACCACATCCACGAGACCGGCGTGTCGATCTCGACGACGGTCGGCGAGCACATGGTCAAGCACGATCCGAGCTGGAACTACGAGTGGACGACGCACCCGAACTTCAAGACGACCGCGCTCGACCAGCCGCTCGTGCTGAGGAAGGGCGACAAGATCAAGACGACGTGTCACTGGAACAACACGGGCTCCAAGACGCTCGGGTTCCCCGACGAGATGTGCGCGTTCCTCACGTTCTACGTGGGCAACAAGGATCGGGCGTGCGCGAACGGCCGGTGGGCCGAGTTCTGAGCTAAGGTGCGCGCCGATGTGGGCGCGCCTTCACAAGATCGACAAGGTCCGGCCGCAGCCGAACGGCGGCGCGATCGTCATCATCGAGGACGAACGCACCGCCGGGAACATGCAGCGCGTGCCGAGCCTGTCGACGCTCGTCGCGATCGCGCGCGTGCTCTCCGGGTTCCGCGTCCTCGACGCGAAGTTCGGCGGCAAGGGCGAGGTCCGCTACGCGACCTGGGCGAACGTGCCCAGCTCCCTCTCGGAGGCCATCACGCGGGCCGGCGGCTCGATCGCCACCGGCGACGGGCAGACCATCCGCGTCCCCGCGTACCGCGCCTCGGTGGAGGCCACGATCGATGTCGCGTTCTCCGAGCTGGCGAGCTCCGTGCGCGGCGTGCTCGGCATCAGCGAGCTCGACAAGGCGCTCGAGAAGCTCGAGGCCCAGCGCCGCGCCGCCGCACCGATCGACAAGGACGCGCAGCCCGAGAAGTACTGGACCGCGGTCCTCGAGCTCGCCGCGCTCGCGGGCGAGCAAGCCCGCCGCAAGAACGGCCGCTGGATCGATACGAAGGACATGCCGCTGCCGTTCGCGCTCAAGTTCCCCGAGGGCGTGCTGTCGCATCCCACCCGGGTGGCGGAGAAGATCGTCTCGGGCACCGAAGCGGCGCCCCCGGGTGCGGCGCCGCCCGCGGCCGAACCGGCGGCCGCGAGCACCGCGGAACGCGATCCGGCACCGGTGGTTCCCGCCGGGGCCAAGCCGCCCGAGGCGAAGTCGCCCGAGACGAAGTCTCCCGACCTGCCTCCCGTCGACGAGAAGGCCGTCGACGACGCGCTCGCCGCGATGAAGGCGTCGCAGGGGATGGCCGGTGACGCGGAGGCCCTCGACGAGGCGCCCGCCCACGGCGAGCCGATCGAGGAGCCGCCGCCGCCCGAGGAGCCGAAGCCCGAATGAGGACGCTCCTCGCGCTCTCGCTCGCCGCGTGCGGCTCGTCTTCGCCGCCGGCGGCCGCGCCCCCGGCGCCCGTCGTGCCACCCATCGACGCGGCGATCGACGCCGCGCCCGATGCCGGCGTGCCGCAGGCCGTGCTCGACGCGCCGGCGTGGGTGTTTCGGTACTCGACTGCGGATCGCAAGGAGACCTGGACGCTGCGCCACGCCGACGGTCAGGCGCTGCTCGTGGTCGAGACCGCGCAGGGCGCGCAGCGCTACCTCGGGACCATGACGAACGGGGCGCTCGCGGTCTCGACCGGGACGGCGAAGCTCGCGCTCGACTGCAAGCCGGCCAGGCGCGCGCTGTCGGCGAAGTGCAACGACACGAAGGCCCCGAAGATCGAGGTGCTCGACTGCTATCACCCGGACTTCAAGGAACCGATGCCATTCGGGAAGGAACCCGGCGTCGAGTACGTCGTGAGCGCCGATTGCAGCGGCTACCGGCTCGCGGCCCCGTGAGCTAGCATCGGTCCGTGGGCGGTCGCGGACACCTCGAGAAGGAGTTGGCGGCAGCTAAGCAGCGCGCATTGCGCGCGGAGGCGGCAAAGCAACAGCGCGGCGATCAATTCAAGGTCATGCGCAATGACGTGTTCCACACCGACCAGGCGACGGCGCTCGCGCTCGAGCGTCTCGAGGTGAAGAAGATCAGTCCGCAGAAGCTGAACGAGTTCGAGAGAGCCGCCGCGACGATGTCGACCCCGGAGCAGATCGCGAATCTCGAGGCGGAGGCAATGAAATGAACCGGCGCACGTTTCTCCTCGCGATGGGGGCCAGCGCGTGCGGTGCTCGAGAGGCGCCTCGGCGAAGAAGGCAGAGGCGCGAAGCTGGGTCGGGATCCGGACAGCCCGCGGCCTACAATGGAGGTTTGGTCCCAACCATCGTGACCGCGTGGCAACGGCGAGCGAGCGCGGTCGCTCTGCGCGGCGATGTGGTAGCGCAGGTTGCCGGCACCGAGCTGCGCACGTATGACGCGCGCACGCTGTCACCAACCGAGACGCGCGATCTCGCTCCAAATGGTTTCTGCTTCGCGCAAGACGGAGCGCTCGTCGTCTATTCGCATCCAGCGAGTAGCCCCGCCGGATCGGTCTACCGGATCGGTGCGAGCCGAAATCTCGAGACCTTCGCGTCGCCCTTACTTCGCAGCGCGGGCACCGTGCTGTTGCCAGGCAGGACCGCGGCTCAGTTCTTCGTGGTGCTGGAGGACCTGATCTTCCCGATCACGATCGCCGATGGCCGCGTCGAAGCGGGGCAGGGGCTCCTGCATCCTGCGCCGAACCAGCACAACCGCGATCAGCTCGTGGCGCGTGACGACGGCTCGTTCATCGTCCCCGTCGGCGGGCTCCGTGTGCTCTGGCCTGACGGAACGGAGAAGTCGTTCGCGATGACGGGCCGGTGGCTCATGCACTTGGTGGGTGCATCGGACGACCGCGTCTGGTACTCGCACGCGCCCGCGAGTGCTGGCGCGACACAGCTGTTCCTCGCGAAGGCTCTGAGCCCGCTCGCTGAGGAGCACATGTTCGACGTGTCGCCGCTCCGCATCTCGCACCTGGCGTCGGGCAAGGGAGCAGCGGCCGTGATCGGCCTCGAGCTGCGCGGCGTCGACGATGTTCGCTGGGAGCTGATCGTCTTCGGGGAGGATGGTAAGGAGCGCTGGCGGACTGCGCTGCCCGAGGCATTCGCACGCCGATTCAGTCCCGGCAGCTCGAGCCTCGCGATCAACGAGAAGTGGGTCGTCATCAGCAGGTACGACTCGACGCTGGTCGGGTGGGACGCGGTGACCGGCAAGCCGATCGCATGAGCGTCACGATCCGCGAGCTCGATCGCCGTCGCGATCGCAAGGGCGTCGAGGCGATCGACACGAGCTTCGTCACCGATCGGGTGTTCGATCTCGTCGCCGGGGCGCGGTCGATCGAGCTCGTCGAGCGAGTGCTGCCGCAGCCGATCACGAAGCGGTACTCGATCGGCGAGGTGTTCGCGCAGTGGGCGCGCTGGGATCACGGCTGGGTCGCGGAGGAGGGCGGCGAGATCCGTGGCTTCGCGACGGTGGAGCACGAGCCGTGGCACGGGCGCGTGATCCTGTGGTTCCTCTACATCGCGCCGGCGTGGCGGCGGCGCGGCCTCGGGCGGGCGCTGCTCGCGCGCGTCGAGGAGCACGCGCGCGGCGTCGGCGCGAGTCACGTGTGGCTCGAGACCAGCAACGTGAACGTGCCCGGCGTCGCCGCGTACGAGCGGTGCGGCTACACGCTGTGCGGGGCCGACCGGCTGTACTACGGCGACTACATGCCGGGCGAGACCGCGATCTACCTCGCGAAGGTGCTCGCCGAGTGAACGTGCCCGGTAACGCTTCGTTACCCACGGGGACGTCGGCGCCGCGGCAAGTCCGCGAACCCGCTCGCGGGACGCTCGGCACGCCGCCTGCTGTGACTCCGGGCATGTCCAGCCTCATCGTCCAGCTCGCCGCGTCCGTCTCGCTGCTGTTCGCCGGCATCGGCATCGTCACGCTGCTGCGCCCGCGCGCCAGCGCCTGATACTGTCGGCGCATGACCAACGCGCTGCGGATCGCGATCGTGCTCGCCGGTGCGGCCGCACTCGCCGGCTCCGCATCGTCGAGCTCGCAGAACCAGTCGCAGCAACGCGGCTACTACCCGCGACCGCAAGGACAGCAACAGCCGCAGACCGGCTATGCGCCGCCGTATCAGAACCCGAGCCAGCCGCAGACGGCGCAGACGTTCTCGCCGTGCGAAGCGGCGTGCGGACAGATCGCGCGCTGCAACGTCATGCGCTACGACGTGTGCCTGAGCGAGTGCGTCTCGACGAACGCGGCCGCGCAACCCGGCGGCGCCGATCAGCTGAACCTGGTCGCGCGCTCGAGCTGCCAGCAGATCCAGGCGGCGATGGCGTCGTCGGGGAATCACGGCATCCAGCAGCCCGCGATGGGCGCGGGGCAGTGGTCGTGCACCGCCATTGGCTCGTGGCAGAAGTGCGAGCCGAACGGATCGGCGTGCCGGCCGCAGACGACGAACGGCTTCGGCGTCGGCGCGACCGAGCAGCTCGCGCGCGGCGCTGCCGAGGCGCAGTGCTCGACGTTCATGACGAACCTGATGACCGCGAGCTTCGCGTTCAGGACGTCGATCGCGGCGTCTTGTCGCGCGACGACCTGTACCCCTCGCTGAGCGGGGGTGTCGCGAAATGCGGCAGGGGGATCGTGAGAGCGCCGATCGATCGGTCCGGTCTCACTGTTGGTGAGATTACTGAAAGAACATCAAGTACAGCGCGAGTCATCGTACGCGTGCCGCACATGTCGCCATGCAAGATCGGTGGGTTACGAGATTCGCGATGATTGGAGCGTAGTGGAGCTAACTCACCTTACTGGTTGCTGCCTACATCTCAGAGATTCGACGGTGGGCGCCATGCGCAACACTCTGTTCGCGAGTCTGCTCCTCCTCACGGCCTGTCAGGCCGAGGAGGCCGAGGATCTGGCCGACACCCAGCAGGCCCTTTCGCCGTCCCTACAGCACGGCAAGGACGTCTGGTTCAAGTCGACCTTCGGTGGCGAGAAGTTCTTCACGTTCATCCTCCCGAACGCCCCGTTCAACCTCCATCTCGGCCTCGACGCCGCGTTGACGTCGCCGCGCGCGACGAGGTTCGACACGTGGGGCCTCCTCAACGACCCCGACTGCGTCCAGGGCAACGCGTCGAGCGGCTACCTCGACATCTGCGCCGATCCGGAATCGGCCGGTGTCGTCGGTGTCCGCAAGAAGATCTACAACACGCCGGCGGGCCCGAAGGTCGCGATCGGCGTCTCGTGCGCTTCGTGCCACGCGGGCCTCGATCCGGCGAACCCGCCGGCCGATCCGAACAACCCGGCGTGGGAGAACATCCATGCGACGGTCGGCAACCAGTACATCCAGATCGGCAAGCTGTTCGGCAGCCACCTCCCGGCGAACGATGCGCGCCGGCAGGTGTTCGACACGTGGGCGCCCGGCACCGTCGATACGACGGCGATCGAGTCCGACGGCATCAACAACCCGGGCATCATCACCCAGTTCTTCAACACCGACGACCGTCCCTGGTTCGACCTGACCGATCACTCGATGGGCATCACGGTGCACCGCGGTGGTCAGGGCGGCGAGGACGATGCCGGCTGCGAGAAGGCCGCGCTCCGCGTCTACTTCAACATCGGCATGTGCGCGGCCGAGTGCATGGTCGGTCACCTCGCGAACGGCCCGGGCGGCACCTCGACGCCGATCGACGACGCGGAGTGCACCGCGCGCTGCCCCGAGTACGTCCAGGCGAAGCAGGACGTCGTGCAGGAGTGCGAGTTCATGGCGACCAACAAGGTCCCGAAGCTGAAGGACGCGCCGGGCGGCAACCACTTCGTCAACGAGTCGCTCGCGAACAAGGGCAAGCGCGTGTTCCAGCAGGCCTGCGCCAGCTGTCACTCGAACGGCGAAGGCCTCGGCCCGCACGACGTGCTCTCGAACGACGAGATCCACCCGATGGCCGCGATCGGTACGAACACGTGCCGCGCGCGGACCACGAACTGGATGGAGGGCCGCATCTGGGCGAACTTCTCCAGCGACCAGTACAAGCAGCGTCCGGGCGGTGGTCCCGGCTTCTATCGCAACGTGCCGCTGCTCGGCATCTGGGCGACCGCGCCGTTCTTCCACAACAACCGCCTGGGTAGCTACAACGGCGATCCGTCGGTCGCCGGCCGCATCGCCGCGTACGAGGACGCGATGGACCAGCTGCTGAACCCGTGGAAGCGCGACCTGGCCGGCTCGATCCAGCGGACGAGCACGCCGGTCACCATCATGACGGCGGGCGGCCCCGTGACGCTGCCGGCCGGGACCCCGGTCGCGGCGTACGCGAACGTCAACCCGGCGACCGGCGTGAACCGGTGCCCGGACTACCTCGAGAACCAGGGCCACTACTTCGGCATGCTGCTCTCGGACAAGGACAAGAAGGCGATCACCGAGTACCTGAAGACCAAGTAACCGACCCCCGATCTCCCCCCGATCCGGGAATAAACGGCGCGCCTCGTAGACCGGGGCGCGCCGTTGCGCGTTTACCCTCCCGATCCGTCCAAGGAGAGGGAGATGACCATCGTCAGGGTAGCTGCAGCGAGCCTCGCGCTCGCGGCGCTGACCGTGAACGCCATGAGCGCGCACGCGTTCTGCGGGTTCTACGTCAGCGGCTCGAACAAGAAGATGTTCAACGACGCGACACAGGTGATCCTGATGCGCTCGGGGACCCGCACCGTGCTGTCGATGCAGAACGATTACCGCGGTCCGCTCGAGGACTTCGCGATGGTCGTCCCGGTGCCCGTCGTGCTCAAGGAGACCGACGTGCGCGTCGTGCCGAAGGAGGTGTTCGACCGGGTCGACTCCCTGGGCTCGCCGCGCCTCGTCGAGTACTGGGAGCAGGACCCGTGTCCGCCGCCGGCGCCGACCTACGAGGGGTACGGCCGCGCGGACCTCGCGATGGACCGCCCGATGAGCGTGAAGAGCTCGATGGCGGAGCCGACGTCGGCGGCGGGCGCCGACTACGACGAGAAGCCGGAGCGCATGGCGCGTCCGGCGGTGCCGCCGAAGCTCGCGAGCTTCTCGGTGAGCCCGCCCTCGATCACCGCCGGCGTGGCGCAGAACGTGACGTGGAACTTCAGCTTCTCGAACCAGCCGTGGCCCGATCCGACGTGCACGGTCGACCATGGCGTCGGCCGCGTGTACGCGGGCCAGACGACGTCGATCGTCCTGCCGGAGAGCACGAACTTCCAGCTCACCTGCGCCAACTCCGCCGGTAAGTCGAGCAAGGAGTTCAAGGTCAACGTCGTCAAGATCGAGGCGAAGTTCGATGTCGCCGAGTACCAGATCCTGATCCTGTCGGCGAAGGAGGCCACCGGCCTCGAGCAGTGGCTGACGCTCAACAAGTACAAGATCCCGGAGGGCGCGGAGCCGCTGCTCCGGCCGTACGTCGAGTCCGGTTCGAAGTTCTTCGTCGCGAAGGTCGATCCGAACAAGGTGAAGATGGTCGACGGCCGCGCCGCGCTGTCGCCGCTGCGCTTTCACTACGACAGCGAGGAGTTCTCGCTGCCGATCCGCCTCGGCATGGCGAACAGCTCCGGCAAGCAGGACCTGATCGTCAACATCATCTCGGAGAACAAGCGCTACGAGGTCGCGAACTACAAGAACGTCTACATCCCGACGAACTTCGACGTGAAGCCATCGGTGAAGGAGCGCTTCGCCGAGTTCTACGCCGCGCTGTTCGACAAGACGATCGAGGCGAACCCCGGCTCCGTGGTCACGGAGTACGCGTGGCAATCGCACCCGCGCGAGGTCTACGACAACAGCTATCACTGCGATCCGTGCCCGCCGATCATCCCCGAGGACAAGGACATGATCACGCTCGGCGGCGACGTGATCGGCGGACCGATCACCAAGGGCGGCTACGTGCTGACGCGCCTGCACGCGCGCTACGGCAAGAACGACATGAAGGACGACCTGCGGTTCCGCGAGGCCAAGCCGGTCAGCGGCGGCCGCGAGGTGTGGAGCAAGCAGGGGCTGCAGTACGGCGCGAACCCGGCCGGGGAGAACAGCTTCCAGGGCCGCTACGCGATCCGCTACTGGTGGACCGGACCGATCAAGTGCAAGAACCCGACGCGCGGCGTCTGGGGCGGCCCGCCGAACGGTGGGCAGAACCAGGTGATCGCCGCGCAGAAGGTCGCGTTCGCCCCGCGCGGCAAGCTCGAGCTCGCTGGCGTGATCAAGCGCGACCTCTGGGAGATCGGCTACAAGAAGGCGCCCGCGGCCGCGCCGAAGTCGCCCCCGCCCGCGAAGGGCGGCAAGGCGATGTT
>JAEUJX010000536.1 GCA_016794545.1 Myxococcales bacterium
GCTCGCGGTGGCCACGCTGCAGCAGCCGGCGCGCACCACCGTGACGGTCGCCATCGACGCGCGCGGCGCGTTCACCGTGAACGGCGCGCGCGTGCAGGATCCGGATCTCGACACCGTGCTCGCCGGGCTGGCGGCGCGCGACAAGGCGCTCGACCTGATCGTCGTCGCCGATCCCGCGGCGCCGCAGGCCGCCGCCATCCGGGTGACCGACGCGGCGAAGAAGGCGGGGATCTCGAACGTCGCGCTCCGGCCCGCGGCGCCGAGCCCCACGCGACCGCCCGCGGAGACCCCGGCGCCGACCCCCGCGCCGCCCCCCACGCCGGCCAAGCCACCGGCTCCGTGATTCACGTGCCCCGCCGCCAGCGGGGGTGCGTGCTACCGTTTCGGCGTGCGCTGTCTCGCGATCCTCGCCGCCCTCGCCACGGTCGCCGGGTGCCCGGGCAGCGGTAGTCCGAAGCAGGTCGGCACGCAGCCGAGCTGGCGCGGCTCGGGCGCGAAGCCCGCGCCGGCCGTGGCACAGGTCCGGTTCGCCCCCGCCGCCGAACCGGCGCAGCGCTACAACGAGCCGTACCAGGCGCCGCCGAGGACGCCGCTCGGCGACGCCGTGGTCGCAGCGGTCAAGGAGGCAGCGCAGAAGGCGGGGACGCAGGTGCCGATCGCCGATGCGCGGCTGTTCCGGACGTGCGCGGAGCTCGCCGAGGTCGTGCCGGAGGAGGGCGTGATCGGCTACTCGCTCGTCGAGTTCGCGTTGCATCGCAACGGCATCATCGAGCCGTCGCCCCACCTGCTCGTCGTGTGGGGCGACCTCGACTCGCCGCAGCTGATCGTCGAGCAGCTCCAGCCGCGGCTCGCCGAGATCCTCCAGGACGGCGCGAACGCGCGCGTCGGCATCGGCGCCGTCAAGCGGAACGCCGACGGCACCGGCGCCGTCGTGTTCGCGCTCCAGGGCTCGGCCGTCCAGACCGCGCCGATCCCGCGATCGCTGCCCGCGAACGGCAGCTTCACCCTCGAGGCGGTCGTCGACGCGCGCTTCAAGGAGCCGGAGGTGTTCATCACGTACGACACCGGCTCGACCGAGCGCCTGGAGATCAAGCCCGGCCACGCCGGTGGCTTCACGGCGAAGGTCGCGTGCGGCACGCGCACCGGTCGCCAGCAGGTCGAGATCACCGCGAGCGATCACAACGGATCGACCGTGCTCGCGAACTTCCCGGTGTGGTGCGCGGCGCAGCCACCGGTCTCGATGACGCTCGATCCGTCGATCGACGACGCGCCGGCGTCGAGCACCGACGAGGCCGAGCGCCGCCTGCTCGCGCTCGTCAACCGCGATCGTGCGGCCGCGAACCTGCCGCTGCTCGCGTGGGATGACAAGGTGGCCGCCGTCTCGCGCGCGCACTCGGAGGACATGAAGCGCACGAAGAACGTCGCGCACATCTCGGCCACCACCGGGTCCGCCGCCGATCGCGTGCGCGCCGCGAAGATCAAGACCGCGGTCGTGCTCGAGAACGTGGCGCGTGCGTACGGCGTCGGCGAGGCGCACCAGGGCCTGATGAACAGCCCCGGTCACCGCGCGAACATCACGTCCCGCACGGCCACGCACATCGGCATCGGCGTCGTGTTCGGCGACGAGGTCTCGGGCCGCCGCGAGATCTTCATCACCCAGGTGTTCACGCGCGTACCGCCGAAGATCGACCCGGCGCAGGCCACCGCGATCGTCGTCCAGCGGATCTCGCAGGGCGCGGGCAAGCCGGTCGGCAACGCGGCGAAGCTCGCGGTGATCGCGCAGCAGCTCGCCGATGCGCTCGCCGCCGGCAAGACGCGCGAGCAGGCCTATGCGCTGGTCAACAAGCAGGTCGCGGCGCTCGGCGGGAGCTACGCGCGCGTCGGCAGCGTGATCACGGCCGCCGCCGACCTCGAGACGCTGGACGGAAAGACGCTCCTCGGCGGCTCCGGCGTCGACGAGATCGGGGTGGGGATCGCGCAGGGGCCGCATCCGGAGATCGGCGAGGGAGCGATGTGGATCGTGGTTCTCCTGGGCCAGAAGCGCTGAGCACGTGGCCGCTCGAGCCCCAGTAGAGCTCGGCGAAGGCCAGGAGCCACGACGCCGATAGAGACGACGTGCCCCGGATGGCTCCCCGCGCGCGCTCGGGGGAGAACACGACTTCGTGGAGGTCCGGGGGGCACGTCGCCAGGAAGCGGAGGATGCGGACAGCGTGTGCCAGGGAGGCCCGCATGAGCATCAGGTCGGCAGGAGGATGACCACGCTGGTGCCGCCGCCGACGGCACGACCGAGCTCGACCGAGCCGCCGTGGCGTTCGACGATCTGGCGCACGATGCCAAGGCCGAGACCCCGGCGCGTGCGGCCGTGCTTGCTCGACGGCGTCGTCGTCCCGCCGCCGTCCTTGACCTCGGGCGGGAGGCCCCGGCCGCTGTCGGCGACCTCGAGGCGGAGGTGTCCCCCGGGGCCGCGCTCGACGATGAGCCAGAGCGTGCCGCCCCATAGCATCGCCTCGCACGCATTGAGGATGAGGTTCAGCACGACCTGCTCGAGCTCGCTCGCGACGCCGCGCACGGTCGGCAGCTCGCTGGCGGTCTCGACCACGACGCGCACGCCCTCGGGGATGATCCGCCCGAATGACTCGAGGACGCGCCGGATCAGCGACTCGAGCTCGATCTGCTCGGCGTTGGGCTGACCGCCGCGGGCGTACGCGGTGAGCGCGCGCGCGATGCGCGCGACGCCATCGAACGACGCGCGCACCTGGCGCAGGTCCTTCTTCATCTCCTCGCCGGCCGCGCGCTCCGCGAACGCGAGTGCGACCTCGCCGGCGGCGAGGTAGTTGTTGATGTCGTGAGCTGCACCGACCGCCAACCGGCCGATCAGCGCCATCGGATCGGGTTCCTCGTCCTTCATGTTCGCCACCAAGCTCGTCATTGAACCAGTGTGACGATCCGAGATAGCTCGCACCGTCGGCGCGGCGAGGCTTTTCCTGTCGGTCGGCGTCGGAAACGCGCGTCGGCGTCCGTCCTACACGAGTCCGTTCTGGATCGCGTAGCGGGTCAGCTCGGCGTTCGTCGTCATGCCCATCTTCTCGAGCAAGCGGGTCCGGTAGGTCGACACCGTCTTCACGGACAGGTGCATGCGGGCCGCGATCTCCGAGACGCTCTCCCCGGCGGCGATGCCACGCATCACCTCGAACTCTCGGTCCGACAGCTTGTCGTGCGGCACGGAGGTCGGGGCGGCCTTGCCGAGCTCCGAGGCCAGCCGGTCGGCGACCGCCTCCGAGATGTACTTGCCGCCGCGCGTGACCTTCTGCACGGCCTCGATCAACGCCTCGGGGGCGGCTGCCTTGGTCAAGTAGCCGCTCGCCCCGGCCCGCAGCGCGCGCACCGCGAAGTGCTCCTCGGGGTGCAGGCTCATGATCAGGACCGGGAGCTTGGGCCACCGGTGCTTGACCTCGGCGAGGAGGTCGATGCCCGAGCGGCCCGGCATCGACAGATCGAGGACCACCGCGTCGAAGGTCTGGATCCCGAGCGTCGTCAGGCCCTCGTCACCGGAGCCGGCCTCGGTGATCACCGCAGAGGGCAGGCCGTCCTCGAGGATGGACCGGATGCCCTTTCGTACGACGGCGTGGTCGTCGACCAGGAGGATGCGGACCATGGCCATGCTAGCCTATCCGTTCGGGGGGCCTCATGGGGTCGCAGGCAGAGCGGACGCTCGAGATCGTCCAGCAAATCACGCACATCGGGAGCTGGCAGTGGGATGTCGCGACGGGGGTCGTGACGTGGTCCGACGAGCTCTACCGGATCTACGGCCTCGAGCCGAAGAGCCGGCCGATCTCGTTCGAGGTCTACCTGAGCTTCGTGCACCCCGACGACCGCGCGCGCGTCGCCGACGAGGTGCGCGGCGCGCTCCAGCGCGGCGGCCGGTTCGCGCACCGCGAGCGGATCGTGCGCCCCGACGGTGCGGTGCGCGAGCTCGACACCGTCGGCGAGGTCCTGCTCGGGCCCGACGGTGCGACGCCCATGGGCCTGATCGGCACGTGCCGCGACGTCACCGACGAGCTGCGGCGAGACGAGCGCCTCCGGCTGTTCTCCGACATCGTCGATCACATGCAGATCGGCCTGTCGATCTGGAAGGCCGACGGGCTGCGGCTCGTCGCGTCGAACCACGCGAACGAGAAGATGACCGGCATCGCGATCACGGCGTCGGTCGGTCAGCCGCTGGAGGTCTGCTTCCCGGCGGCCGTCGGCACCGACCTCGTGGCACTGGTGCGCGGGATCGACGACGCGCGTCCCCGGCGCGAGCTGCCGGCGGTCCGGGTGGTCAAGCTCCCGGGCGCGCCGACGTTCGCGGCCAAGGCGTTCGCGCTGCCCGAGCGCTGCGTCGGCCTCGCGCTCGAGGACGTCACGCTCCGGGTCCGCGCGCAGCGGCTGCACTTCGCGGAGCGCCGCTCGCTCGAGATGCTCGCCGCCGGTGCCAACCTCGAGGACATCCTCTCGACGATCGTGCAGGTCATCGAGGAGCTCGTCCCCGAGACCCTCGTGTCGATCCTGGTCGTCGCCGACGACGGGATCCACCTGCGTCACGCGGCGAGCGTGTCGCTGCCGGTCGCGTACACCAACGCGATCGACGGGGGGGAGATCGGGCCGAAGGCGGGCTCGTGCGGCACCGCGGCGTACCGGCGGGATGCCGTGTACGTCGACGACATCGAGACCGATCCGCTGTGGGACGACTATCGCCACCTCGCGCGCCCCTACGGCCTGCGCGCGTGCTGGTCCTCGCCGATCCTGGCGAACGACGGCCACGTCCTCGGGACGTTCGCGATGTACTACAAGACGCCGCGCCGCCCCGAGGGCACCGTGGTCGATCTGATCGCGCGCGCGGCCCACGTCGCCGGCATCGCGATCGAGCGCCGGCAGCTCGACGCGCAGATGGCCGCGCTGTCCGCGCGCATCGACGCCGCGCGCGAGGACGAGCGCACGAGCATCGCGCGGGACATCCACGACACGCTCGGGCAGGCGCTGACCGCGCTCAAGCTCGACATCTCCTGGATCGCGCGGCGTCGCGGCGACGACCCCACCATCGCCGACAAGCTCGGCGACATGTCGTCGAACACCGACGAGCTCATCCAGGCCGTCCAGCGCATCTCGTCGGACCTCCGGCCCGGCATCCTCGACGACGTCGGCCTCCAGGCCGCGATCGAGTGGCAGGCCGAGGAGACCGCACGCCGCGCCGGGTTCGAGCTCGAGGTGCGCGGGACGCTCGGTGACGTCCAGCTCGATCGCGGGTTCGCCACCGCCGTGTTCCGGATCTTCCAGGAGGCGATGACGAACGTCGTCCGCCACGCGAGCGCCAGGCACGTCGAGGTCGAGCTCGGGCTCGAGAAGGGCCGCCTCCGGCTCGCGATCTCCGACGACGGCATCGGGGTGCGCGAATCGACGCCGCGCATGGGCTCGCTCGGGCTCCTCGGCATGCGCGAGCGCGCGAAGCGGCTCGGCGGCGAGTGCATCGTGCAGCGCCGCGAGGTCGGCGGCACGGTGGTGTCGCTGATCGTGCCGCTGAAGTTCCCGGCCGACCTAGCGCGACCCGAGAGCGCCGAGGACGGCGATGTCGATCGCGTCCGCGGCCGCGTAGAGTGACTCGCCGTCGACCGGGAGGCGGTACGGCGGGACACTCGCGCCGACCTCTTCGGCGATTGCCTTCGCGAGCGCCGCGAACGTCGGCTCCGCGCCGGCGACCGCCGCGACCAGCGTGATGATCGCGTTGACGTCGTCGATCGGCTGACTGCCGGTCACCGCGCCGAGGCCGGCGGCCATCACCGTCGGCACCGCGCCGTCGTCGAGCACCACCGTGCGCGCGCTGATCGCGCCGTGGCTGCCGCCGAGCTCGTGCACCGCCGCCGCGGCGCGCGCGAGCCGCTTGAGCAGCCGGATCGTCTCGGTCGGTGGGAGCTGCGGCGTGACGTCCGCGAACGACGCGCCCGACGGCGCCTCGAACACGGCGGTGCGCGTGGCGCGGTCGAGCGACAGGGCGCGCTGCACGAACGGGCTCTGCGCGCGGCCGAGGAGCTTCGCCCGGTCGAGCGCCGCGGCGGCGGCCTCGCTGTCGTCGAACCGCTCGATCACGACGGAGCGATCGAGCACCGTGTCGACCGCGCGGGCGAGCTGGCTGATCGGCGTCGTGCCGAGCGGCGTCTCGAACTGGTAGCGCGGCTTGACATCGTCGTCGGCGGCGAGCTGCGCGATCGAGTGGGGACGGCTGTCGCGGCGCGGGCGGGGACCCAGCACGGCGCGGCCGCCGAGATCGAGCGCCTCGAGCTGGCGCCGCAGCTCCGCGAGCGTCTGCGTGCGCTCGCGCGGGTTCTTGATCAATAGACCACCGAGGATCGGGTCCCAGCCGGGGCTGACCGCGTCGGCGACGGCGCTCGCGGGAGGCGGCAGCTCGCCGAGGTGCTGCGCGACGAAGTCGGGGCCGAGGAACGGCAACCGCCCGGTGACGGCCTCGAACAGCGTGACGCCCAGCGCGTAGAGATCCGCGGCGATCGTGATCGGTGCGCCCGTGATCTGTTCGGGCGACATGTACGCGAGCGTCCCGATCAGGCCGCCGGTCTGCGTCTGGCCGAGATCGACGAGGTGCGCGACGCCGAAGTCGCCGAGCTTCGCGGTGCCGCGGGCATCGAAGAACACGTTCGCGGGCTTCACGTCGCGGTGAACGACGCCGCGGTGGTGCGCCGCCTCGAGGCCGCCGATCACGTCGAGTGCCATCCGGCGCACGTGCAGCGCGGAGAGCCGCTCGCCGGCCGCCATCCGCTGAGCGAGCGAGCCGCCGGGCAAGAACTCCATGACGAGGAAGCCGCGCTCGACGGAGACGTCGTAGACCTCGACGAGCGAGGGGTGGCGGAGCGTGCTCGCGAGCCGCGCCTCGCGCACGAAGCGCTCGTACGCGGCGCCGCCGCGCGCGCCGGCCGCGAAGAACATCTTGATCGCGACCTGCCGGCCGGCGACCTCGTCGGTCGCGAGGAACACGCGCCCGGAGGCGCCCGCGCCGAGCAGGCGATCGAGCCGGTAGCGGCCGGCGACGATCTCGCGGTCGCGGCTGGTCTTCCGCTCGGTCGCCTCGTCGCGCCACGCGCGCAGGTACGTGTCGAGGTCGGCCGGGACGCTGTCGTCGGTCTGCCGCAGCTCGAGCAGCGCGTCGCGCGCGCCATCGCGGAGGCCCATCGCGGCGAGCGTGGCGATCAGGTGGCGCTGCGCCTGGCCGCGGAGCGCCGGGGTCCTCCTCGCCTCCTGGAGCAGCCGCGCGGCCTCCGGGTAGGCGCCGCGGCGCGCGAGGATCCGGCCGAGCGCGAGCTGGATCGGCGCGCGCTCGGCGGCGGCGGCGAGATCGAGCGCGCGCTCGAGCAGGCGCCCCGCGTCGCGGTCGCGCCCCACCTGCTCGAGCAGGCGCGCCGCGTCGAGCTCCCTGTGCGCGCGGGTGTAGAGGTCGATCGCGCGCGTCGTGTCGCCGAGCTGCTCGGCGAGCGGCGCGGCGTCGCCGTGGCGACGCATCTTCACGAGCACCTCGAGCGCGGCGGCCGCGCCCTCCGGCGTCGCGCACAGCTCGCCTCTCACCTCCGCGACCGCCGCGGTGTTGCCGCACTCGATCGCGTAGCGCAGGGCCCGCGGCAGGTCGCCGGCGAGCCGAGCCTGGGCGTACGCCGCGGCGAAGTCCCACAGCTTCTCGTAGAGCTCCATGGCCCGCGCGTGCTCGCCGGCCTCGGCGGCGGCCTTCGCCGCGACAAGGGGATCGTCCGCGTTGATCGGCACGTCCCGACGATGGTACCAGACCGAGATCCATGCACCAGCGCAGCGCCCACCGGTCCCTCCTCGTCGTCGGCTCCGTCGCGTTCGATGACATCGACGGACCGTTCGGCCTCCACAACGACCTCCTGGGCGGCTCCGCCTCGTTCATCACCCGGGCGGCGGCGTACTTCACGCGCAACGTCTCGGTCGTGGCGGTCGTCGGCGACGACTTCCCGCAGAACTACCTCGACGAGATGGCCGAGCAGGGCATCGACGTCTCGGGCATCGAGCGCGTTGCGGGCGAGACGTTCCACTGGGTCGGCAAGTACGCGCCCGACCTGGCGACCCGCGAGACGCTCGACACGCGGCTCGGCGTATTCGCGACGTTCCAGCCCAAGCTCCACGACACGCACAGGGACGCGCAGCTCGTGCTGCTCGGCAACATCGATCCGGCGCTCCAGCTCGACGTGCTCCGTCAGGTCCGCGCGCCCGCGCTGGTCGCGACCGACACGATGAACCTGTGGATCAACATCAAGCGCGCCGACCTCGAGAAGGTGCTCGCGAAGACGCACACCGTGATGCTGAACGACGAGGAGGCGCGCCTGTTCGCCGGCGAGCACAACCTCCGCAAGGCGGCCGCGGTGATCCTCAAGGCCGGTCCCACCTCGGTGATCATCAAGCGCGGCGATGCCGGTGCCCTGTTGTTCCACGGCGGCGGCGTGTTCGCCGCGCCGGCGATGCCGCTCGCCGACGTCAAGGACCCGACCGGCGCGGGCGACAGCTTCGCCGGCGGCCTGCTCGGCTACCTCGCGTATGCCGGCGACATGTCACCGTCGACGATCCGCACCGCGATGATCATGGGCTCCGTGATGGGCAGCTTCGCGGTCGAGCAGTTCTCGGTCGACGGCATCCGCGGGTTGACCCCGCAGCGGATCCAGCAGCGGTTCGACGAGCTCGCCGAGCTCGCGCACTTCGAGCGCGTCCGCCTCTAGATCGGCGGCAGGCCGCCCCAGCGGGCCACGATCGCCGCCATCCAGCGCTCGAGGCCGAAGCCGATGCACGCGGTCTCGGCCGGGGCGCCGCCCGCGGCGCGGATCTGCATCGGCTCCGTGAAGTGCTCGCCGTGCAGGTTGAACGACGTGGCCGCCGTCCGCGTCCGCGCGTCGATGCCGACCGACAGCTCGAGCTTGGTCGCCCGCATCGCCTGGAACGTGCGCGCCGAGGCGGCTTCGCCGACGAAGAACGGATCCGTCGCGACCTCGAGGCGCGCGTCGAGGTCGAGCTCCGCGGCGAGGTCCTGCGCCAGCTCCACGAGCCTCGCGCGCTGATCGGCGACGAACGCCGGCGGCCCGACGAGCACGATCTCGCGCATCGAGAACTCCCACTGCCGGAGCAGCGGCGCGAACCGGAAGGACTCGTGCCGGTAGCACGTGCCGAGCGCCGTGATCGCCCGCGGCGCGTCGAGGCGGACGCCCTTCAGCGCGCGATAGACGTTGTGGCAAACGAACGGCTCGAGGATGAAGCCCGCGGGGACGAGGCGGTGCTCCGCGCCGGGCCACGCGAGCTTGTGCTCCTTCGCGTCCGCGGCGAACCGCGCGAGCTCGGCGTGGTGCGGCGGCAGGTGGCAGGCGAACGTGACGTGCTGGCCGTGGGAGGCGAGGTAGCCGGTGTCGGCGATCAGATCCGCGGTCTGCTCGACCGAGGGCAGGTGCCAGGGCTCGGCGCCGACCTGCGCCGCGAGCGCGCGCAGGCGCGTGTCGACGAAGGTGCGGAGCTCGGCGGCGGGTCCGATCAGCGCGTACTGGCCGGGCCCGAGCTCGCGCGTGTGCGCGGTGATGAAGTCGTCGAGGCCGCCGGCATAGCGCGGGAGCGCGGCGCGCTCCCAGAGCGGGGGCGCCGCGCGGACGAAGCGGTACGACATGACCGACAGCTCGACGACGCGCGCGACCTGGTCGCGGAGATCGGGCGAGTCGGCGCGCACGGCCAGCGTCACGGCGTCCTCGGTCACCGCGGAGACGCCGATGATGTCGGGGTGACAGAACGCGAGGTCGGCGGGGAGCCCGGCGCGTGCGGCGCCCGTGGCGGTGAGCAGCGCGCGACACGGGACGTGGACGCGGATCACGCGACCCCCCGCTCGGCGACGAAGGCCACGAGCTGGTCGACCGAGCGCAGCCGGCCCTCGAACACGTCGGCGGGATCGACCCTGATCGAGTAGGTCGACTCGAGCTCGTCGATCAGCTCGATCACGTTGACCGACTTGACGACGCCCTTCTCGAACACGTCGTCGGCGTCCGTGAACGGCACGCCGTTGCCGAGGCGCGTCAGCAGGTTGCGAAAGTGCGTGCGAACGTTCATGTCATCTCCAGGGTGTGATCGCCACGGGCGGGCGCTCGCCGTAGATCGCGTACTGACTGCCGTAGCCGGCGTAGACCACGATCACGAGCAACAGGGTCCACGTGCGCAGCACGCGCAGCGCGGCGCGGAGGCGGCCCGCAGGTGGTGGGGGAGGGCGCCGCTGCTCGCGCAGCATCGCGATCGCGACGACGGCGCACATCAGCACGTTCTCCACGAGGATGTGGACGTTCGGCGGGTTCAGCGAGCCGTAGCGGAAGTAGTGCTTCGGCAGGTGGAACACGGTGCTGCCGATGACGAACACGGCGATGCAGCCCCACACGAGCGCGCGCGTCTTGTGCTTGCGGAGCCGCAGCATCACCGGCGTGTAGAACAGCTCGACGAGCGTGTCGCGGAAGTGCATGTTCCAGCGCCGCCACACCTCGGTGATCGTCTGCGCGGCGAGCGGGCGCCTGAACGACGGGGCGAGGTCGACGCCGAACAGGCGCACCAGGCCGACGACGATCGCGCCGCCCGCGCACGCCTCGATCGCGGGCTGGATCGGGTAGTGCGGCAGGGCGTACAGGACGACGCGCGGCAGGTCGTGCGCGCGGAGGGCGGCGAACTCGCTGCC
>JAEUJX010000564.1 GCA_016794545.1 Myxococcales bacterium
GGCTCGAGCATCAGCCGGCCGAGCAGATCGGCGGGCTGGGGCGACGTCGGATCGAACGCGAGCGCGCGCGCGGCCGCGCGGATCGCGACGCGGCGCTCCTTGGGGCCGGAGCCCTGCGCGAGCGCCGAGCGCGCGGTCTGGAGCTCGGAGCGCGCGAGCTCGCGGCGCAGCACGACGTCGCGGTCGCCGTCGAGGAACTGCTGCACGGCGTCGCCGAGCGCACGCGCGGTCGGATACCGGTCGTGCTTGTCCACCGCCGTCGCCTTGACGCAGATCGCGTCGAGCTCGGGAGGCACCACGCGGTCCAGCGCGCGGCGCGACGGCCGCGCGTCGATGCCATTCAGCGCGCTCGCGATCGCGGCCTGGCCGCGTGGATGGAGCGGGTAGAGCGTGAGGATCTCGAACAGGATCGTGCCGAGCGCGTAGACGTCGGCGCGGCCATCGAGGTCCGGCTCGCCGCGGATCTGCTCCGGCGCGATGTAGCCGGGCGTGCCGAGGATCGCGCCGGCCGCCGTCTCGTCGTGCGCCGGGGCGTCGTGGAGCGACGGCACGTCGGAGAAGCTCGGCGCCTCGGCCTCGTTCATCAACTTCGCGACGCCCCAGTCGAGCACGTAGACCTCGCCGAAGTCTCCGAGGACGATGTTCGCGGGCTTGAGATCGCGGTGCACGACGCCACGCGTGTGCGCGAACTCGATCGCGAGGCAGACGTCCGCGAACGCGCGGAGCAGGCGCTGCCGCGAGAACTGCTTCTGCGCGTCGTGCGATCCGAACGCGAGCTTGCCGAGCACGTCGCCGAGCGTCACGCCCGCGAGCTGCTTCATCACGAAGAACGGCCGGCCCATGTCGTCCTTCCACAGCTCGTGGACCGGGACGATCGCGGGGTGCTCGAGGCGGCCCTGGATGCGCGCCTCGCGGAGGAACCGCGTGAGCGCGTCGCGGGACGGCTCGGTCATGCGCAGCCGCTTGATCGCGACCGGGCGGCCGATCTGCTCGTCGATCGCCGAGAACACCTCCCCCATGCCGCCGCGGCCGAGCACGGGCCCGAGCGTGTAGCGGTGCTGGGGCGCCGCCAGGTCGAGCGCGGGCGCCGGGGCGGTGGTGGTCGAGGTCGCCTGCGTGTCCACGAGGGTCTGCGGGCCGCCACCCATGGACTCCGGCACGAGGTCGCTGGGCGGCAGCGGCGCCTGGAACCCCGCGATCGTGGTCCGCCGCTTCGGGACATCGTGGATCTCGGCGACGTCGGCCTGTGGCACCGGCACCAGGCCGGTGTCCTCGTCGTCCGCCTCCATTCAGGTCATCGTACCCGTGGAAGGCCGTGCACGTCGCGCGCTAACCTCTCGCTCGATGTGCGAGCTGCTCGGGATGGACTGCAATGTCCCGACCGACATCGTGTTCTCCTTCGCCGGGCTCTCGGCGCGCGGCGGCCGCAAGGGGCCGCATGCCGACGGCTGGGGCCTCGCGCTCTACGAGGGCCCCGTCGCCCGCGTGTTCCTCGAGCCCGCCGCGGCGAGCGACTCGCCGCTCGCGCGCTTCGTGCGCGAGCACCCGATCAAGACGCTGCTCGCGATCGCGCACGTGCGCCGGAAGACGCGCGGCGCGATCAACCTGGCGAACACGCACCCGTTCTTCCGCGAGCTGTGGGGCCGGCACTTCGTGTTCGCGCACAACGGGACCGTGAAGAACGCGTTCGACCTCCGGCTCGGCCGCTACCGGCCGATGGGCAAGACCGACAGCGAGCACGCGTTCTGTCACC
>JAEUJX010000567.1 GCA_016794545.1 Myxococcales bacterium
GGCGCGTAGGTGATGCCGACGCGGTAGTACATGCGGCCGGCGCCGGTCTTGACGAGTGCGATGTCGTGCGTCGAGCCGGCGGGGAACGACGTCCAGTCGGCGCGCGCGAGGCCGCGCTTCGTCGATCGGCCGAGGAACGCCTGCTCGGCGTAGCTGTCCTTGCCGAGCCACAGCTTGCCGGTGAACGACGGCGTCTCCGCCTCGTAGGTGTCGAAGTAGCGCCGCATCGCCTGGAGGACCCAGACGTTCTCCTGCGTCGAGCGCCAGCGGCCGCCCTTGCGCGTGTCGAGCAGGCCGCGGGCGAGCTTGGTGATGAGCGTGTGCTTCGGATCGACGCGGATCAGCGCGTCGAGGACGAGCGCGGTGGTCTTGGTCTCGGAGACCAGGAGCAAGCGCTCGGACTCGCCGTAGGTCGCGGCCACCGTCGCCGACGACGCGGTCTCGTGGACGGTGGACAGGAGCTGCGGCAGGAGCGCGTCCTTGATCGGCTTCTCGGTGCCGAGGAGCGCGAGCACGCGCGCCTTGGCGTCGACGGGGTAGGCCTCGAGCTTGACGGCGGTCGCGTGCAGCGAGCGCGCCTTCGCCTTGACGTCGGTGCCCGAGGCGGCGAGCGCGGCGAGGCCCGCCGCGACGAGCGAGACACGGCCCGGGTAGGTGGCGCGGTCGGTGCGCTGGATCGGTGGCTTCGCGGCGGCCGCGACGAGCTCGCCGAGGTCCTTGTCGGCGCGCTTGGTGACGTACGCCCTCGCGCGATCGACGTACGGACCGCCCGACTTGTTCGCGACGACGGCCTGCAGCACCTGCTGCGTGACGTACGGGTCGCTCTCCATGCCGACGAAGTAGCCCCACCCGCCGTCGGGACGCTGATCGCGGACGAGCTTGCCGAGGTCGTACTTCAGCTGCTTCTCGATGTCGGCGCGCGTCGCGCGGCCGGTCTTCGCGAACGCCTCGAGCACGTCGAGCATCGCCGCGGTCGCGAGCATGCGGCTCGAGCGCTGCTCCGCGCACTCGTACGGATATGCGTAGAGGTACCAGAACGCGTCGATCAGCGACTGCAGCTGCGTGGACGCGACCTCGACCTCGACGCCGCCGACATCGGGGAAGACGCTGGCGGGCACGGCGAGCTGCTCGAACTTCGGCGCGTCGTCGACGGTGCCGTAGGTCGCGAACGACTCGGTGGTCGCGGGCTCGTAGATCGGCACGGTCACGGTGGTGGCGTCGACGAAGCTGCCGGAGCTCGCGATCGTCTGGATCGCGGCGATGCCACGGCTCTGCGTCGCGAGGTCGAAGCGCACCTCGGCGCGCTGGCCGGGTGCGACGGTGACGCGCTTGCCGGCGGGACCGCTCTGCGCGAGGTTCGCGGCGCGGACGGCGACGTCGATCGTGCGCGGTTGGCTGTCGAGGTTCTGCACGACGACCGGCAGCGCGAACGTGTCGCCCTGCGTGAGGAAGCGCGGCGCGACCGTGCGCGCGTTGACCTTGAGCTGCGTGACGATCACGTTCTCGGCCTTGCCGAAGTGCCGCGTGCTCGACGTCGCGAGCGCGACGATGCGAAAGCGGGTCAGGCTATCGGGCATCTTCACGGTGACGCTGACCTTGCCCGCGGCATCGGTGTGGAGGCGCGGCGAGAACACGGCCGTCGCGCGGAAGTCCTTGCGCGACTCGACGATCGCGAAGCCGGGCGCGGACGCGGAGCGCCCGCTCAGGCCGCCGCGGCCGCCGCCGACGCCGTAGCCCGAGCCGGTGCCCGAGCCGCGGCCGAGCAGCGCCTCGTCGAGCTTGTACTTCGAGAAGCCGGGCTTGCCGTCGAGCAGGGGGCCCATGTCGCTCACCATGCCGTAGGTCTGCTCCTGCGACGTGCGCGCGGCGACGTCGGCGTAGAACGGCGCGAGCGGATCTTGGTGCTTCCGCGACGACAGCGACAGGATGGCCTCGTCCACGACGATCAGCGCGACCTCCGCACCGGGGACCGGCTTGTCGTCGTGCTCGACGGACACCTCGAACGTCGCGGGCTCGCCCGGCTCGACGATCGCCTTGGTCGGGCGCGTGCGCATCACGAGGCGCGCGCTGTCGAGGGCGACCGGCAGGGCGACCGAGACGCTGTCGTGCTCGGGCAGGGGCAGCGTGCTGCCGCTGGACATCGACGTTCGCTTGCCCCAGCGATCGACCTGCACGTGCACGTTCGAGATGAACGCCGGCTCGATCGGCAGATCGACCGTGGTCGACGCCTGCGTCAGCTCGATCCGCTTCTGGCCGATGATGCCGTTGCGGGCGAACGTGACGACCGCGGTCGCCGGCAGCACCTTCGAGCGCAGCTGCAGCTTCGCGACGTCGCCTGGCTTGTAGCTCGCCTTGTCGGGCACGAGCGAGAGGTCGCGCTTGTCGTCCCACGTCCACCACGGGATGTCGTACTGCGTGACGTTCTCGCGGCCGCGCGCGTCGGCGACCCGCGCCGTCGCCGTGTACGCGATCTGGATGTCCGTGCGCTTCCACGCGCAGCGCACCGGTGCGTCGCCGCTCGTGACCTTGCAGCTCTGGGTGTCGACGATCTTCGCGTCGTCGCGGTCGCGCTCGGAGCCGAGCACGCCCTCGATCTCGACGCTGATCGGCACGCCGGCCACGGGCTTGCCGTCGAGGTCGGTGACGATCAGCTGCAGGGCGTCGAGCGTGTCGGGCTGGAGCCGGACGCCGACGTAGAGGGTCGACGGGTGGACGAGGATCGGGCGGCTCGACGCGCGGATGTTCATGCGATCGACGTCGGTCACCGTCGCATCGACGTCGAGGATGCTGGTGCGGTTCTTCGGCAGCGCGGCGAGGCCGTACACGATGGACGCGTTCGACGAGCCCGACAGCGAGCCCTTGGTGGTCACCGTGATCGGCTCCGGGTCGTCCGAGCGCCAGTAGTAGCGGCGGTCTGAGCGCTTCCGGATCGGCTCGAACTTGTAGAGGTCCCAGCCCGCCGGGGCGAAGCGCGTGGTGCGGAGCGTCGCGTCCCACTTGATGTCGGCGCCGGGGAGGCCGCCGCCCGCGTAGTACTTCGCGACCGCGTTCATCTCGATGCTCTCGCCGAGCACGAGCGGGATCGCGCCCGCGTGGCCGACGTCGTCGTCGAGGTTCACGGAGTACGCCGGCGTGCGGAACTCCTGGATCGAGATCGGGTGGGTGTGCGTGTAGCCGCGCGTGGTCATGCGCAGCTGCGCGGTGCCGAGGTTCGCGGTCGGCGGCAGCTTCAGCTCGACGTCGAAGCCGCCCTGGTCGGTCAGGCTCGCGGTGCCCTCGAGGATCTTGTTGCCGCGCGGATCGTTCAGCCGGTACTGCACCGTCTCGCCGGGCTTCGGCAGCGCGAGGTCCGGGTTGATGCCGTCGTGGGTCCACCGCACCCAGCCCTTCACATAGACCGGCTCGCCCGGCTTGTACGTGAAGCGATCGTCGGTCACGTACCACAGCGCCCGGTCGGTGCGGATCGCGCGCTCGCGGCGCCCGTACATCGCGGCGAACACCGAGTCGTCGCCCTTCCTGAGCACGAGCAGCTCGTTCGCCGGACCGTCGGGGCGCGCGTCCTTGGGGTTCGGGCGCGGCGCGGGCAGCGCGAGCTCGACGTGACCGGCGGCATCGGCGGTCGCGCTCCCCGCGATCTCCGTGCGGCCCTCCTCGACGAGCTCGGCGATCGCGCCGCCGACCGGCGCGAGGAACGAGTCGGGCGAGATGTCGGTCGCCCACGCCGAGAGCTTCTCGCCGTCGATGCGCGCGGAGATGCCGAGCTTCGAGACCTGGATCCACGCGACGTTGCGCCGGTTGAACCACTCCGGCACGCGAACGGACGGGACGGCCGTGGCGATCGCGAGGATGTGGCCAGTCCCGGTCTTCGAGAGCACCGGCCGCAGATCCACGCGGATGTCCGCGCCCATCCGTGGGCCGACGCCGTACGTCTTGTCGACGACGAGCTTGCCCGGAGGCGCGGTGCGCTTCTTCGCCTCCAGCTCCGTGTACGCGAAGTAGTCGGCCGGCGCGACGCGGTAGAGCTGCACGCGCACCTGCGTGACCGCCTCGGCGTGGATCACCCATTGCGGGATCTCGAACCGCGGATCGAGCTGGAACATCCCGGACGCGACATCGATCTGGGGCTCGAACCGCTCGATCGTCGTGGTGAACGCGAGCTCCCGCGTGCCGACCATCGGCTGGTCGTAGATGTCGCGGATGCCCTCGCCGATCGCGATGCGGTGCGCCTGGCCGGGGAGCCGCGGCGTGGAGAGCGAGATCGTGTCCCCGTTCGGCGCGTTGTCGTCGAACGGCTGCCCCACGATCTGGACCTTCTGCGCGCGGTACGTGCTGCGCTCGATCGCGTTCGTGAAGTGAACCGAGAGCCAGCCCTTCGCGGAGCAGATCGCGGCGCTCGGGCTCGGCGTGCTCCGGTCGTCGCAGGTGATGCCTTCGGCGCGGAACGCCGGCACCACGCGGAACGTGCCGAACCGCGGCTGCGTCGTGACGCGCGGGC
>JAEUJX010000583.1 GCA_016794545.1 Myxococcales bacterium
ATCGGCCTCGCGACCCGGCCGCGGATGCCATCGAAGATCCGCGCCGCGATCGCCGCCTTGTCGCGCGAGATGTACTCCATGCGGAACACCGTGTCGCCAAGCGCGGCCGCCTGCTCGGGTGTCGCGCTGCGCGCGAGGTCGAGCTCCGCGACGAGGTGCAGCACCTCCGTGCGCGCCATCGCGAGCAGCGCGGAGAGCAGCGCGCTCCGGGCCGTCGCATCGAGCACCGGGGCGAGCGTGGGAGCTGCGGCGATCCAGACGTCGAGCGGGATCGTGGCGAGCAGGCCCGCATCGAGCCACCCGCGCAGCACCGCGCGCGCCTGCCCCTCGTCGTGATCGCTCATCGCCTCGATCAGCTCGGTCGTCGCGGTCGCGCCGTGGGCGACGGCGTCGATCAACACCGCCGCGCTGCCGGCGGTGCGTGCGAGGTGGAGCAGCTCGCGCTCGTCGAGCGCGCCCTTCGCCGCGAACGAGCGATAGCGCTCGAGCGGGGCGGGTCGCGCGAGCGCGCGACCGAGCTCGCGCGCATCCCAGAACGCGGCTACCGCCCACTCCGGAGCGACCGCGAGGCACGCGTCGGCGATCTCGTCGAGCACGGCGATCGCCTGCGGCCGCTCGCCGAGCCGCTGGGCGAGCTTCCGCGCGGCCGTCGCCGCCCGCTTCGGCGACACCGCGACGAGCGCGATCGCCGCGTCCAGCTCCGCGCGCGAGGTCGCGTCGAGCCCGCGCCTCGTCGCGGCCTTCGTCGCGCGCGGCTTCTTCGTCGCGGTCTGCGTCGCGCGCGGTTGCTTCGTCGCGCGCGGCGGCTTCGGCTTCGGCGCGACTCGCTTCACCTTGGCCGGTTTCGGTGTGCGCTGCCTCGCCCGTGCCATCGCCGCGAGGATAAGCTCGCTCCTATGCCCAGTGTCCTCGCGATCGTGAGCAAAGCGCTGTACGAGAAGATGGTCCCGAAGGACGTGCAGCTCGGTGCCATCGTCGGCAACGACCGTTACACGTCGAGCAACAAGGCCTTCGAGGGCCTCGCCAAGGGAGACGCGATCTTCCTGGTGACGGTGCGCCCGCCGAAGGAGGAGCTCTGGCTCGTCGGCATCCTGGAGAACCCGAAGAAGAAGGGCGCGGACTGGGTCTCCGCGCAGAACACCACGCCGCTCTCGAACATCACGCCGGCGATCAAGAAGCTGAAGTTCGAGAGCGGGACGGGCATCACCGCGAAGAAGGGCGCGCTCGGCATGTCGCTCCAGACACCGCGCGTGCTCACCGAGGCCGACGTCGCGCTGATCCGCGGCCTCGTCCCGAAAGCGAAGGGTGGCAAGAAGGTCGCGGCGGGCGCCGCGTACCGCGAGGCGGTCGACGACGCCGCGTCCAAGCCGAAGGCGTCGAAGGCCAAGGCGACCGCGAAGGGTGGCAAGGGCGGCAAGGGCGGCAAGGCGGCGAGCGGCGGCGGTGGCCTTCGCCTCGAGAACGCGCGCTGGCCGTTCAAGGGCACGGTCACCGACCTCGAGGAGTTCGAGAAGCAGCAGCTGAACAAGGTGGTCGACGGCGGCGACGTCGAGAAGTTCATGGCGAGTCAGCCCGAGGAGGACTGGATCCAGGCCTCGATCGTCGACGTCGTCGACGACGCGAGCGGCAAGGTGAAGTACCAGATGCACCTGTTCGGCTACGGCGATGGCGTCATGTTCACGAACGAGACCACGACGCTGGCGGCCGGCATCTGCCAGCACGGCTTCGATCAGGAGCTGCCGAAGCCCGAGATGCGCGAGCTCGCGAAGGCATGGGCGCGCGACGCGAAGCGCCTGAAGCTGTGGGAAGGCCACATCGACTTCGCGGAGGACGAGGGCGAAGCAGACGAGTGATCGGCGCGCGGAGAGTCGGTGCCCGGAGCCGACCACGTCGGCGCGGCGTCTTGACCGGCGGCGCGCGTGGAGCGCACAGTCAGGCGTGGCCTGCATCCAGCTCGCGGTGGTCGGCGCGCTGCTGGCGGCGAGTGGCTGTGGTCGGCTCGGGTTCGACTCGACAGGCGGAGACGGCGGTGGCTCCGGCGCGCTGACGCTGTCGTACCCGCGCCCGGCGGTGTACGCCGTGCTGGACGTGTCGTCGATCTCGCTGACCCCGACCGTCAGCGACCCGGCCGCGCAGTTCACGGTGCAGCCCGCGTTGCCGCAGGGAATCTCCCTGGACGCGCAGACCGGCACGATCACGGGCATCCCGACCCAGGTGGCGGACGAGGTCCGCTACACCGTCGTCGCGTCGACCGGGACCGCGTCGGGCTCGGCGGTGGTCGAGCTGACGGTCCTGCCCGGCTACGTCGTCGACACGAATGCCGAGGGGGCCGACGCCGATGGCGGCGCGGACACCGTCTGCGCGACGTCGAGTGGGGGCTGCACGCTCCGCGCGGCGCTGCAGACGACGAACAACCGCGCGACCAAGCAGCTCGTGCTGCTCGACGCGCTGACGTACGCCCTGACGTCGGCGGCCCCGTCGATCGCGCGCGACGTGGTGATCGCCGGATCGGGAGCGGCGGTGACGACGATCCGCGCGTCGACGCCGAATCCGCCGTTTCCCGCGCTGACGCTCGCAGCCTCCGCCACCCTCGCGCTGCGCGACCTCCACGTCCGGGACTTCGGCGGCACCAACGGCGGCGCGCTCGCGGTGAGCGCGGGCTCGCTCGACGTCGATCGGTGCGCGTTCACGAACAACCGGTCCCCCGGCTCCGGCGGGGTCCTGCACATCACCTCCGGCGCACGCGCGACCTTCTCCCGCACGATGTTCACCGGCAACGCGTCGCTCGGAGGCAGCGGCGGCGGGTGGGGCGGCGTGATCAACGGAGAGGACGCGAACACCGAGATCATCGTCGAGGAGTCGGCCGCGACGCAAAACACCACGGCGTGGGGCGCGTTCGCGCACATCACCACCGGCACGACGCTCCGGCTGTCGAGCTCGACGCTCTACGGGAACACGTCGACCACCGCCGGCACCCTCGCCACGCCGGGCGGCATCTACACGCTCGTCAACGTGACGATCGTGAACAACCAGAACACGAGCGCGACGCCGGAGTCTGCGGGGATCTACCTGTACAGCGTTCCGTGCTCGTACGCGGTCACCAACTCGCTGATCGCGAACAACCGCGACGTCAACAACGACGAGTACGACTGCCACCGCCGCGACACCGCCACGACGATCACCTCGGGTGGCGGGAACCTGTTCGGCGACGACGGCGCGAACTGCGCGGCCTACCTCACCGGACGGGGCGATCGCGTGAGCACGGACCCGCTGCTCGATCCCGCCGGCGCCGGCGATCACGGTGGCCCGACGCCGACCATCCTCGTGCAGCCCGGGTCGCCGGCGATCGACGGCGCCGGCGACGCGAGCTGTGCCGCGCGCGCTCAGCGGGGGGGCGGGCGCCCGCTCGGCGCGGGCGGCGATATCGGGGCGGGCGAGGGGCGGTAGAAACCGCACGA
>JAEUJX010000601.1 GCA_016794545.1 Myxococcales bacterium
GCCCGCGTCCGCGCCGGCGCCCGCCGCCGCGGTCCCGCAGTCACCACTGGTCGCGTCCGCGGCCGACGCGGTTCCCCTGCCGGTCGCGTTCGCGCCGTCGGAGCCGGTGCCGTTGCCCGAGCCGCCGGTTCCCGCCGCGCCGCTGCCGGCGCCGCCGGCGAAGCCGGTGCCGCTCGTCCAGCAGCAGCAGGCGCCGTCGCTGATGCCCGCGCGGCCGATGAGCTCGGTGCAGCCGCAGCTCGCGACCCAGCTTCCGCCGACGCCGCTGCCGCAGCAGGCGCAGTCGTTCGTCCCGCCGACGACCTATCCGGTGCAGCCGCGTGCGCCCGAGCCCGCGCCGCCGCCGGTGCAGGCGCCGCCGCTGTCGGAGGCCGGCGGTGGCGAGGCGTGGGGCGATGACGCGGACGCGTTCGCGCTGCGCCGCGGTGGGATGTCGAAGCGCACGATGGCGATGATCGGCGGCGGCGTGGCGATCGTGCTGATCGCGGTCATCGTGATCATGATGCGCGGGCCGAACGAGAGCGGCACGCCCGAGCCGAAGGATCCGAGCGGCACGCGGGGACCGGTTGTGGGCACCGGCTCCGACACGACGCCGGGCACGGACTCGACGGCCACCGGCTCGGACTCGACGACTGGCACGGGGAACGATCCCACCGCCGGCACCACGACGGGCACCGATACGACCGGCACGACGGGCACCGATACGACCGGTACGACGGGCACCGATACGACCGGCACGACCGGCACGACAGGCACGACGGGCACCGACGCGACCGGCACGACGGGCACCGACGCGACGGGCACGACGGGGACGACCGGAACCACGGGCAGGACGGGCACGACCGGCCGCGACCCGACGGGCACGACGGGCACGACGGGCCGCAACCCGACGGGCACGACGACGGGCAAGGGCAACGGCAAGGGCAAGGGCACCGTCACGACGGGCAAGGGGCCCGGCGAGGGCACGACCGAGGTCAAGCCGGGCGGACCGAGCGCGGAGACCGTCGCGGAGGCGCGTGGTCTGTACGACGCGGGTACGAGGCAGCTGCTCGGCGGTGACACGCAGGGCGCGATCGGCTCGTACAAGAAGGCGATCGCGATGTACCCGGGCTTCGCGGGCGCGTACCGGCAGCTCGGCCTCGCGTACGCGCAGGCCGGTGACAAGGCCGGCGCGCTCAAGGCGCTCCGCACGTATCTGTCGGCGGCGCCGACCGCGAAGGACGCGGACATCATCCGCAAGAAGATCGCGGCACTCCAGGGCGGCTGATCACGCGGCGCGCCGGCGCACGAACGCGCGGAAGCACAGGGCCTGCCCGACGCCGAACATCGCGATCACGAGCCACATCGCCGCGTGGTGGTGCCCGATCGTGTCGAGCAGGATGCCGCCGACGAGCGGCGCCATCGCGATCCCGACCATCTGGCAGAACCCGACGACGCCGAACGTGCGGCCGCGGCGCGCCGGGTCGGCGACCTCCGCGATCGCGGTCTGGTGCGCGGGGTCGAAGATCACCTCGGCGGCCGTGAGCGTGAGCATCGCGATCGCGCCGCCGGTGAAGCCGGAGCCGAGGCCGATCAGCGCGAAGCCCGTGGCATCGAGCAGCGAGGCCCACGGCAGCGTGCGCCGGATGCCGAGGCGGCGGATCAGCTGGAGCGCGGGGAACTGCAGTAGCAGCACGCCGAGGCCGTTGATCGAGTAGAGCAGGCCGACGTCGGACTTCGCGAGCCCGAGCTCGTCGGTCATGTAGATCGAGAACGTCGCGAACATCTGGGTCTGGAGCAGCGCGCACAGGAACGTGCCGGCGAGCAGCAGGCGGAGCATCGGATCGTGCAGGCCGTCGCGGAGCGCGGTGCCGATCGAGTCGGCGGAGGCGGCGGGCGCCGACGAGCGCGCGACCGGATCGGCGACGCGCATCGTCACGAACGCCGCGATCACCATGCCGCCGGCGGCGATGTAGAACACCACGCCGTAGGGCACGACGCGCGTGAGAAGACCGCCGAGTGTGGGCCCGAGCGCCCAGCCGAGGTTCGTGCCCATGCGCTGCAGACCGAACGCGCGGATGCGCTGGTCCGCCGTGCACACGTCGGCGACGAGCGCGTAGGCGACCGGCTCGAAGCAGCCGCGCAGCGCCGACGTGATGACGATGTTTCCGGCGAGCGACCACAGCGGGGCGTCCAGCGCGATCTGCGTGCCGAGCAGCGCGATGAACACGCTGCGGACGAGCAGGGCGGAGGTGATCAGCGGCCGGCGACCGATGCGGTCCGACAGGTTGCCGGCCCATGCGTTGGTCGCCGATTGACCGAGGTTCGCGACCAGCGCGATCAGCCCGTACGACCACGCCGGGTAGCCCCGCGTCTCGACGACATAGATGCCGAGGAACGTCATCGCGAGCGACAGGCCCATCGTGTTGACGGCCCGTGCGAACGCCATCTGCCAGACCCGCGTGTCGAGGCCCGACCAGCTACGGCGCACGGGCCTTTCCTAGCATGCGCCGCCGCGCTACAAAGCCGGCCGCATGTCGCGTACGCGCCTCGAGCGCACCTACCGCTTCGAAGCGGCGCACTTCCTCCCGAAGGTGCCCGCCGGTCACAAGTGCGCACGGATGCACGGCCACTCGTACGCGATCGAGGTCGCGATCGAGGGCGAGGTCGATCCCGACCGCGGCTGGGTGATGGACTTCGCCGAGATCGACGAGCACGCATCGCCGCTGGTCCGGCAGCTCGATCACCAGGTGCTGAACGAGATCGACGGCCTCGCGAACCCCACGAGCGAGCTGCTCGCGATCTGGTGGTGGGACCGCCTGCGCGCGGGCCTCCCCGGCCTGGTCGAGGTGGTCGTCTCCGAGACCCCGACGTCCCGCTGTATCTACCGCGGGGACTGAGCCGTGGGGCAGACCCTCCGCGTCGTCACGCTGAACTTCTGGGGCACCGAGGCCCCGCTCGAGCGCCGCATCGCGCTCGCGGTCAAGCAGCTCCGCGCCCTCGCTCCCGACGTGGTCTGCCTCCAGGAGTGCCGGCCGCTGAACGGCGTCTCCGGCCCGACGACCGCCGACCGGATCGCCGAGGGCCTGGGCTTCGCCGCGCACTACGCGGTCGCCGTCTCGTGGGACGACGGCGTCCACGCGAAGCTGCCCGCCGGGCAGGAGGGGCTCGCGATCATCGCGCGCGGCTTCCTCGAGACCCGCGTGTTGCCGCTGCCGCACCGGCGCCCGGCCGACGCGCGCCTCCTGCTCTCCGCCCAGGTCGCGACCGACCACGAGCCGGTGTGGATCCACACGACGCACCTCCACTACCGGCTCGCCGACGGCGTCGCGCGTGAGGATCAGGTGCTCGCGATCGACGCCGCGATCGGCGAGCTCCGCACCGACACGTCGCCGCCGCAGATCCTGTGCGGCGACATGAACGCCACGCCCGACTCCGACGAGATGCGGTTCCTGCGCGGCCTCACCACGCTCGGTGGCCGCCGCACGCACTTCCAGGACGCGTGGCTGCGCCTCCACCGCGAGTGCGTGCCCGGCGATGGGCCCGCGCAGGGCATCACCTGGTCGAGCGAGAACGCGCTGACCCGGCCGCTGCGCTCGCTCGATATCGATCGCCGCATCGACTACGTGTACGTGACGTCCCGCAAGAAGGACGGCCGCGGCACGATCCACGCCTGCGAGGTCGCCCTGACCGAGCGCGAGGGCGACGACGGCATCTGCGCGAGCGACCACTACGCGGTGATGGCCGACGTCCAGGTCGTCCCGAACGCGCCTTGATGCAACCGCGATGATCGCGCGCTGTCATTCTCAGGAATGAGCCTCCTGCTCAGCGCCTGGCTCGTCCATGCCGCCCCGCTGAATCAGTGGATGCCAGGCGACATCGTGATCGCTTCGGCGCGCGGCGCGATTCGCGGTGCGGTGCTCGGCCCCGTCCCCGACGGCCGCGTGCCCTCGGCGCCGGTGAAGTGGGACGCGAACTGCTTCGCGAACCCGCTGGCGAAGGGCTGCATGTAACGGCATGGCGGCCGGGCGAAGGGCTGCATCATACGGCAGCGTGCGGAGGAGTGCCTCCGCGAGCGCGGAGACCGCGGTGGTCGGTGGTAGCGTCACCGGGCCGTGTATCGTCTTCTGTCCGCGTTCGTCGCCATCGCCGTCCTCAGCTCGGCCGTTCACGCCGACGACGCGCCAGCAGATCCCGCGGCGCCGGATCCCGCCGCCGACCCCAACGATCCCAACGACCCGGCGGACCCGGCGGACCCGCAGGTCACGGGCACCGCTCCGGGCACCGGCTTCAACGACCCCGACAAGAAGGGCCCCGAGCCCGAGCCGATCGGCCCCTGGTACAAGGGGCCGCGCGGCCGGAAGCGCCTCCTCCACCTGTCGATCGCGGCGGTCGGCGGTGCCGCGTTCGTGACGTCGGAGCTGCTCAAGCCGCAGCTCGAAACGGAGACGTGCCGGTGGTGCGAGCCGCCGTCGTTCGATCGCGCGACACGAAACGCGCTGGTCTGGGACAACACGCGACGCGCCGACATCATCAGCTCGATCGACGCGTACGTCGTCGCGCCGATCGCGGGACTCACGCTCCTGTACCTGTCCGAGCACGGCGCCGGCCTCCCGCGGTTCATGGACGACACGATCAGCGTGCTCGAGACGGTCTCGCTCACCAACGCGGTCGTGCAGATCCTGAAGTTCTCGATCGGGCGGCAGCGGCCCTACGCGCGGTTCGGCACCGACGTCCTGTACGAGCCCGATCAGAACCTGTCGTTCCCGTCGGGCCACTCCGCGCTCGGGTTCTCCATCACGGTGGCTGCCGGCATGGTCGCGCACTGGCGCAACTACTGGACCGAGCCGTACATCTGGGGCACCGGCATCTTCCTGTCGACGACCACCCAGTACCTCCGCATCGCAGCGGACAAGCACTACCTGTCGGACGTGCTCGTCGGCGGCGCGCTCGGCATCGCCGGTGGTCTGCTCATTCCGCGGCTGATGCGCGAGGACGTTCCGATCGTCCCGATCAAGAACGGCGTCGCGTGGGTTGGTGCGTTCTAAGCGCCGACCTGGAGCGCGACCATCAGGCGGAACTGCTCGTAGTAGAGCGGCAGCATGCCCAGGTGCGGGATGGGCACGGCGATCTGGACCGGGTCGATCACGAGGCGCGTCGCCTTGCCGAGGTCGTAGTCGATGCCGAGCGGCGTGAACGCGGCGTACGGGCCGAGGTCGAACTTGTTCGCGCCGTAGACGTCGAACAGCAGCGTCGAGACGCCCGCGTGCAGCGACGTCCGGAGGTTGACGCGGTCGAACTTCATCGGGAAGCGGCGGATGAGGGTCGCGTATGCATTGCCGGCGCCGGCGCGCGCGCCGACCGGGTTCTTCACGACCCACGGGTTCCACTCGACGTCGAGGCCGACCAGCCAGCGCTCGTTGATGCGGAACCGGCCGCCGACGCCGACCGCGCCTGCGCCGTTGACGAACGAGCCGCCGACGACCGCGGTGAAGCCCCAGCGCGAGCCGAGGCGCTTGTCCTCGCGGACCTCGCGGATCTCCTCGACGGTCGGCGTCTTCACATCGCGGCCGGGCTCCTCGCCCTTCACGACGTCCTTCACGTCCTCGGGCTCGGCGGCCTCGATCGGGACGACCGGAGCATCGGGCTTCGCCGCCGCGTCGGGGGCCGACACCGGCGCCGGCTGCGGCTGCGGCGCGGGCGGCCTGGGCTCGTCGGCGTAGGCCGGCGCGGCGAACAGCGCACACGCCAGGAGCGGGATGATCGTCATGCGGTAGCGGCTGGCGCGCGCGATCGCACCGAGGATCAGGATCAGCGACACCCATGGGATCGCGGTCGCGCGACCGCCGGCGTTGCAGCCCGTCGCGTTCGCGACGTCGGGCTCGGGCGCGTTGCACCAGTCGTTCTCGAGCGTGCAACCCGGGCGGTACGTCAGGTACTTCGCGACCGTTGCCTCGAACGCCGCCCGCTTCGCGTCGCGCGACAGCGTCGGATCGAGCGCGGTCACCATCATCTGGGTCGCGGCCTCGACCGCGAGCCCGTAGTTGCGCTGGACCAGCGGATCCTGGTTTTCGCACTGGTCGAGCTGTGCGAGGTGCGGCGGGCCATCGCGGCTCTCGTCGGGTGGCGTGCCGTCGACCGCCTCGATCCAGTTCAGCACGACCGTGACGGCGTGGCCGTCGTCGGCGCGGTACGTGTGCGTGAAGCCGTCCTCGAGCGCGTGGAGCGCCTGGCCCATCTTCACGTAGAACAGGGGCATCGGGTGATCGACCTTGCCGCGCACGTTGAGGTTGACCTGCAGCTCCATCCGCGTGTTCGCGTCGACCATCCTGTCGCTGCCGATACCGTCGAGCGCCTCCATCGCACGCTCGACGATGAACACCCGGCACGCGACGAGCGCGGCGTCGTTGCCCGCGCTGTTGTCATCGTCTCGGTTGCGGATGCAGTGCTCGTGCTGCGTGGCAGGGTCGCCGTGGAGCTCGACCACCTCCAGCGCATCCAGCGGGTCGGCGCCCTTCAGGTCGTTGTCGCGCACGCCGAGCAGCAGGGCGAGCGCCGCCAGGTCGTACTTCAGATCCGCCGGAGGCACGAACTGGACGTCCTGCACGAGGGCGCGCTCGTCGCGGGTCATGCCGATCGTCGGCGCGGACGTGTGGAGCATCCGGGCGTTGCGGAGCGCCTGTGCCGTGATCCGCTCGTGGCAGCCCTCCTTGTCGAGTTGGCTCCCGATGCCCCACGCATCCGCGGGGCTCGCGGTCAGCAAGAGGGGGAGGGCGGAGAGCAAGGCGAAGCGCAGTCGAGGCATGCCGGCATCGACTGCATCGAACTTGCCAGGACGTCTTCCTAGGAAATCGCCGGGATGGCACGGGGCCGCACCGCGCGCGGCCGCTCCCGTGCGCCCGGGCGCGCGCGCTTTCTACCTTCGCGCCGCCCTTCGGCGGCGCTGCGCGCCCGGCACGGCCGGGGCTTGCTATTGCTTGGGGAGCCCGCGCTCGATCGCGGCGATCACCGCGGGATCATCGGGCTTGGTCTGTGGATCGAACCGGGTGATCGTGGTGCCGTCGGCCGAGACCACGAACTTCTCGAAGTTCCACCGGATGTCCCCGGTGTGCCCGCTGCCGTCCGCGAGCGGCGTCAGCGCCTTGTAGATCTCGTGGCGGCCTGGGCCGTTGACCTCGACCTTCTCCATCATCGGGAAGGTCACGCCGTAGGTGGCCGAGCAGAACTCTGCGATCTCCTCGGCGCTGCCGGGCTCCTGCTTGCCGAACTGGTTGCACGGGAAGCCGATCACCGTGAAGCCCTTGTCGCCGTACTTCTTCTGCAGCTGCTCGAGCTGCGTGTACTGCGGCGTCAGCCCGCACTTGCTGGCCACGTTGACGAGCAGGAGCGCCTTGCCCTTGTAGCTGGCGAGGGTCGTGTCCTTGCCCTGGAGCGTCTTGATCGGTGCATTCCACATCGGGAGGTCCTTGGAGACAGTGACGGGCTCCGGCGCGGCCTTCTTCTTGGCACACGCGACGGCGAGGGGGAGGGCTGCGGCCAGGAGCGCGACGGCGAGCCTCGGCATGGCTCCGACCGTACAATAAAGACCCCGCCCCGCAAGGGGTTTGCTATAGGTCTACCCCCCGATGCGCCACCTCTACGCCGACTTCATCGATCGCGTCGCCAAGCCGATGCGGTATCTCGGCGGCGAGTACGGCGCGGTCGTGAAGGAGCACGCCGATGCGCGCGTGTGCCTGGCGTTCCCGGACGTCTACGACATCGGCATGTCCCATCTCGGGACCAAGATCATCTACGCGCTGCTCAACAAGGATCCGCGCATCGCGTGCGAGCGCGCGTTCGCGCCGTGGACCGACATGGAGGCCGAGCTCCGCGCGCGCGCCCTGCCGCTCGTGTCGCTCGAGTGCCAGCGCCCGCTGTGCGAGTTCGACGTGCTCGGCATCTCGCTCCAGTACGAGCTGACGTTCACGAACGTGCTCACGCTGCTCGACCTCGGGCGCATCCCGCTCCGTGCCGCGGACCGCGCACCGGATGCGACGCTCGTCCTGGTCGGCGGACCGACGGCCTCGCACCCCGAGCCGATGGCGCCGTTCATCGACGCCGCGTTCATCGGCGAGGCCGAGGAGCTGTTGCCCGATGTCGTGCTCGCGTGGGCCGCGATGCGCGCCCAGATCCGCGCCGGCGAGCGCACGCGCGCCGACGCGCTGGCGGAGCTCGCGTCGCGGTTCCCGCTCTATGTCCCGTCGCTCTACGCGACCGAGACCGACGAGGCGACCGGCATGACCGTGGTCGGCGCGCCGTTCGATCCGCGCGTGCCCGCGCGGGTTGGCCGCGCGATGGTCGAGGATCTCGATCGCTATCCGTTCCCGACCGACACGCCGGTGCCGTACGCGGAGGCCGTGTTCGAACGCGCGTCCGTCGAGATCGCGCGCGGCTGCACCGAGGGCTGCCGGTTCTGCCAGGCGGGCATGATCTACCGGCCCGTGCGCGAGCGTTCCCCGCAGTCGATCGCGGACTCGCTGATCGGCGGCGCCGAGAAGGCGGGCTACGAGGAGACCGGGCTGACGTGCCTGTCGACGGCCGACTTCTCGAGCATCACCCCGCTCGTCAAGAGCCTCGCCGGCGAGCTGCGCAAGCGCGGCGTGTCGATGTCGGTCGCGTCGCTCCGCGCGTACGGCCTCAACGAGGACCTCCTCGACGAGCTCGCGCTCACCCGGATCTCCGGCCTGACGTTCGCGCCGGAGGCCGGCACCCAGAAGATGCGCGACGTCGTCAACAAGAACGTCACCGAGGCGCACATCGAGGAGAGCGCGCGCCGCGTGTTCGCGCGCGGCTGGCACCGCTTGAAGCTCTACTTCATGATCGGGCTGCCGACCGAGGAGGACGACGACGTCCGCGGCATCGTCGAGACCGGTCTGCGCATGCTCGACGTCGGCCGCCAGGTCGGCGGCAACCGCGCCGAGGTGACGGTCAGCGTCTCCTCGCACGTGCCGAAGCCCCACACGCCGCTGCAGTGGGCCGCGCAGGATCCGGAGGCCGAGATCCAGCGCAAGCAGTCGATCCTCCGCATGACCGCCCGCGGCAACAAGAGCCTGCGCGTCAAGCACCACCACTCGGGCATCTCGTTCATCGAGGGCGTGCTCGCCCGCGGCGATCGCCGCCTCGCGCCCGTGATCGAGAGCGCGTGGCGCGCCGGCGCGCGGTTCGATGGCTGGGACGAGGTGTTCGACGAGCAGCACTGGACGGGCGCGCTCGCCGAGCACGGCGTCGACGTGGCCGCCTATCTGGGCACGCGGCCGGTCAGCGCCCGCCTGCCGTGGGATCACATCGACGTCGGCCTCGAGGAGGGCTTCCTCCTCGGCGAGTACAAGAAGGCGCTGAAGGGCAGGGCGAGCCCGCCGTGCGGCAAGGTCGCCGGCATGCTGATCCACCACACGAACCTCGCCGACGCCGAGCCCGACAAGCGCAAGCTCGTCTGTTACGACTGCGGCGTCGCGTGCGACCTGACGAAGATGCGCGTCGATCGGCTGGTCGCGCTGCGCGCGCTCGGTGCGACGGAGCGCCCGGCGTCGCGCGCGCTCCCCGTCGTCCAGGACGGAGCGGAGCTGCTCGACGTCTCGGAGCGCGGCGGCGGATCGCCCGCCGAGCGTGGCGCGGAGGTCGGCGACGCGATCAAGAACCGCGAGACCGATCGCGCGGAGCGCGTGCGCCTCAACGGCCATCACGGCGCGGGCCTGCCGTACTCGACCTACCGCATCCGGTTCGCGAAGGTCGGCCGCGCGGCGTTCCTTGGCCACCTCGATCTCGTGCGCCTGCTGTCGCGCAGCTTCCGCCGCGCCGACCTGCCGCTCGCGATGACGCGCGGGTTCTCGCCGAAGCCGCGCATCTCGTTCGGCCCGGCGCTCGGCCTCGGCGTGCCGTCGCTCGGGGAGCTGATGGACATCGACCTCGAGCATGTCGTCCCCGGCGCGAAGAGCTGGGACGCGCAGGACGCGGCCGGGCGCGTCGCGCTGTCGCCGGACGAGGTGCGCGAGCGGCTCGCGGCGGTGTGCCCGCCCGGCATCGAGATCCAGAGCTGCGCGATCGTCCGCCTCGCCGGCCACCGCGACGCGGGCAAGGACCCGGCGCCCGGCCTCGGCAAGCTGATCGACGCCGTCGACGTCCTGATCCAGCCGGCGCCCGACGGCATGGTGTTCGACGCGGCGCGCCTCCAGCGCCTCGCCGCGGCGCTGCTGGCGAAGCCCGAGGCGAAGGTCGCGCGCGGCGACAAGCTCGTCGACGTGCGCACCCACCTCGTCGAGGTCGGCGTCGTCGACGGCGAGGCCGCCGCGAAGCTGTGCGCGGCGCTCGACTGGCCGAGCGGTCCGCTGTTCCGCGCGCGCGTTCGCGCGACCAGCGACGGCTCCGCGAAGCCGAGCGAGATCGCGAAGGCGCTCGGCGTGTGGGGCTCCGACGATCCGCGCGGAGCGCACGCGCTCGTGGCGCGCCTCGGTGTCGTGGAGGCGAGCGCACACGTGCCGCCCCCGGCGAGCGCCGACGCCCGCACCGCGACAGCCGCGCCGCTGTCGTAGTTGTCCGCCGTCAGATTTCCGCCACTCTCGCGCGATCCCTGCCGTCCTTTTCTCGTTCTGGAGGGTGACGAACCGCGCGGTTTCGCCGTTTCCTAGGGGCGTGGGTGCCTGGCGTCGTCTTCTCGCGGTCGTGGTGCTGAGCAGCGGCTGCTCGCTCGCGCTCTCGGGCCCCGATCCGAAGCGGGCGCCGAGCGACCCGCCCGCGTGCGACACGGGCAAGGGTCTCGTCGGTCTCGATGGTGTGGTCGGCGGCGGTCTCGCCATCGCGACGCTCGCGTTCGCGGCCAACGACGAGGGCGCGGCCGCGCTCGTCAGCGGTCTGTTCGCGACCGCGTTCATCGGCGCCGCGATCCGCGGCAATGGCGAGGTCAACGAGTGCCGCGAGGCGATGGCCACCTACGGCGCGCGCGACGTCGATCGCGCGATCGACGAGCCGCGCGTCGCGACCAAGCCGGCGGCGCCCTCGCCGCGCCGCGCGCCGCAGCCGCCGAGCGTGATGCAGCCGGAGCAGCCCGGCGATCCGTACGGCGACGAGCCGCCGTACCAGGCGCCCCACGTCAATCCCGCGGTCGCGCCGCCCCCGGTGACGGCGCCGGCCCCCGCGTCCCCGCCGGCGCCGGCCACCCGACCCACTGCCACGCCTCCGCCCGCGCCCCCGCTGCAAGCGGAGGAGCCGCAGGACTGGAAGGACTTCTGGACGGAGGTCCCGTGAGGTTCGCGCTCGCGCTCGTCGCGATTTGCTCGGTCGCGTGGCCCGCGCACGCCGACGAGATCGCGCGCGGCAGCGTCGTGAAGGTGGAGCAGCAGGAGATCTATGTCAGCCTGGGCGGCAAGCAGGGCGTCGCCGATGGCACGCCGCTGCGCCTCAAGCGCACGATCCGCCTGAAGCACCCGGTGACGCGGGCGACCGTCGAGGACTGGGTGCCCGTCGGCTCGGCGACCGTCACGCAGGCGGGCAGCACCCTGTCGCGCGCGGTGGTCGGCGAGCTGGTCAGCTCGATCAAGGTCGGCGACCTCGTCGAGGCGCTGATCGACAAGCCGGATGCACCGGCACCCGTCGGCCCGACGCCGCCGCCCGTGCCCGTGCCGGCGACGCCGGCGGGGCCGCCGCCCGATCCGCTGATGGTCGAGGTGCTCGGCGTGTTCGCGCGGCAGACCGGGCTGTCGATCGACGCGCGGATCGCGGGCTGGGAGCGCTACCTGTCGAGCCGCGGCGGCTCGCCGTACGCCGACGCGATCCGCAGCGACGTCGAGACGCTGCGCGAGCTGCGCGATCAGCTGACGCCGGCGGCGACCGTGTCCTCGACGGAGGTGGTCGCCACGGTCGACCATCAACCCGCGGGCACCGCGGTCGCCGGCGCGAACCTCCCGCTCGTGTTCGTGCTCGAGCAGCCCGAGCGCGTCGCCTCGGCGTTCCTTCACTACCGCACGATCGGGGCGAAGACGTTCCAGCGCCTGCTGCTCGTGCGCGAGCACGACCAGTACCTGCGCGGCGTCATCCCGGCGCGGTTCGTCGCGCCCCCGGGCGTCGAGTACTTCGTCGAGGTGTCGACACCCTCGGGCCGCTCCGGCCTCGCGCTCGCGTCGCCGCAATCGCCGATCGCGCTGCACGTCGCGCCGCCGCCGTTCACGGATCGCTGGGGCGCTGCTCCGGGCCGGTCGTCGCTGAAGCTGTCGGGCGACTACCAGGACTTCGCGTACCTCGACAAGCGCGCCGGCGATCGCACGGACAAGGTGCTCTCCGGCAACGTCGACTTCGTCTACCAGATGCACTCCGCGGTGCAGGCGCTCGGCGTCGGCTACGGGACGATCTGGGGCCGCGGCGGGTTCGCCGACCGGACGTTCGATCCGGCGACGAACCCGGTGCCGAAGGCGGGCTTCCACTACGGCTACGCCGACCTCGAGCTCGGCGGGCGCGTCGAGAAGGTCGCGGTCACCGGCGGCTTCCGGATGATCGCCGGCGTCGGCCGCGAGGGGTTCGGCCTCGGCGCCGAGGGCCGCCTCCGCATCGGCGCGCGCGAGGGCACGAGCCTCGCGTTCTCGGCGCGCACGATCGAGGAGATCGGCTTTCTTACCGACATCCGGTTCGGGGCGCGCCCCGCGCCGAAGCTCCTCGTCGGGATCTCCGTCGGCGCGACCGATCAGCCGAACCGCGGCGACGTCGGCGTGAGGCTGGCGACCGAGCTCGAGTGGATCGGCTTTCAGAACGTCTCGATCATCGTGCGTGGCTCGTGGCAGGGTCGCGACATCGACCACGGCGGCCTCGGCGGCGGCGCCGGACTGGGGGTGTACTGGTGAGGTCGAAGCGATCCATTGTGCCTGTCCTCGTCCTCGGCCTCGTCCTCGGCCTGGGGCTCGGGGCGAACGCCTCGGCGGCGCCGGTGCGCCACGTCCCGCCCGCCGAGGTCACGGCCGGCTCGCCGCTCGAGCTCGTGGCCGAGGCGCCGCCGGCGACGCCCAAGCTCGTCCTCCACTACCGCAACATCGGGATGGGCGCGTTCGCGACGATCGAGCTCGTCCGTCGCGACGACGCGCGCTGGGTCGCGGTCGTGCCCGCCGACGCGGTCGTGGTGCCCGGCATCGAGTACTACCTCGACGCCGGTGGCGAGATCGTGTTCGCGTCGCCGCAGTGGCCGCACACGATCGCCGTCCACGCGAGCGCGGGCGATCAGCGGCGCGCGCGCGACCTCGCCCGCGTCGAGGGCGGCCGCTACCGCGTGCACGGCGCCGCCGAGTACGTCGACTACGGCACGCGCACCGTCGAGGGCGAGCGTCTGATCGATCGCTACTACCGGCTCGACGCCGACTTCTCGTACCGCCTGCTCGCCTATCCGCTCGAGGAGCTGCGCTTCGGTTACACGCGCCTCCTCGGCGACACCGAGACGGCCGACACCGCGATGTGCACCGGCGGCGCGGTGCGCTGTACCGCGGAGGCCGGCTACAAGGTCGGCATCTGGGTCGAGCTCGGCGTCGGCCTGATCGAGGGCGTGCGGCTCGACGGGCGCATCCTGGTCATGGCTACGCAGTCGGCCTTCAATATCGGCGGGCGCGCCGAGGCCCGGCTCGGCATCCTCGACGCGAGCCACGTCGCGCTCGGCGTCGAGTCGATGGCCGACGTCGGCACGAATGGCTACTTCCGCCTCGGCTGGGGCACCGTGCCCGGGCTGCCGATGGCGGCCACCGTCGAGGTCTCGAACATGCCCGACGCCGATCGGCCGACCGGCGTGCGCCTCTACTACGACATCGCGCGCGACGTCGGCCACGGCGTGCGCATCGGGCTGCGGGCCGGTTATGCGGCGCGCAACCAGGTCGTCGCCGGGTTCACCAGCGGCGCGAACATGGTGTGGGACTTCTGATGCGGACGATCCTGGGCCTCGTGATCGTCGCGCTCGCGCTCGCGGGCACCGCGCACGCGGACGTCGTGCTCGCCGTCGACAAGGGGGAGGTGGTCGACATCTACGTCGACCTGGGCGCGCGGGACGGCGTCGGCGCCGGCACGCAGCTCGAGCTCCTGCACGAGGTCGTCGCGAAGGATCCGCGCACCGGCGCGACGCTCAAGGACAGCTTCTCGCTCGGCACGCTCGAGGTCACGAAGGCCGGCGACCGGCTGTGCGTGGCGCGCGCGGAGCCGGAGCTCGCGAAGCGCGTGCTCGCCGGTGATCGCGTGCGGCTCGTCGGCGCGCCGCGCAAGTTCGTCGATCCCTGGGCGGCGCAGGTCGAGGCCTCGCGCGTGCTGTCGGGAACCGCGCCGCCGGTGGTCGTCACGCCGTCGGCGCCGGGCAGCAAGGAGCCGGATCACATCGCGCTCGCCGAGAAGGCGTGGAAGGACACGCTCGGCAAGCCGCCCGAGGCCCGCATCCAGCGCTGGAACGAGCTGCTCGCCGCCGATCCGAAGACGCCGTACAAGAAGGTCATCGAGGCCGAGATCCTGTCGCTGCGCGGTCAGATGCAGCAGCGCGACGAGGCGCTCGCGAAGGCGCGCTCGCAGCGGTCCGACGACAAGAACCCGCGTATCGCGCGCCTCGCACAGGAGCTCGCGGCCGCGACCAGCCGCGACCCGCGCCCGCTGCTCGAGGTCGCGCCGCTGCCGCGCGCGGTCCCGGGGCAGCCGCTCCAGTTCGCGTTCCTCGTGCGCATGCCCGCGCTGATCGATCGCGCGTGGCTGTTCGTGCGTCCGCACGGCGAGCCCGGCTTCCGCCGCCTCGATCTCGCGCACGACGGCGACTCGTACCTGCGCGCCACCGTGGAGGCGCCGATGGTGAAGACGCCGACGCTCGAGTGGTACGTCGAGGCCGCGTCGCCGGGGCCGGCGGGCGAGGTCGGTCCGGTGCTCGGCTCGCAGGAGAATCCGCTGTCCGTGACGATCGACGACGTCGTCGAGGAGGCGCCGATCGCGGCCGGCCGCTCGCACATCGACGCGCACGTCGACTACGTCGACTTCGACGGCGGCCTGAACGACGGCTTCGACCAGTACTACCAGGCGGAGATCGACTTCATGTACCGGTTCCTCGATCCGATCTACTCGGTGCGCCTGGGCTTCGGCACGCTCAGCGGCACGGGTGGGCCGAAGGACGTGATCGACGCGGACACGACGATGCGCTGTCTCGACGAGCTGGGCAGCTACCGCTGCCGCAACGTCTCGTTCAGCTACGTCTACACGGAGTTCGAGTACCGCATCCGCCCGAACATCGCCGTGATGATCCGGCCGCAGGCCGGCCTGCTCACGACCGACGCGTTGCCCGGCGCCGACCGCGGGCGCTGCTCGTCCACCGATCGTCCCGAGGACTGCGAGTTCCACACGCGGTTCGGCGGCCGCGGGCGGATCCGGTTCGGCAGCGAGAGCGGCACCAACCTCGTGCTCGGGGCCGGGTTCACCAAGGGGGTCGGGACGCTGTTCGAGGCCGCGTACACCTGGCTGCCAAAGCCGGCGATGCCGGTGCAGCTCGTCGGTCAGGTCACCGACATGCCGGTGCCCGAGAACTTCGGCGTGCGCCTCATCGTCGACGTCGGCTGGCGCGGGCTGTCCTGGTTCTACCCGTCGGTGCGCCTGTCGTATCAGGCGCGCGACATCGACCACGCGGGGTTCTCGGGCGGCCTCGCGATGAACTTCGACTGGTGACCCATATGAAGCTCACCACGATCACCACGCTCTTCGTTCTCGTCGGTCTCACCGCCGCCGCGGCAGCGCAGCCGGGCGCGGGCGCCGCGCGCGCGCTCGTGATCCACGCGCCGCCGCTGTCGGCGCCGGTCGGCCATCCGGTCGAGCTCGAGGCGATGATCGACGCGCCGTTCGCCGAAACGTTGACCTCGCGGTGGCGCGCGATCGGCGAGCCCACGTGGCACGACGTGCCGTTCGAGCGGTCGAGCGCGGGCGGCTGGTACGCCACGCTGCCGCCCGTCGCGCCGCCGGGGCTCGAGTACTACATCGTCGGCGTCGATGCGAGCGGCGCGCAGGTCGCGCACTTCGCGAGCGAGCAGGCGCCGCACCGCGTCCGCGTGGACCCCGAGCTGTTCGATCGCCTCGAGGAGCTGGATCGCCGGCGCCACCTCGGCCTGCGCGACCAGATCAGCGTCGACTTCATGGGCCACAACTTCGGCAACCGCTACGACCTGCCGGACAAGTTCTTCCGCGGCGAGGCCACCTTCACGCACCGCCTGTGGCGCATGTTGCACTCGATCTCGTTCGGCTTCGGCACGATCTGGGGCCAGACCCCGCGCTCGTCCGAGCCCGACGATCACATGCAGGGCTACCTGAACACCGGCAGCCGCTACGGCTTCGGCGAGGTCCGCGTGCGCGTCCACCCGTCGGTGTTCGTCGACGCGCGCGCCCAGCTCGCGGTGACGCACGACGGGTTCGACGGCGGCGTGCGCGGCCAGATCATCTTCGGCAAGCCGTGGCGCTCGAGCCTGTTCATCGGCGGCGAGGCGCTCGGTGACCTCGGCAAGACCGCGTGGGTCCGCCTGCAGTGGGACACCGCGGCGCCGCTCCTGATGGGCGCGTCGATCGTGCGCACGAACCTGCCGGGCGTCGTGATCAGCTCGGCCGGCCTCTACATCGCCTACGACGTCGCCTACACCATCGCGCAGCGCTACACGTTCAAGGCGCAGCTGTCCTACGGGGCCCGCGACGGCGCCTCGCACGTCGGCGGCGGGCTCGCGACCGCGGTCGATTTCTAGTACTACTGCGCCGTGGCGATCAGCCTGTCGGTCAACCTCAACAAGGTCGCGCTCCTGCGCAACTCGCGCGGCGGCTCGAACCCGTCGCCGAAGGTCGCGGGCATCGCCTGCCTCGATGCCGGCGCGTACGGCCTGACGCTGCACTGGCGCCACGATAACCGGCACACGCGCGCCGAGGACGTGCGCGTGCTCCGCGCGCTGTGCGCCCAGCGCAACGCCGAGTTCAACCTCGAGGGTGACGACCGGGAGGAGCTGATCGCGCTCGCGCTCGAGCTCGAGGTCACGCAGTTCACGCTCGTCCCGGTCAAGCCGGGCGAGATCACCAGCGACCACGGCTGGGACCTGCCGAAGCAGCACGCGTTGGTGGCGCCGATCATCGCGCGCCTCAAGGCCGCGGGCATCCGCACCGCGATGTTCATGGACTGCGTCCCGGGCAACATGGCCGCGGCGGCGGCGACCGGCGTCGATCGCGTCGAGCTGTACACCGAGCCGTACGCGGCCTCGTTCGGGACGCCGCGGTTCAAGGACGAGCTCGAGCGCGTGAAGCAGAGCGCGCAGGCCGCGGTCGCCGCGGGGATGAAGGTCAACGCGGGACACGACCTGAACCTCCGGAACACCCCGCTGCTCGCCCGGATGGTGCCGGAGATCGTCGAGGCGTCGATCGGGCACGCACTGCTCGCCGACGCGCTGTACCTCGGGATCCCCGAAGCCGTGCGCCGCTACGTGCGCGCCTGCAACGGCGAGGCGGTCGATGCACCGGTCACGCAGTAGCCTCTTGCTCGTCGCGCTCGCCGCGTGTCCCGGGTCGCGGACCGCGGGCACGCCGAGCTGCCCGCAGGACCGCACCGTGGTGATCGGGTCGCAGGACGACGTCAAGCGCCACGCGGCGTGCGAGTCGCTGTCGAGCCTCACCGTGCGGACGGGCGCGCCGGTCGATCTCACGCCGATGAGCACGCTCGTCACGATCAGCGGCGACCTCGATGTCGGGCCGACGGTCGGGATCGAGGAGCTGAAGCTCTCGGAGCTGCGCGAGGTCGGCGGCACGGTGCGGATCGCGAGCAACACCTCGCTGCTCGGGCTGTTCCTGCCGCGGCTCGAGAAGGCGGGGCGGATCGAGATCGAGTCCAACGCATCGCTCACGACCATCGTGCTCCGCCGGCTCACCACGGTGGCCGGGGCGTTCGTGGTGGCGCAGAACTCGCTGCTCGAGGTCATGGACATCACGGAGCTGGCGAGCGTCGGCAAGGACCTGGTGGTGGCCGATAACCCGTCGCTGACCCTGATCGAGGGCGGCAAGCTGGAGGTCGTTCAAGAGGTCCGGATCGAGGGGAACAAGAAGCTGCCGCCCGACGCGGCGGACGGATTGCGGGTGAAGACGCCGCCGCCCTGAGGGGGTAGACTGCGGCACCCATGGCCCAGGATGTACTCGAGCTAGCCAGCTCGCTCGCCTACCTCGACGAGCTGGATGACGCTTTCCGCGCCTCTCCGCAGGCGATCGATCCGAGCTGGCACGCACTCCTCGGCGACGAGCCAGCTGGCCGGTCGACCAACGGTCACCCGACGAATGGCCACGCGGCCAACGGATCGAACGGCCACGCCGTGCAGGCGCCGTCCGCGCCGCCACCGGTCGCAGCGCATGCCGCGCCGCAGCGGCCCACGCCGTCGCGCACGACGTCGGTGACGATGCTGCCGATCGCGATGCAGTCACAGCCGAGCGTGTGGCCGCTGGTCAACGCATATCGCGCGCGCGGGCACTTCGCGGCGAACCTCGATCCGCTCGGGCTGCTCGAGCACGCGCGCGTGGCGGAGCTCGACCCGGCGCTCTGGGGCTTCTCGGAGGCCGACGCGGACCGCGTGATCGAGCCGACCGGCGTGCACGGC
>JAEUJX010000627.1 GCA_016794545.1 Myxococcales bacterium
GCTCCGGAGGTTTCTCCTCGACGGGCGGCGGCGCGACCGGCGAGACGGCCGCGCTGGGCGAGACGGCCGCGGCGGCGGCGAGCGCGCCGGGCGTGACCGCGGCGCCGTTCTGCACCGGCAGCAGCGCGGCGAGCGGGATCAGCTTCGCCGGCGGCTTCACCTCGAGCGGGTTCGGCAGCGTCGAGTTCACCTTCGCGCGTCCCGCTGGTGGCGGTGGCGGTGGCGGTGGTGCCGCGGCCACGGGCTCGGTGTCGAGCGTCGACAACCGCTGGCTGACCGAGCTCGCGGTCTTCTCGACGATGTCGTTGACACTCGCCTTCCCGAGCGGCACCGCGACGCCCATCTGCATCGACCGCCGCATCGCCGGGCCCGCGCCGGCACGGGTCGGCGCCGCGGGAGCCTCGCCCGGAGCGCGCGGGACGATCCACGGCGCCGGCTGCTTGTTGGTGTCCGTCGCGGGCGCGACCGCCTCGACGACGCCGGAGTCGACGTGCTTGACGCGTGACAGCGCCATCACGAGGTTGCGCGGAGCGGTGCGGTAGTCGAGCTGCGGGACGAGCAGCTTCTCGAGCGCGAGCCCCATCGCCGCCGGCGAGCCGGGGATCAGGAACACGAACGTCTGCTTGCACTGCGCGGCCTCGGCGTCGATCAGCATCGCGGCGGAGCCGAGCTCCTGGTACGCGATCATCCGCAGCAGGTCCGAGAAGCCGTCGAGGGGGCGCGTGATGATCGGATCGAGCGCGATGCCCGCGGACTCCGACTTCATCGAAGCGACCACGATGACGACATCGATGCCGGCATCCGCGACGTGCTCGAGGAGCTTCGCGCGGATCTGCTGGACGTTGTCCTCGATCGTGTAGTCCTGCGCGATCCTGTGGCCGGCACCGCCGAGTCGCTCGGTGACGAGCCGCCGGCACGCGTCCGACGCGCCCGACTCCGCCTCCGACACCGCCACCACGGCGATGTTGAGACCGATGAACTCCCGCTCCATCCCGGAAATTGTAGCCCGTCGGTTCGCGCCGCGCCTGGGGTAGCGACCGGGTAAGGTCTACGGGGCGTCGGGGCCGGGCGGCGGCGCCGGAGCTTCCGCCTCGGGCGGGACCTGGAACTGGACCCCGATCGTGCCGGGCCTGTCGAGGCCGGGCACGGTCTGGGTCGAGTCGTGAAACACCAGGACCGTCGGAGACTTCAGCTCGAGCGTCTGGGAGGCCGTCCGGACCTCGGACTGCTTGTCATCGACCTTCACGCGCTGGCTCACCGCGAGGAAGTCGACGTTGCCGGCCTTGACCTTCACGACGAGCTTGGCCTCGGGCGCGATCGTGCCCTTCGAGGGCCCGCGGTCCGACGCGCCCATCGGGTACACGTAGACCTCGGTGATCGGCCGGGGCGACTTGTTGACGAGCTGGACCTCGTGCATGGCGGCGCCGCCGCAACCGGCGAGCGCGAGGACGAGGGTGACGTTGGCGGTCGCGTGACGCATACGCGCGGAGCTTCTCACAGGCGGCCGTCGCGCACGGCCTCGATCCACGCCGTGCCGAACCGCGTGTCGGGCTCGAGGTAGTGCCCCTCGCTCCACTCGTTGAGCGAGGCGACCATGACGAGCTGCTGGTCGGCGGGGTTGCCGCGCGCGTACGCGACCGCGCGTGCGACCGCGGCGCGGAACTTGTCGGGGTGCTCGCCGACGACGATCGGCCACCACGGATACTTGTTCGGCCGCTTCGGCCCGAAGTCGGCACCACGCGGCGAGGCGTCCCAGCCCGGCGTCACCGACGGGTGATACGGCAGGCCCGCGCGAGCCGCGATCTGCGGCCACTGCGCCGCGCGGATCGCCACGCGCTCGTCGTAGTCCTGCAAGAACTCGCCCTTCCAGTCCGGCAGGAACACGTAGTTCGTCACCGCGTCGAAGCCGAGCTCCTTCACGGTGCCGATCACGTCCTCGTTCGGCTCGATCGCCGCGAGGTACAGGTCCGGGAAGCCTCCCGAGCGCAGCATCGCGCGCGCCCGCGCGATCGCCTCCCGCGTCCCGTCGGCGCCGAGCTCCTTGATCAGGAACGTGGAGTCGAAGATCGAGAGGTACGCGCGCCCCGCGACCCGCACGTAGTTCTCGCGCGCGAAGTACCGCTCGGCGAGATAGCGCACGAGCGCGACGAAGTCCTCGACGTCACTCGGCACGAGCCGATCCTCCTCGATGACCGGCGTGTCGGTGCGCTTCACCGGCAGCACGCGTCGCGGCATCCGGTTCGCCCACATCACCGCGAACGGAAACCGCTCGCCCTCGGGCGAGCCGAGGAACCCGAGGTCGAGCGCATCCTGGAACACGCGCTTGCCCCGGCACCAGAAGAAGCCGTAGACGAGCCCGTCGATCCCGTGCTCGGCACACAGCCGGATCCGCCGCCCGACCTCGACGGGATCGCGGTCGTCGTACCGCCCCCACGCCGGCAACCGTGGCTGCACGTGGCCCTCGAACCGTGGTGGCGACGCGTACACCAGGTCCCACTCGGTGAAGCCGGGATGGAACGCCTCGTCACGCTCGGGGATCGAGTGCCAGCCCGGATACACGTAGGCGAGGACGCGCACGCGCGGACTCTAGCGCGGGCGACGCGCGGTGGTCGCGAGCTCGCGCGCGAGCAGCTCGGCCACTGCGCGCACGCGGGGCACGGACAGCGCCGCGCGCGCGGCCACGACGTGGGTCTTCGCGGGGGGCGCTCCGAGCGAGACCTCGAGCTCGACGAGCGGGCTCGGCGGCGACAGGCGATAGCGCAGCCGCGTCGACACGATCGCGCCGGCGCCGGTCTCCGCGGCGCGGACCTGCACGAGGTAGTCGTCGGCCGCGAACGCGGGCTGGAACCCGGGGATCGCGGCCGCGAGCTGCGGGTTCGGGGCCAGCTGATCGAACGGCGGCGCCCAGCCGATCCAGCCGATGTCGCGCGCCGTGTACTTCTTCGGCAGCGTCGCGATGTACTCGCGAGTCGCGACCGCGACGACGGGGTGCTCCACGGCCGCCAGTACCTCGAGCTCTCGCTGCTCGTCGCGGCGCGCCGGCGACTGCCAGCGGATCGCCACGTCTGCCTCGCGACGGACGAGGTCGACGTAGCGCGTGCTCGCGAGCACCTCGAGGCGAACGCCCGGCAGCCGGTCGCGCGCGAGCGCAGCGAACGGCGCCACGAACGCGTACGCCATCCCCGGCGCCGCGCTCACGCGCACCACGCCGCGTGGCTCTCCATCGGCATCCTCCGCGGCGTGCTCCACCTCCAGCGCGTGCTCGCGCATCCGCCGAGCCGGCTCGAGCAGCCGCTCTCCGAAGCTCGTCGCCACCGCGCCCGCGACGGTGCGCCGGAACACCGGCTCGCCGAGCCGCGCCTCGAGCTCGGCGAGCCGCCGGCTGACCGTCGGCTGCGTCGTGCGTAACGCGCGCGCCGCCCCCGAGAGCGACCCGGCCTCGGCGATCGCGACGACCAGCTCGAGGTCGCTCCAGGGGATATGCACGTGCGTATGGTGCCATGCACCAATGGGCAATTTCCATGCACGTGCGCAGATCCCATCCTGACGGCATGACGACGCACCACCTCACCGCCTTCGCTGCTCTCCTCCTCGCCACGACCACGACCACGGCCTCCGCCGGGCCGGTGCGCGCCGATGTCGAGGTCGATCCGACGGCCTACGCGCTGTCGGGTCACTCGATCCACGCGGGCATCGCGTGGGGCCACCTGCGGCTCGACCTCGGCAACTTCGCGATGGCGCTGCCGCAGTGGGTCCACGGCGAGGACGACTTCGACGTCTCGTTCGACGGCTACGGCGCCAAGGTGCACTACTTCCTGCGCGACGATCAGACCGGCCTGTTCGGCGGCGTCGGCGTCGGCCTCGCCCGGGTCCACGTGAAGCTCGAGGGCTCGGACCGCACCGGCGACGACCTCCAGCTCGCCACCGGCGTCGAGGTCGGCTATCGGCTCGCGCTACCGCACGGCTTCCACGCCACCGCGTGGCTCGGCGTCGGCGCTGCGTCGTTCACCGATCCGGTGATGCTGGACGGGAAGACGTTCGAGTCGCCGCGGCTCCAGATCTTCCCGGCGCTCCACCTCGGCTACCGCTTCCGCTGATCGCTATCCGGCCTGCAGGTGCAGGATCGACGCGGCCGCGAGCTCGAGCGCCACGATCATCTGCGCGGCGTTCTGGAACCGCTCCTCGCGCTCCTTCGCGAGCGAGCGGTTCAGGAGCGCCTTGATCTGCGGGGTCGCCCAGGGCGAGCCGGGCGCGAGGTCGTCGACGCTGGGGATCGGCGCCGAGACGTGCTGTTGCTGCACGTTCTGCGGATCGGAGTCGAGGTACGGCGGCCGTCCGACGAGCATCTCGAAGATCATCACGCCGATCGCGTAGAGGTCGGTGCGCGCATCGACCGAGCGGCCGCGCACCTGCTCGGGCGCCATGTACGCGGCGGCGACCTTGCGGACCGCGCCGGTCAGCGCGTCGTTGCCGAACTCGAGCACGGCCTCCTCGCGCAGCGTGCCGAGCCCGAACTCGGTGACCTTCGCGAGCTCCCAGGTCGGGAACGGGAACAGCAGGACCTTGCTCGGCTGGAGCGCCTGGTGCACGCGGCCGGCGGCGTGCGCGGCCGCCGCGCCCTCGAGGATCTGCCGCGCGATGATCAGCGTCGCGCGCGGGGTCAGATCCTCGGCGTCGATCGCGGCGCGCAGGTTCCGGCCGACGAGGCGCTCCATGACCATGCACAGGTAGCCCTGCTGGTTCACGAACACCTCGAACACCGGGAGGAGGTTCATGTGGACGAGCGACTTGAGCGCGAGCGCGTCGGGCAGGAACCGATCGGTGATCGCGCTGCCGCTGTCCTCGAGGTCGGCGATCGGCGAGCGCATCGCCCAGTGACGCCCCTCGGTGTCGACCACGGCCCACAAGCCATCGGGCTTGCCGCGGCCCAGCGCGTGGAGCACACGGTAGCGCCCGATCTGGAGGTCCGGCTTCAGCATCGCGAGAGCCTCCGCATGATACTGGAAGCCATGCGTAGGATCCTGCTCGCGCGCCACGGCCAGACGGCCTGGAACGCGCTCGGCAAGCTCCAGGGCCATACGGACATCGCGCTGGACGACACCGGCCGCGACCAGGCGCGCGCCCTGGCCGCGGCGGTCCGGGACAGCGGCGTGCGCACGGTCTGGACGAGCGACCTCGGCCGCGCCCGCGAGACCGGGGAGATCGTCGCCGCGCTGCTCGGACTGGCCGCCCCACTCGTCGAGCCGGAGCTCCGCGAGCGCCGGTTCGGCGTGTTCGAGGGGCTGACCCGCGACGAGTGCGCCGCCCGGCACCCCGAGGCCTGGCGGGCCTGGATCGCGAGGACCACCGCGCCGCCCGGCGGCGAGCCCCGCGAGGAGGCGGTCGCGCGGATGGCCCGGGCGCTCGAGCGGATCGCGGCCCGCGAGGAGGGACCGGCCCTCGTGGTCTCCCACGGCGGCCTCATGCGGCTGTGGCTGATGGACGTGCTCGGCGAGACCGTGCCGCTGATCGCGAACGGCGCGACCTACATCGTCGACCACGACGGCGTGCGGTTCGCCATCGCGCGCTCGCGAACCGCGTGATCAGAGCCGGACGCCCAGCGGCCGCGCCGCGTAGGTGACCGATCCGTCCCCGAGGATGCCGCCGGTGTTCGTGCCCCAGCACGTCACCGTGCGGTCGCGCATGATCGCGCAGCCCGTCGGGGTCCGCGGCGCGACCTCGACGTCGGTCGCGCCCGTCGCGATCACGTCCTCGGCGTCACCGCCGTAGCCGTGAAAGCACGTCACGCGGCCCCGCGCGCGCACGGTGCACAGCTGGTCGTCGCCGCCCGCGATCGCCACCGCGTCGGTCACCGCCGGGCCCTTCGCCGGCTTCGCGAGGGGCTTGTCGTAGTCGTAGTCCCAGCACGCGACCGAGCCGCGGCGCAGCGCGCACGGCCGGTGGCGCGCGGCGAGGTCGGTCGTGCCGTCGAGGTTCGGGACCTTCGACCATTCGCCGCCGCTGTGGCACGCGACGGCGCCGTCGCCGAACCGCACGCACTGGCGATAGCCCCTCGACCACAGCCCGACCGCGCCCGGCACCGCGGGCAGCGCCGGGACGTCGGTCTGATCGCTCGCCGTCTTGTCGTGCAGCTGGAGCGGCGCGAACGAGCCGTCGCCGCGGAGCGCGATCACGCCGAGCTGATGCCCGGCGATCCCGATCGCCCCGCCCTCGAGCTGCCTGGTGAACGTCCCGGTCTTCGCGAGCCAGCACCACACCGCACCGCCGCCCGCGATCACGCACGCGTCTCCTCGCTCGTCGATCGCGAGCGCGCTCACCGCACCGGCGTCCGCCGGCAGCTTCACCTCGGTGGCCCAGCCCTCCGCGTGGGCGCCCCAGCGCAGCACGCGGCCGTCGTGCGTGCGCACCCACGCGTCGTCATCGGTCATCGCGAGCTGCACCACGTTGGCGGCGCCGCGCACCGGCGCGGGCGGGCGGCGATACCGGCCCTCGGTCGTCGGCTGCCCCGCGATCCCCCCGGCGTTGCTGTCCCAGCACACCACCGAGCCCTGCGCGCGCACGGCGCACCCGCTCGCGAGCAGCACCGCGTCACCGAGGTCGGGGAGCACCGACATCCCGGCCGCGTTCCACCGCACCACCTTGCCGCCGACGATCGCGTGGACGAAGAACGGATGCCCCGCGAGGTAGCCGCGCTTATCGTGGAGCGCGAAGGCGCTCGCATTGCGGAGCTGCGCCGCGTCGAGGTCGGCGAGCACCTCGTCGGTGTCCACGCGCAGCGGCCCGTCCTCCCACGTGATCGTGAAGCACCGCGCCTCGCCGCTCTCGAGTAGCGCGCACGCGCCGTTGCTCGTCGAGTGGACGGCCATCGCGAGCGCGCGCACCGGCGGTAATCCCGCGACCGGCGCCCACGGCTCCGCCCGGCGGCGGTCGGGAGCCGAGCCGCACACGACCTGACCGCCGCGGCGCACCGCGCAGCCGAGCGACATCCCGCCGCGCGCGACCGCGATCGCATCGGTCAGCTCGGGCACGCGGCCCGGTCCGAACACGTCGCACGACACGCCCCCGTCGTCGTGCAAGAAGCAGCTGCCCTCGCCCGAGCTGATCTGCGTGACGTGATCGAGCCCGGGCACGGTGACCAGCTCGAGCCGATCGCGCGCGAGGCACGCGACCTCGCCGGTTCGCCGCAGCACGCAGCTCGCATCGTTCGCGACCGCGATCGCGTCGGTGACTCCCGGGATCCGCCGCGGCGCCGGCTCGGGGCGGCCGATGCCCATCCGCCCCCAGCAGTCCACGCCGCCGCTCGCGCGCACGACGCACGTCCAGGCCTCGCCTCGCCCGATCCCGATCACCTTGTCGGCCGGCGGCGGGATCTCGAACGCGAGCGCGGGCACCGGTGGCGCCGGCGCGACCGCGTCCACGCTCGGCGCGATCTCCTGCGGGGCCTGCTCCTTCGAGCCGCCGCACGCGACGAGCGCGAGCAGGAGCGCGCGCTTCACAGCGCCACCCCGATCGGCGCCCGCGTCGTGACGAGCGATCCGTCGCCGAGCTCGCCGAAGATGTTCATGCCCCAGCACTGCACGGTGCCGTCGACCATCCGCGCGCAGCCGTACGCACCCGCGGCCGCGGGTCCGTGCAGATCGAACGACCGGCGGTACTGCGCGCGCGCGCCGCGGCCCAGCTCGACCTCGACCGCCCCGCCCTTCACGACCTCGACGGGCGCGCGCCAGGTCCGGACCGGCGCATCGGCGCCCGGCTGCTCGTCGAACCGCCAGCAGCTCACGCGCCCGCCGCCGTGGACCGCACACGCCCCATCGCGCGAGGCGGCGACGTCGACCACGTCGCGCAGCCCGACGATCTCCGACAGCGCGTAGCGGCCGTCCGTCCCGGACTCGATCCAGCACCACGCGCGGCCGCGCTGCGCGGCACAGCCGAGCCCCCACGACGTCGCGAGCTGCGTCGCGGCCGTGAGGCTCTTCGTGTCGCCGCAGCCGACCGTGCCGTCCGTCCGGCGGACGCACGCGACGTCGCCCATCCACGCGAACTGCTCGGCCGTGGGATCGAGGAGCGGCGTGATCTCGAGCGTCGCGTCCACGAGGTCCTCGCGCTCCAAGATCGCGTGCAGCTCCGCCGGAGCTCCGGTGCGGTACACGACGACGCCCGGGTCGTGCGCCTCGATGCGGCGCGCGCCGGTGGTGTCGAGCTGCTCGATCCGCGACTCGAGGTACTCGACCTGGCACCACACGTCGCCGCTCGCACCCCGCATGCAGACGTGGTTGCCGCGATCCGCGGTGATCTCGACGAGGTTCGCCGGCCCGAGCCCGAGCTTCAGCTCCACCGGTGTGGCCGCCGAGACGAGCGAGAGGCCGTCCCAGATCCGCCCCCACCACCACACGCGTCCGTCGCGTGTCAGCGCGTAGCTGCGCGACAGCCCGGTCGCGATGTCGACGACGCCCGTCAGGCCGGCCACCGTCGTCGCGGGCACGTCCGCGTTCATGATCGTCGTCGGCTGCGCGAGCGCGCCGCCAGCGTTCGAGCCCCAGCACACCAGCGAGCCCTGCGCGCGGATCGCGCACTGCCGCGCGAGGCCGAGGGCGTCGGTCAGGAGCGGGACCTCCCACACCTCCTCGAAGTCCGTGGCGACCACGCGCCCGCCGACGATGCCTTCGAGGTACAGGCGGTTGTCCTCGACGCGCATCACGAGCTGCGTGGCGCCGGCGAACCGCTGCGCGACGTGCGCGGCGAGCGGGTGCTCCTTGCTCTCCGGGTCGACGACGATCGCCGCGCCATCACCGTACGGCGACAGCTCGAAGCACCGC
>JAEUJX010000634.1 GCA_016794545.1 Myxococcales bacterium
CGGGTGCCGTGCCGTTCTTCGGCTCCGCGCCGGCCGAGCCCTCGGGCGGCCGCGCGTTCATGTTGACGGTCGGCTCGTCCTTGGGCTCGTCCTTGTTGCCGAGCGTCATGGCGAGCAGGATGATGATCCCGACCGCCGCGATGCCGAGCCCGATGTAGAGCGGCCGCCGGTTCGGCGTGAGCTGCAGGTCCGCGCCATCGTCGAGGCCGACCGGCGGCGCGTAGCGCGGGTACGAGACGTCGCCGCGCGTGTTGCCGGGCGCGTTCGCGTATCCGGTCCGCGTGCTGACGACCGGCGGCCCGCCGTGCGCGGGGCCGGAGTGCGATCCGGATCCCGGCGTCTGCGGCCACTGCCCGGCGGGCGGGCGCGGCATCGGCTGCGCGGGCGTGACCGGCATCGGCTGCGAGCCGACCGCGTGTCCGGGGTGCGCGGCGTAGGGCGCCGACGGAGTCATCGCCGGGCTCGACTGTCGATCCGGCGGCGGCAGCGGGAGCTGGAGGTGCGACGACGGGCCCGGCGGAGCGTGACCGGGGTGCGCGAGGTGCGGCTGCGACGAGCGACCGATGCCCTCCGGTGGCGTGTGCGGCGACGCATACGGCGGCTGCATCGTCGGGTACGACTTCGCGTTCCACTCGGCGCCCTGCGACTCGGGCTCGTGCTGGCCCTCACCGCGCGGCAGGTCGAGGATCGTCCGCGCGTTCGCGCCGCCCGAGTCCGCCTGCGGCGCGGGCTGGGCCACCATGCCGGCGGGCCGTGCTGGCTCACCGGTTCCGTTCGTGTTCGAGATCGTGCTCTCGCGCGGCATGACCGGCTGGCTCTGGCGCAGCGCCGGCGACAGCCACGGCTCCGGCTGATCGCCGAACATGTCGCGCATGAACCGCCCGAGCGACATCGTCGACAGCGACATCCGCGACGACACCGCGAAGGCCTCGAGCGCCTCGAGCAGCGCCCCGGCCGACTGGTAGCGCTGCTGCGGATCGACCGCGAGCGCCTTCATCACGATCGCCTCGAGCGCCGGCGGGTACCCCTGGATCAACCTGGTCGGGCGGACCACATCGCCGGTGACGATGCGGTGCATCGTGTCGAAGTCGGAGTCCGCGCGGAAGCAGCGGTGCTGCGTCGAGATCTCGTACAGGATGATGCCGAGCGAGAACACGTCGCTGCGGCGGTCGACATCGCGTCCGCGGCACTGCTCCGGCGCCATGTAGGCGAACTTGCCCTTGATGATGCCGGACTGCGTCTCGATCGAGCGAGCCGTCGCCTTGGCGATGCCAAAGTCGAGGAGCTTCACCGAGCCGTCGTAGCCGATCATGATATTCGACGGCGACACGTCGCGGTGCACGATGCCGAGCGGCACCCCGTCCGCGCCGCGCCGCTCGTGCGCGTGGTTGAGCCCCGCGGCCGCGCCCGCGACCACGGTCATGGCCAGCTCCAGGGGCACGCGCGTACCCTGGCTGCCCGCCTTCGCGAGCAGCGCGCGCAGGTCCTGCCCGTGCACGTACTCCATCGCGAGGTAGTGGATGCCGCTGTCCTCGCCGACCTCGAAGACCTGCGCCACGTTCTGGTGGTTCAGCGACGCCGCGAGCCGCGCCTCGTCCAGGAACATCTGCACGGCGGTGTGGTCGTTCGCGCGCTCGGGTGTGATGAGCTTCAGTACGACATGCCGCTCGAACGAGCCGATGCCCGTCGTCCGGCCGATGTAGATCCGCGCCATGCCGCCCGCAGCGAGAGGCATGAGGATCTCGTACTTGCCGAGACGTGTGGGTAGCCCTCCTGTAGCGGCTACTGCAGGCACGTCGTCGATCGTTTCACCGGGGGGGGGCCCTGTCAAGCAAACGCCGCGGAACCAAAACCGAACTGCCCGGTGTAGGTGGACGTCTCAGCGCGACGTGCCGGCGAGAGTCATGTGCGACACGCGGAACGTCGGCGCGGCCGTGGAGCTACGCAGGGTCAGGTCATCGGCCACCGCATCGATCCGCTTCAGGATCTCGTCGAAGTTCGCGGCGATCGTGATCTCGCTGACCGGGAAGGTCAGCTCCCCGCCCTCGATCCAGAACCCCTGGGCCCCGCGCGAGAAGTCGCCGGTCACCGGGTTGAAGCCAAAGCCCATCAGCGAGGTGACGTAGAGCCCCTTCTTCGTGTCGCGGATCAGCGCGTCGCGCTTCATCGTGCCGGCCGACATGATGAGGTTCGTCGTGGTCGGGCCGGGGTTGCCCCCGATCCCGCGGCCGGCCGACCCGGTCGACTGGCGGCCGCCGCCGAGCTTGCGGGCGCTGTACACGTCGCACAGCACGGGACCGAGCACGCCCTTGTCGACCACCACGTTCTTGCGCGTCGGCAGGCCGTCGCCGTCGAACGGCTTGGAGCCCGGTGCGCGCGGGATGAGCGGATCATCGACGATCGTCACCAGCGGCGACGCGATCAGCTCGCCCTCCTTGCCGACCAGGTAGCTCGACTTTCGCCAGAACGAGGAGCCGTTCGCGACGGAGAACACCGTGCCGACGATGCCGCGCGCGACCTCGGGGTCGAACACGATCGCGCACTCCTGCGTCTCGACCTTGCGCGAGCCGAGCGTCGCGACCGTACGCCGCGCGGCCTCGATGCCGACGGCGTCGGCAGCCTCGAGGTCCGCGAGGAACCGCGACGCGGTCCACCAGTAGCCGTTGCGCTTCTTCGGCGTGGTCGGATCCGTGGTGTCGTCGCACAGCGGCTCGACGACGAGCGACGCGTAGCTGCCGCGATAGCCGCCGACGAACCCACCGCTCGTCGCGAACGCCGTGGCGCCGAGCACGCGTGACCACGTCGCGCCCTCGGAGTTCGTCACGCGCGCGTCGTGCTTGCGCGCGGCGGCCTCGCCCGCGATCGCCTGCTTCAACGCCCACGCCGCGTCGACCTCCGCCACGCGGGGATCGTAGAGATCGAGCTCGGGGTAGCTCTTCGCGAGCAGCGCCGGATCCGGTGGCAGCGCGAACTCGTCGGGCTCCGCGAGGTCGGCGAGCGTCACCGTCTCCGCGCACAGCGCCTCGAGCGAGTCGCGGCGCAGGTCGCTCGTGTACGTGACGGCGCGCCTGCCGCCACGGATCACGCGCAGCCCGAGCGCCCGCGAGCCGGCCTCCTGGACGAGCTCCGGCTCGCCGAGGCGGATCTTCGCCGTCAGCTCGCTGCCGTCACGAACGAGGACCTCGGCGTCGTCGGCGCCGGCCTTCTTCGCGAGCTCGACGGCGAGCTGCGCGACGTCGCAGAGCTCCTTGATCGTGGCTTCCGTTACCTGCACACCGCTCATGCCTGCGTTCCTCCGACGGTGATCGACGCGATGCGCACGGTCGGCGTGCCCACGTTTACCGGCACGGACTGACCGTCCTTGCCGCACGTCCAGATGCCATCCGACAGCTCGAAGTCGCTGCCGAGCATGTCGACGCGCCTCAGCACCTCAGGGCCATTGCCGATCAGGTTCACGCCCTTGAGCGGCGCGGTCAGCTTGCCGTCCTCGATCAGGTAGCTCTCCGTCAGCGAGAACAGGAAGTCGCCGTTCGAGATGTTCACCTGCCCGCCCGAGAACCGCTTCGCGTAGATGCCGCGCTTGACGCTCTTGATGATGTCCTCGGGGTTGTCCTTGCCGCCGAGCAGCGAGGTGTTCGTCATGCGCGGCAGCGGCATCGAGCGGAACGACTCGCGCCGTCCGTTGCCGGTCGGCTTGATGCCGTAGTGCTTCGCGGAGAGCCGGTCGTGCATGTACCCGACGAGCACGCCGTTCTCGATCAGCACGTTGCGCTGGCCGGCGTAGCCCTCGTCGTCGACGTTCACCGCGCCGCGCGAGTTCTGGATCGTCGCGTCGTCGACCACCGTGCACAGCGGCGAGGCGACGTTCTTGCCCATCTGCCCGGAGTAGTTGCTCGTCTCCTTGCGGTTGAAGTCGGCCTCGAGCCCGTGACCGACCGCCTCGTGCAGCAGGATCCCGGAGTCCCCGGGGCCGAGCACCACCGGCATCTCGCCGGCAGGTGCATCGCGCGCGTCGAGCATCGCGATCGCGACGCGCGCGGCCTCGCGCCCGTGGGCCGCGGCATCGCGCCTCGCGTCGGCGAAGTAGTCGAGGCCGTACCGGCCGCCGCCACCGCCGGAGCCAGCCTGGCGCTTGCCGGCGTCCTCCGCCGTCGCGCGCACGCCGAACCGCATCAGCGGCTGCACGTCGGTCGCCATCCGGCCATCCGACGTGAACAGCAGCACCTCCTTGATGCTCTCCGCGAACGACGCCTCGACCTTGATGATGCGAGGATCGAACGCGCGCGCGGCCTTGTCGGCGGCCCGGAGCAGCGCGAGCTTGTCGGGCGCCGGCACGACGAGCGACGGCGTCGGGACGTCGTAGAAGCTCGGCGTCGAGACGCTGGCCAGGGCCGCCACGCCGATCGGCGCGTGGCCACCGGCGGCGGCGATCTGACCGGCCGTCTTCGCGGCGTGGGCCATCTTCTCCCACGACAGATCTTCGCAGTACGCGTAGCCGGTCGCATCGCCCTTGGTGACGCGGACGCCGAGGCCGAGGGTGATGCCGCGGCCGAGCGTGCGGATCTGCTCCTCCTCGAGCGCGTAGTCCGCGGAGACGCGGAACTCGAAGTAGATGTCGGCGTAGTCGCCGCCCGCTTCGAGCGCGATCGACAGCAGGCGATTCGCCAGCGCCGCATCGATCGCGTTCGATCCGCCGGCCGCGAACGGGGCGCGGAGCGCCGCCGGGAGCGTCGTCGTCGTCGAAGTCATGGCGGCACTGTAGCAGCGGCCCTGCCGCGGGGGCCCTGCCGGGATGGTGAGTTTCCACAGAGACGCGCTATCCTGGTCGGATGGGGAAGGACGACGATTGCTGCGAGACCTGCGGGCTGTTCGCCCACGAGTCCCCCGCCTCCGTCGAGGTCCCGCTCGGTCCGCTGCTCGCCGAGCGCGGCGGCCTCGCGATCACCGTGCACGGGCGACGCGACGGCGAGCGCACGATCGTCCCGACCGGTGACGTGATCACCATCGGCCGCGGCAAGACCTGTGACGTCCAGATCGACGACCTCGCGCTGTCCCGCCAGCAGTGCCGGATCCGCCTGGTCGACGGCCACGTCATCGTCGAGGACAACCACTCGACCTGCGGGACCTGGCTGGACGGCGCGAAGCTCGGCTCGGGGGGAGCCGTGGCGCGCGAGGGCTCCGTCGTGTTCTTCGGCAACTCGCGCCTCGTGCTGCACGCGACGCGGCGGCGCTGATCGCGGGCCCCGGACCAGGCGTGTTCGTCGCCGGCGTGAACGACGGTGTCGCGGTGCTGGCGTCGAACAGCCCCCGCGGGATCGTGATCGCTACTTCGAGGCGCGGCCGGTGACCTTCGCGAGCGCGCCTTCGGCGGCCGCTGCTGCCGCGGCGATCTCGGCCTCGCTGCCACCGAGCCAGAGCCGACCGAACGCGCCGAACGAGATCACCTCCATCAGGTGAACGTCCGCGGCCTTCTCGGCCTCGTTCGCCGCGAGGGCCGCGTACGCCGCCGGGTAGACCTCGAGGATGTAGAGCGTCTGGCCGCGCATGATCATGTCGCCGTGGCGCATGCGGTTGATCAGCTGGCTCTGGTGGCCATCGATCCCCGTGATGATCTGGCTGGACACGATGCGCGGCTTGATCCGGTCCTCGCGCTTGACGCCCATGTTGCCGAGGATCGCGTCGACGGCGGCCTCGACCTGGCCCTTGTCGTTGTTGTGCAGCTCGAGCATCCCGTACGCGCGCTCGACGATCTGCATGCCGGGCCGGCACGTCGTGGCCTTCAGCGCCGCGTCGGTCAGCTGGTTGATCGCGATACCGGGTGCGATCTCGATGAACAGCGCCGCCTCTTCCTCGAGCGGCATGAACCCCGAGCACACGGTCTGGAGGAACCCGGTCAGCTGCGGCTGCAGCGAGTCGAGCACGGTCAGCGCACGAAGCTCCATCGGGCCGCCACGCTACCACGCTCGCGCTGGGCCTCGTCCAGGGCTGCGCGCTTCTTCACCGCCGCTCGTCGGGCTCAGCGGCCGCGCTTCGGCGGGCGACCGGACGACTTCGCCCCGCGGGGCTTCGCCGCGCCGAACGACCGCCCCTGCGGACCGCCGCGACGCGGTACCGGTGCCCGTGCGCCGGATTCCGCCGGGCGCGGACCGCGCTCCTGCGCGCCGAACCGTGCCTCGTCGCGGCTGCGCGGTCCCTCCTCGCGGTCACGCCAGCGCCCCTTGTCGCGCGGCGCGCTCGCACCGTCACGCGACCCGAACCGATCGGAGTAGGCGCGCACGGAACGCCCCCCGGTGCCACCACCGCGGGTGGCCCCCCGGCTCGCGCCCGGCGATCCGGCGCCACCGCGCTCGCCGCGACCGGCGCTGCGTCCCGCGCCGCGCGCGTCCTCGGAGCGAGCGCCACCGCGCTTGTCACCGAAGCCGCCGCTGCGCTTGTCACCATAGCCACGGCCCGCAGCACCGCCGAAGCCACCGCCACGCTTCTCGCCGAAGCCACCGCCGCGATCATCGCGCCCGCCGGCGAGCGCCGGTCCACGCGGGCCGCCGAAACCTCCGCCGGCATCCTGGCGAGGGCCGCCGCGCGAACCACCGCGATCGTCGCGGAAGCCGCCAGAGCCACTGCCACCGCGCGGACCGCCGCGATCAGCGGAGCCGAAGCCGCCGCCACGCGCCCCGCCGCGCGGACCGCCGCGATCGTCACGGAAGCCGCCGGAGCGCGAGCCACCGCGCGGACCGCCGCGATCAGCGGAGCCGAAGCCGCCACCCCGCGCCCCGCCGCGCGGACCGCCGCGATCAGCGGAGCCGAAGCCGCCACCACGCGCCCCGCCGCGCGGACCGCCGCGATCAGCGGAGCCGAAGCCGCCGCCGCGCGCCTCGCCGCGGTCGCCGGAGCGGACCTTGCCGCCGCGTCCGTCGCCTCGCCCGCCACGCGCGGGACCACCGGGGCCACTCGCCTCGCCGCGTGCACCACTCGCCGCGCCGCGCGGACCACGGCCGCGCGCGGTGCCGCGCCCACCACCTGCGCCGCGATCGCCATCATCCGGGCCTCGACCGCGCCCAGCACCGCGCTCGCGCGCGTCGCTCGCGTCGCCGGACTCGAGGTCGCGCTCGCCGTCCACGCCGCCGTGATCGCGCGCATCGTCGCCAGGCTCGGCGCCGAAGCCGATATCCCGATCGGCATCGCCCTCGCCGTCCCACGCTTCGCCGTGCGTCGGAGTATCGTCGTCGCCGTCCTCCGCGGCCGCAGCGCGGCGGGCCTCGTTGCGGAGCCGGTTCTCCTCGGCCTCGGCCTGGGCCGCCTCCGCCTCCTCGCGGGCCTTCGCGCGCGCGCGGCGCGGGATGTCGGTCGACTCGCGATCGGAGCGCCACCGGCCGCGCGCGACCTTGGAGTGGTCGAGACCGACCAGGTCTCGCAGCTCGTTGAGCTCGAGCTGCGTGAGCTCGCGCGCGTCGCCGACGCGCAGGTTGTGGAACGTCAGGTTCGCGAACGCGACGCGCTGGAGCTTGTCGACGGCGAAGCCGATCGCCTCGATCATCCGGTGGATCTGACGGTGCTTGCCCTCGTGGATCGTGATGCCGAGCCACGTGTGCTTCGACTCGCCGGGCAGGATCTCGATCTCGGCGGGCATCGTCTGGCTACCGTCATCGAGCGTGACGCCCTCGCGCAGCCGCTTGATGTGCGCGGGCGACAGCTGGCCGTGGACCTTCACGTGATAGGTCTTCGGCACGTGCGACGCGGGTGCGAGCAGCTTCGCCGCGAGCTCCCCATCGTTGGTCAGGAGCAGCACACCCTCGGTGTAGAAGTCGAGCCGGCCGACCGGCTTCACCGGCACGGGCAGGTTCGGCAGGTAGTCCATCACGGTCGGGCGGCCGCGGTCATCGGTGACCGCGGTGATGCACGCCTTGGGCTTGTTGAGCACCACGTAGAACTCGTCGAGCGCGACCACCGCCTCGCCATCGACCAGCACCTCGGCGGTGTCCGGATCGACCTTGGTACCGAGCGTGGTCACGACCTCGCCGTTGACCGTCACGCGACCGGCGGTGATCAGCTCCTCGGCCTTGCGGCGAGCCGCCACGCCCGCGGACGCGAGGTACCGCTGCAGACGGACAAGCTCAGCCATCGGTCACAGTCTCGATCAATCGCTCGACTCGGTCGAGCCAGCGCGCGCGAGATCGTCGGTCGCCTCGGCGGCGAGCAGCGCATCGGCGTCGGCCGGCTCGGCGGCGGGCTCGATCGTCTCGGCCAGCGCCTCGGCGAGCTGCTCGTCGGTGACCGCCGCGAACTGCGACGAGCCCTCGGCGAACACCTCGACCCCACGGGGCTCGCCGGCGTCGAGCGCCTCGGCGGCGACCGCCCCGGTGCCGTCCGCGAGCTGGCCTCCTACCGCGACGTCCTCGGGCGCCCCCTCCTCCGCGGTGACGCTGTCGGACGTCTCCGCGGAGACGTCCGCGACGGCAGCGCTGGACGCGGAATTGGCGTTGGCGTTGGCGTTGGCGTTGGCGTCGGCG
>JAEUJX010000759.1 GCA_016794545.1 Myxococcales bacterium
GAAGAGTCAGGGCACCGAGCTGTGCGTCGGCTGCCACCGGGGGTTCCTGTCGCCCGACATGGGCATGCCGGTTCACCTCTCGGGTCTCGACGAACCCGGCGCCTGGCGCAACAGCGCGTGGAACGGCAACGGCATGGGCCGCGTCGACAAGGTCGAGCAGAAGACCTGCATCGATTGCCACATGGAGCCCGAGCGGGCGTCGCCGCTCGAGTACGGCGGCCTCCGCGGCGATGCGCCCATGCTCGCGTCGCACCGGTTCCTCGGCGGCCACACCTGGATGGCCTCGATGCGCGGCGACGGCGAGCACCTCGCACGGCTGCGCGCGAAGCTCGAGGGCGTCGCCTCGATCGACATCGCCGGCGCGCGCGTCGAGTCGCCCGCGGGCGCGACCTGGCACCTGCCCGCCGATGGCGCGCCGGTCGCGCCGGGCTCGACGATGGCGCTCGACGTCGTGATCCGGAATCTCCTGGTCGGCCACCGGTTCCCCGGCGGCGTGCTCGACATCCAGGACACGTGGATCGAGATCGAGGTCACCGACGCGAAGGGCGCGCGCGTCGCGTCGAGCGGCCTCGCGCACGAGACCGACCCCGACGACCAGGACACCCACGTGCTGCGCACGCTCGTCGTCGACGAGCAGGGCAACGTGCTCGAGGAGCACGAGATGGCGAGCTTCCGCACGCAGATCCAGACGCAGACGCTCGCCGCGCGCGAGTCGCAGGTCACGCGCTACACGTTCACGGTGCCCGACAGGGTCGCGCTGCCGCTGACGGCGACCGCGCGGCTGCGCCACCGCAGCCGCACGCTGAGGATGCAGGCGAACGTCTGCGCCGCCGCGAGGACCGCCAGCGGCAAGGCGTTCATCGCCGGCGCACGGGGCGCGCGCGATGTCGCGCTCGACCCCTGCCGGCCGCAGCCGATCACGCTGATCGCGAGCACGACCACCCAGCTCGGAGCCGGCGCGAAGATCGCCGCGACGCGCCCCGCGTGGGAGCGCGCGTACGAGCACGGCATGGCGCTCGTCAACACGGTGACCGAGCGCCTGGAGGAGGCCAAGCACGTGCTCGACACGTCGCTCGCGGCGGTTCCCGCCGGCGACAAGCGCGCCCGTGCGATGGTGCTCGTGCAGCTCGGCTGGGTCGCCTCGAAGCAGGGCCGCGTCGAGGACGCGCTCGCGCTCGTCGCCGAGGCCCGGACGCTGCTGCCCGCGCCGGGGCCGGCCGTGCTCGACGCGATCGCCGCCGACGCGCTCGCGCGCGTGTGGCGCTGGGAGGACGCGGTCGCGCCGGCGAAGGCGTGCACCGAGCGCGCGCCGGGCAACAGCGCGGCGTGGATGCTCTACGCGCGCGTGCTCGGCTCGGTCGGCGACAACGCCGGCGCGCTCGAAGCGTCGGCGAAGGGCCTCGCGCTCGCGCCGCGCGATCCGGACATGCTGCGCAGCCAGGCGATGGCGCTCGCCGCGCTCGGCCGCACGGAGGCCGAGGCCGCGCTCGCCGCGTACGATCGGTTCCGCTCGCCCGACAACTCCGCCGAGCTGCGCATCGCGTGCGCCGCGGACAACAAGCGCTGCGCGCGCGCGCGCGAGCTCGGCTACACGATCGCGATGAAGCCGTAGCCGCCGCTACTGCGCGGCGACGTGCGTGCCGTAGGCGTCGGGCGCCATCAGCTCGTCGAGCTCGGCCTTCTCGGTCGGCTCGAGCTCGATCATCCAGCCGCTGCCGTACGGCTCGGCGTTCACCAGCTCCGGCGAGTCCTTGAGCTTGGCGTTGATCGCGGTGACCTTGCCCGAGACCGGCGCGTAGAGGTCCGAGACGCTCTTCACGCTCTCGACCGTGCCGAACCGCTGGCCCTTGGTGACGAGGTCGCCTTCCTTCGGCAGGTCGACGAGCGTGATGTCGCCGAGCTGATCGACGGCGAACTGGGTGATGCCGACGCGCCAGGTTCCGCCCTGGGCGCGCAGCCACTCGTGGTCGTGGGTGTATCGGAGGTCGGTGGGGAAGGTCATGTCTAATAGCTCCGCTTGTAGAACTTGCCGGAGACCACGGTGGCGGGGACGTCCTTACCGCGGCAATCGATGGTGAGCTGCGTGCCGGGAGCGGCGAGCGCGGTCGGCACGTAGGCGAGGCCGATCGCGCCGCCGACGACGATCCCGGGACCTCCGGAGGTCACGATGCCGCCGCCCTTCACCGCGTAGCCGTGCCGGGCGATCGCGCGCTCGGACTCGGCGATCTTGAAGCCGACGAGCTGACGGGTGAGGCCCTTGGCCTTCTGCTCGCGCAACACAGAGGCGCCGAGGAACTCGCGGCCGTCGAGCTTCACCGCCCAGCCGAGCCCGGCCTCGAGCGGCGTGTGCTCGTCGTCGAGGTCGTTGCCGTAGAGCGGCAGCTTCGCCTCGAGCCGCAGCGAGTCGCGCGCGCCGAGACCGATCGGCAGGCCGCCGAGCGGCAGGGCGGCCTCCATCAGCGCGGACCACAGCGCCGGCGCGTCGTCGTTCGCGCACGCGAGCTCGAAGCCGTCCTCGCCGGTGTAGCCGGTGCGCGCCGCGAGGCACCGGACGCCGGCGACGGTCGCATCGGTGAACGCGAACGTCGGCAGCTGCGCGAGCGTGCCGCCGGCCAGGCGGTCGACCATGGCGACGGCCTTCGGGCCCTGGATCGCGATCAGCGCGGTCTGGTCGGACAGGTCCTCGACCTCGCACGGGAAGCTGACGTGCTCGCGGAA
>JAEUJX010000775.1 GCA_016794545.1 Myxococcales bacterium
ACCGTCGACGGCAGCCAGGCGAGCCCCGAGCTGCCGGCCGGCGAGTACGCGCAGCTCCAGGTCACCGATCACGGGGCGGGCATGTCGGAGGACATCCTGTCGCGGATCTTCGAGCCGTTCTTCACGACCAAGGACGGCGAGAACTCGGGTCTCGGGCTCGCGACGGTCTACGGCATCGTCAAGCAGTCAGGCGGCCACGTCGAGGTCACGAGCGAGCTCGGCGTCGGCACGCGGTTCACGGTGATGCTCCCGCAGATCGCGCCACCGGTCCCACCGGCCCGGCAGAGCGCGCCGAGGATCATCGCCGGAGAGCGCCGGCCGACCACCATCCTGCTGGTCGAGGACAACGCCAACGTGCGGCGTGCGCTCGCCGACTTCCTGCGTGACGAGCACTTCGTGGTGATCGAAGCGTCGAGCGCCGCGGCGGCCCTCGAGCTGGCGGAGGATCCCGCGCGCGCGTTCGACCTGCTGCTCACCGACGTGATCATGCCGAAGGTCACCGGCCGCGCGCTGGCGCTCGCCCTGCGCGCCAGCCGTCCCGCGCTGCCGGTCCTGTTCATGTCGGGCTACTCCCCCGACACCAGCCTGCTGGCCGAGGTCCCCGGAGCGGCCTGGCTCGCCAAGCCGTTCCGTCCCGACACCCTCCTCGATCGGCTGCGCGCGCTGCTCGCGACGTGAGCTCGCGCGAGGGCTCGTGACGATCGTGCCATCAGCGGAGCTGCGACACGAACGGCTCGACGACGCGGAGGAACGCGGCCGGATCCTCGACGAACGGCGTGTGCCCGGTTCGAAACAGGGAGAGCTCGGCCCCGGGGATCGTGCGCGCGGCGGTGAAGCCTCCGAGCACGGGGACGACCGGATCGAGCCAGCCCCAGCACACGCGCGTCGGGCAGCGGATCGCCTTCGCCGCCGCGCGGAGGTCGACCTCGGGCCGCGGGAAGCTTCGCCACAGCGCGGCCGTGAGCTCGACGAACGCGGGCTCGGCGACCGCGGCATCGACGCGCGAGAACACGCGCGCCGTGGCCGCGTTGCGGCGGATCGTCTGCGCTCGCGCGAGGTAGCCCTCGACGGCGCGGGTCACCGCCGGCACGCCCTTCACGGCGCAGAACGCGCGCTGGAGGCGACCGAACGGGACGAAGCCGAGCGCGTCGACGAGCACGAGGCCGCGCACGCGCTCGGGCTCGTCGATCGCGAGCCGCGCCGCCGCGAACCCTCCGGCGGAGTGGCCGAGCAGGACCGCCGGCTCGCCGAGCGCGCGGACGACCTCGGACAGCGCCGGCGCGAGCGCGGCGGCGGTGGCCTCGCGCGGCCGTCCGGACGGGGGTGAGGCTCCGGCGCCGGGCCAGTCGAGCATGGCGACGCGATGCGTGCGGGCGAGCGCCGGCACGATCGGCTCGAAGTCGGCGGCCGCGCGCCCGGCCGCGGGGACGAGGACGAGCAGCGGTCCCGTGCCTCCGGTGGTGACCGCGATGCGGCCGAGCGGCGTGTCGACCTCGAGGTTCATCGGCGCTCCCATGCCTCGACGAGGTGATAGTCGTCGCGGTTCCACGGGTGGAAGTCCCGGCGGAAGTAGGCCGCGATCTCGGTGGTCAGGATCTGGCCGAACGCGCCGCGCAGCAGCCGCGCGCCGGCGCGATAGGTCGCGCGCTCGAACAGCACGCCGTCGCGCCGCAGCAGGTCGACGAGGCGCGCACCGAGGCGGATCGCGAGCAGTAGCAGCCCCCACCCCATCATCGCGCGGCGGAGTCCCGGGCCGCCCCCGAGCCGCTCGTAGACCTCGAACGCCACGCTCTTGTGCTCGATCTCCTCGGCGCTGTGCCACGACCAGAACGCGAGGACGATCGGCTCCGCGTCGTCGAGCACGCGACCGTCCAGCACCGCCCGTCCGATCGCCGCCGTGAGGTGCTCGACCGCGACGGTGATCGCGAGGGGGATCCGCGGATCTCGGAGCTGGAGCACGCGCCACATCGTGCGCTTCAGCGAGCGATCCCAGCGATCGAGGTCGATGCCCTCCTCGCGCAGGCGCTCGTTGTACCGGCGATGCTCGCGGCTGTGCAGCGCCTCCTGCCGGACGAACTGCTCGATCAGCTCGTCGAGCTCGGGATCGCCGAGCTCGACGGCGGCGCGCCGCAGCGCCTCGATGAAGAACCGCTCGCCGACCGGCAGGAGCGTCGAGAACGCGTCGAACAGCCGCGAGCGAACCGCGTCCCCGCCGCACCAGTGCCTCGGCACGCCCGAGAAGTCGAACATGCGCGCCCGCAGGACGAGCGCCGGCGCCGCACGCCGCGTCACGCCGTGACCTCGAGCTTCGCGAGCCAGGCGTCGCGCCAGCCCGCCACCTCGCCGTCGCTGGTCGCGAGCGACGGGTGCGCGCGGAGCGTGAGCGCGAGCTTGCCGTTCCACGTGAGCACCGTGGCGAACAGCGGATCGGTGAACGCCGGCACGCCGTACGCGAGGATGCCGAGGTCGTCGTCCGTGCGGCCCGTCCAGGCGCCGACGTTCGAGAACACGCCGATGCGCGCCGGATCGGCGGTGCGATAGTAGTGCTCGACCTTCTTCTTCAGAAACCGCTTGCCGAGCCGCGCGATCAGGTTCAGCTGATCCCACTTGCCCCAGTGGAGCTTCGCGGCGAGCGCCCGCTGGAGCGCGTCGTGCACGGCACGCGCATCGCCGCCGCGAGGCACGTCGACCGGCATGATCGAGCTCGCATTCGCCTCGGCCGGCTCGACCTGGACGGGACCGCGCATGTTCACGGGCACACCCCACGTGACGCTCCGGCCGGGCTCGGCGAGCAGCGGCACGACGGCCTCGGTCAGCGCGTGCAGGAGATGAGCGCCGACGGAGACGCCCGCGGCCTTCGCCGCGCCGACGACCCGCGCGGTCGCGCTCGCCGACAGCAGCGTGCCGGCGCCGGGGCGTGCGGTCACCTTCGTGCCGCGGACCCACGCGGTGTCCCGCCGCCGGAGCACGAGCGGCTCGGCCCCGCGGTGCCGCGCGACCCGCACGACCGCACGCACGCGCTCGTGCAGCGGGGGCGCCGTCTCGCCGGTGCGTGGACGGGGGCTCTCGAAGGCGACGCCGCGCCGGGTCAGCACCCTCGACAGACCGCCGTGGCCGTCGGACTCCGCGTGATGGATCTCGGCGCGCGCGAGCGGCGTGGCCTCGCCGACGCGCGCGAGCTCGAACGTGAAGGTCGGATCCTCGCCCATCTCCTCGAGGATCTCGAACAGCATGCCGAGCCGGTGGGGCGTCGGGCGCGGTCGCCCGGCGACCACGACGGGGACGGTGGGCGCGGTGGCGACGCTCACGACCGCACCACGTGCAGGAAGCGGGGCACGAACCGGCCGGTGCGCTCGCGGTACGCGCCGTACTCGTCACCGAGGCTCGACGCGAGCAGCTTCTGCTCCTCGCCACGGGCCGTCCAGTCGAGGCTGAACAGGCCGAGCGGGAGGGCCGCGAGCGTGATGCCATCGCGCGCGATCAGCGCCGCGCCGACGAGCAGCAGCAGGAACGAGACGTAGAACGGGTGGCGCACCCAGCCGTACGGACCGTAGGTGACGATGTGGAGCGGCGTGTTGCGCCCGCCGTCCTGGTGCCAGAGCGCGAGC
>JAEUJX010000022.1 GCA_016794545.1 Myxococcales bacterium
GCCCATCTGCTCGCGGAACCGCTGGATCAGGTGCTCCGTGCTCGTCACGCCGAGCACCACCGGAAGCTCCTTGAGCCGCGCGCGCACGGCCTCCCGCTCGAGCGCGTCGACGCGCAGCAGGATCGTCGACACGCGCGGATCCTCGCGCAGCACCGCGGCGAGCCAGTCGGCGCGCGCGTAGACGAACAGCCCGAACGGCTCGTCGACGAGGTCGGCGATCGGGAGCCGGCGGCTCGAGAAGTCGCCTTCGAGGAGGTCGACGTCGACCTCCTCCCCCACCTGCACGCCGAGCAGCTCCGCGAGCTTGTCGGTCATCACCAGCCCGGCGGCGGGCAGCTCGATCGGGGTCCGGCCGTGACGCAGGAGGAGCCCGAGCTGCGCGTTCTCCGGCATCCCGACGATCGCGGTGTCGCGCCAGCGGCCCGACGCGTGGACCCGCGCGGGCACCATGCGCTGGCCCTCGGCGAGCTGGACGCCGGGGAGCGCCTCGAGCTCGTGGAGCGCGCGCTCGGGTGTGGGCCGCGCGAGCATCACGGTGAGGTCCTCGTGGTGCGCGCGCGCGTAGGTCGTGCTCATCAGGTGATCGAACGAGTCCCACGAGAACCGGCCCATCACGAAGATCGCGACGCCCATGCCGATGCCGGCGGTCGACATCAGGAACCGCAGCGGCTTCCGGCGCACCTCGCGCATCACCATCATGGCGGACGGCCCGAGGAGGCGGCCGAGCCGCAGTCGATCGAGCAGCGAGCGCTTGTAGACGAGCGGAGCCGGCGGCCGCATCGCCTGGGCGGGCGGCATGCGGGAGATCGCGCGGATCGAGACGAGCGCGCCGCCGATCGCCGAGACCATTCCGATCCCGATTGTCACCGCGACGAGCGCGGGCGACGTCTGGTGCAGCTTCGTCGGGAAGCGATAGAAGTCCTCGTACAGGGTCGTCATCCAGCCGGCCGCGCGCATCCCGATCGCGACGCCGCCGATCGAGGCGATGACGACGATGAGGCTGACGAACACCAGGTAGTGCCGGGCGACGCGGCCGTTCGTGAAGCCCAGCGCCTTCAGCACCGCGATCTGCACGCGCTCGAGGAACACCAGCCGCGACACCACGACATTGACGAGGAACGCCGCCACCGCGAGGAAGATCGCCGGGATGATCAGCGCGAGCGTGCGGAGCACGCCGAGCTCGTTCTCGAGCGCGTAGTTCGACAGCTGCTTCGCGCGACCGACGGCGTGGAGACCGCCGTAGCGCGAGAGCTCGCGATCGACGGCCTCGAGCACGCCCGCCTCCGACGCGCCCGGCTCGAGCCGCAGCGCGACATCGTTGAACGCGCCCTCCATGCGGAACGCCGGCGCGACCGCGGCCCGCCGCATCCACAGGACGACGAAGCGCCGGTTGTCGGGAGCCATCTCGCGTCCCGACATCGCGAGCACGTACTCGGGCGACAGCGCGACGCCGGTGACCCGGATGGTGCGGAGCCGTCCGTTGACGAGCACGGGCAGCGTCCCGCCCTCCTCCATGTCGTGGGCGATGGCGAACTGCTCGAGGATCACCGCCTCGTCATCGCCGGACGGCATCCGCCCGGAGCGGAGGTACAGCCGGTTGAGCGCGGGCTCGCCCTCGTCGGGGATGGTGACGATGCGCCCGATCACGGGATCGGGCTCGCTCGGGAGCGGCAGCATCACCTCCTCGACGATCCGCGTATCGACGAGCGCGACGCCCGGAATCGCCTCGAGGCGAGCCGCGACCGTCGAGGGTGCGCGCTCCAGCCGCGCGAACACGTCGGCGAACCGGTACTGGTCGTAGTAGGCGTCGCGCGCGGCGATGATCGACTGCCACGTGCTGCGCAGCATGATCATCGCCATGATCCCGCAGGCCAGGACGAGGCCGATCGTCGCCACCTGGCCCTTGAGCCGCCACAGATCGCGCGCGAGCTTGCGGTCGAGCGCGCTCACCAGCGGATCTCCTCGGCACGCTTGCGGGGGCTCGGCCGCTCGACCCGGGCGATGCGCCCATCCGCGAGCGTGATCACGCGCTCCGCGATCGCCGCGATCGGCGCGTTGTGGGTGATGATCGCCGTCGTCGTCCCGAGCTCCTGGTTGACGCGCTCGAGCGCGGCCAGCACCTTCACACCGGTCTCGAAGTCGAGCGCTCCGGTCGGCTCGTCGCACAGGAGGACATCGGGGCGCTTGGCCACCGCGCGCGCGACGGCCACCCGCTGCTGCTCGCCGCCCGAGAGCTGGGCCGGGAAGTGGTCGAGCCGGCTGCCGAGCCCGACCAGCTCGAGCGCCTCCGCCGCGTCCATCGGGTTGTCGGCGATCTCGGTGACCAGCTCGACGTTCTCGCGCGCGGTCAGGCTCGGGAGCAGGTTGTAGAACTGGAACACGAAGCCGACGTGCCGGCGCCGGTACGCCGTGAGCTCCTCCTCGTCGGCGGTCGTGAGCTCGAGGTCGCGGTACACGACGCGGCCGTCGCTGCAGACGTCGAGGCCGCCGAGGATGTTGAGCAGCGTCGACTTGCCGCTGCCGGAGGCCCCGAGGAGGACCATCAGCTCGCCCTCGTACAGGTCGATGTCGACCCCGCGAAGCGCGATCACGTCGATCTCGCCCATCCGGTACTGCTTGGTCAGCCCCCGCGCGGACAGCACGACTTCGCGCGGGGAGCCTGCGAGTGCCGGGGCCACCATGCCTGCAGGGCCTGCACCCGGCATACCCACCTTCGACGACCCGTTCCGCGCAAAACCTGTGACCGGCCCCTGCGTTCACGCAAACCACGCGCTATCCGTTGCGCATGCGCGAGATCCTCACGCGAAGCGAGAGACCGAGGGCGGTCGCGGTGTTCGTCGCGATCGGCGCCGTCCTCGCGCCGATGGCCGCGTCCGCCGACATCCTGAGCCACGAGCGCCTGCGCGCGTACGTCGCGGCGATGGACACGCGGGGGGCAACGTACGAGCAGCTCGACACCAGCCGCGCCGCGTTCATCGCCACCGCGCTGATCCCGGGCTGGGGCACCTACCGCCTCGAGAAGATCGTCTTCGGCGAGGTGCGCCCCGCCGGGATCATCGGCGACTGGCTCGTCGGCGGAGCGCTGCCGGTCGGTCTCGCGATCGGCGCGTATGCCGCGGACGATCCGTCGACGCGACGCGCCCTCGCCTGGACCGCGGCCGGCCTGTACGCGGGCACGCGCCTCGTCATCCTCGTCGTCGGCAACCTGCACATCTCGGAGTACCGCGACGCGCTGCGCGTGAAGCTCGCGCCCGCACCAGGCGGCGCGGCCGTCTCGTTCGCCTGGTAGGTCAGAACGCGGCGTCGAACGTGACCTGGCCCTCGACACCGACCTGGTAGGCCGAGACGCGGCGCTCGAAGAAGTTCGTCACCTCCTGCACGTCCTGCAGCGCGAGGAAGCCGAACGGGTTCTTCGCCCCGTACTGCTTGACCATGCCGAGCGTGGCGAGCCGCTGATCGGCGCAGTACTCGAGGTACGCGCGCACGTCACCGACCGACAGCCCGGCGACGCCGCCGGCGAGCAGGTCCTCCGCGAACTGGGTCTCGCAGGCGATCGCCTCGGCGAGCATCGCCCGCACGTCGGCCTCGAGCGAGGCATCGAACAGCTCGGGCTCCTCGCGGCGCACGGTCTCGACGACCTCGAAGGCGAACGCCATGTGCGCGCTCTCGTCGCGGAACACCCAGTTCGTCCCCGCGGCGAGGCCGTGGAGCAGGCCGCGCGAGCGCAGGAAGTACACGTACGTGAACGCGCCGAAGAAGAACAACCCCTCGACGCACGCCGCGAAGCAGATGAGGTTCAGCAGGAACTGGCGGCGGTGGGCGCGCGTCTCGACTCGCTCGAGCCCGTGGATCGAGTCGATCCAGCGCGTGCAGAACGCGGCCTTCTGGCGGATCGACGGGATGGTCTCGATCGCCGCGAACGCGCGCTGGCGCTCGGCGTGATCGGGCACATAGGTGTCGAGCAGCGTGAGATAGAACTGGACGTGCAGCGCTTCCTCGTAGAGCTGCCGCGACAGATACATCCGCGCCTCGGGCGCGTTCACGTGACGGTACAGGTTCAGAACCAGGTTGTTCGCGACGATCGAGTCGCCGGTTGCGAAGAACGCGACCAGCCGCTGCACCAGGTGGTGCTCGGCGGGCGTCAGCTTCGCGAGATCCGCGACGTCGGTCGCGAAGTCGACCTCCTCGACGGTCCAGGTGTTCTTGATCGCCGCGCGATACATCTCGAAGAACCGCGGGTACGCCATCGGGCGCAACGTCAGGTTCATGCCGGGATCGAGGAGGCTCACTGGCAGGCCTCGCACGCGCCGGGGTTCTCGAGCGAGCACGCGATCACCTCCGCGCTCGCCGCAGCGCGCGCGATCTCGACGGTGCTCTTCGCGATGCGCGTCGCCGGGCGCGAGCGCAGGTAGTACGTGCTCTTCAGGCCCTTCTTCCACGCGTACATGTACATGCTCGACAGCTGCCCGAGGTTCGGGCTCTCCATGAAGAGGTTGAGCGACTGGCTCTGATCGACGAACGCGCCGCGGTCGGCGGCCATGTCGATCAGCGAGCGCATCGGGATCTCCCACGCCGTCCGGAACACGCGGCGCACCTCCTCGGGCAGCTCGACCAGGCCCTGCACCGAGCCCTCGGCGAGCGTGAGCCGCGACCGCGTGTGCTCGGTCCACAGGCCGAGCCGCTTCAGGACGTCGACGAGGTAGCGGTTGACCTGCACGAAGTCGCCCGACAGCGTCTCGCGCTTGAACAGATTCGACACCTGCGGCTCGATGCACTCGTAGCAGCCAGCGATCGACGCGATCGTCGCCGTCGGCGCGATCGCGATCATCAGCGAGTTGCGCAGGCCGTGCTTCACGCGCTCGCGCAGCGCGTCCCAGCGCGCGGCGTCGGCGGGGACCACGCCCCAGGCATCGAACTGCAGCTCGCCGAGCGCCGCGCGGGTCTCCGCGAACGCGGGGTGAGCGCCGTGGACATCGGCGAGGTCCGCCGAGGCCGTGAGCGCCGCGTAGTAGATCTCCTCGGCGATCGTCCGCGACAGCGCGCGCGCCTCGGGTGCATCGAACGGCAAGCCGAGGCGGAAGAACACGTCCTGGAGGCCCATCACGCCGAGGCCGACCGGCCGCCACTTCAGGTTCGAGCGGCGCGTCGCGGCGATCGGATAGAAGTTCAGATCGATCACGCGGTCGAGCTGCCGCACGGCCACGCGCACGGTGCGGGCGAGCTTCGCGAAGTCGAACGCACGACCGTCGGCGTCGACGTGCCGCGCGAGGTTGATCGATCCGAGGTTGCACACCGCGGCCTCGTCGCCCGAGGTGACCTCGATGATCTCCGTGCACAGGTTCGACAGGTGCACGGTGCGCCCCGGCAGCGCGGTCTGGTTGCACGCGCGGTTCGAGGCGTCCTTGAACGTCATCCAGCCGTTCCCGGTCTGCGCGAGCACGCGCATCATCCGCGCGTACAGGTCGCGCGCCTTGACCGTCTTCGCCGCGAGCCCGGCCTGCTCCGCCGCCTCGTACGCGCGCTCGAACTCCGCGCCCCACAGGTCCGGCAGCTCGGGCACGCGCTTCGGATCGAACAGGCTCCACGTCCCGTCGGTCTCGACGCGCCGCATGAACAGATCCGGGATCCAGTTCGCGAGGTTCAAGTTGTGCGTGCGCGCGGCCTCGTCGCCGGTGTTGTCGCGCAACTCGAGGAACGCCTCGATGTCCGCGTGCCACGGCTCGAGGTACACGCAGGCCGCGCCCTTGCGCTTGCCGCCCTGGTTGACCGCCGCGACCGAGGCGTCGAGCGTCTTCAGCCACGGCACGATGCCGTTCGAGTGACCGTTCGTGCTCTCGATCAGCGAGCCGCGCGACCGCACCCGGTGATACGCGAGCCCGATGCCGCCGGAGAACTTGGAGAGCAGCGCCACATCCGTGTAGCGCTGATAGATCGCCTCGAGGTGGTCGGCGGGCGAGTCGAGCAGGAAGCAGCTCGAGAGCTGCTCGTGCGATGTGCCCGCGTTGAACAGCGTCGGCGAGCTCGGCAGGTACTCGAGCGTCGAGAACAGCCGGTACAGCTCGAGCGCGTCGCCCGTGCTCTCGGTCAGCGCGCACGCGATGCGCATGAAGAACTGCTGCGGCGTCTCGATCACGAGCCGCGTCTCGGGGTGCCGCAGCAAGTACCGGTCGTACACGGTGCGCAGGCCGAAGTACTCGAGCTCCTTGTCGCGCTCGGGGACGATCGAGTCGTTGAGCTTGCGCGCGCTCCGCGCCACCGTCTCGGCGAGCCGCGCGTTCACGAGGCCGAGCCGGTGCCCGCAGGCGATCGACTGGCTGAACGCGTGGATCTCCTGGTTGCGGACCTCCTTGTCGATGTACGTGGCGAGCAGCCGCGCCGCCAGCTTGCCGTACTGCGGCTCCTCGGCGATCAGCGCCGCCGCGGTCTGGATCGACAGCCGGTCGAGCTCCGCGGTCGTCGCGCCGTCGTAGAGGCCGCTGATCGTGCGCGTGGCGACGCGCATCGCGTCGACCTCGATCAGGCCGACGCAGCACCGTCCGATCGCGCGCACGATCTTGGTCAGATCGACGGGCTCGGTGGAGCCATCGCGCTTGGTCACCCGCATCATCGTGGGTGGCAGCGTCTCGGCCCGGGGCCGCGGGGTGACTACGTTCTGATTCTCGGTGACTGCTTCCGTCTGCATCGGTCCTCCTTCGGGGAACGTGAAGACACGAAGGGGGAGCACACGAGCCTGGGGTCCCAAGCCGGCGCGACAGCCTCCCCCGAGGTGTCGGATGCATTCGCTCTGGCAGGTCTTCGGACTCGCGAGCCGCCTACTCCCCACGCTTCCCAGCGCATGGCGCCAGTGCTGTGTGTGGGTTTCGTTCTCGCTTACCGCTGCGGGGCAGTCCCGGCCTTTCACCGGGTTCCCTTTTCAGCCACGGCCCGAAGGCCGCAGCACCAGCGCGAATATGTGGTGGTCGATCTCTGTCGTCAGACTCCGTCGCGGTGCCCTTCCTGTGTAACGAACCCGCGGTGTGCGGAGCAAGGAACCGGCGCCTCCCGGGGATCTCTACGCGCTCCGTCTGACAGCGGGCGATCTACACGCGGTGCGAGCCATCGCCGCGGATCACCACGACCTGCCGCACCGAACGATCTTTCAGGTGCAGGGCCCGCTGCCGCACCTCGTCGTGCGCGAAGCGCGCGAGCCCGTCCTCGGTCTCGAACCGCACCACGTGCACCTCGTACGGCGTCTCGCCGGTCCCGCCGATCTTGGCCGCGGCATCCGGTCGCAGCCGCAGCACCAGCTCTCCGCCGTAGAGGCCCATCCGCGGCAGGACGAGGTCCTCGAACTCGTGAAACGCCGCCTCCCCCCCGGGCACCACGTAGACGAGCTGCGTCAGGTACACCATGCCGGTTCGTACCACGGCATCGAACGCGCGCTTCGGGGCATCCAACGCCGCATGACGACGGCGGCGCGCGCGCGTGCAGGTCTCGGCATCGCAGCGGTCCTCGTGGTGTGGGCCGCGGTCCTCCCCCTCGTGGCCGTCACGCGCGCGCCCGCCGTTGCCATCGGTGCTGCGATCGACCTCACCCTCACCGCCGGCCTGGCGATGTACGTCCTCGCCGTCCGTGGCGGCCACCTGCCCCGCTGGGCGCTCACGCTGACCGTCGCCGCCGGCGCGCTCGCCGCGCGGTTCGTCCTCGTCGCCGTCGGCATCGACGGGCGCATCCTGCTCGCCGTCGCGCTGACGGCCGAGCTCGCCGCGCTCGCGCTCGTCCTCTCGCGCCTCGGCCGCGCGCGTCGCGCCTGGAGAGCCGCCCGCGCCGACGGCCTCGCGCGCCCCGATGCGCTCGAGCGCGCGCTCGCCGCCACCGGCCTGCCGCCCCTGATCCGCCGCGTGCTGGCGACCGAGCTCCACATCGTCGGCAGCTCGCTCTCGGGCTGGCGCCGCCCGCGCCGCGACGCCACGATCTTCACCTCGCACCGCACCAACGGCTGGACGCTGTTCGCGGGCGTGCTCGTCGTCCTGACGCTCGTCGAGACGCCGCTCCTCCACATCGCACTCGTCGCGCTCGGCCATCCGATCGCCGCGTGGATCGCCACGGGCCTGTCGCTCTACTCGATCGCCTGGCTCGTCGGCGACCTGCACGCGCTCCGCCACGGCGGCATCGTCCTCACCGCCGCCACGCTCGAGCTCCGGCTCGGCGCTCGCTGGCGCGCGACCATCCCGCGCTCCGCGATCGTCCGCATCGAGCGCTGCACCGGGGCGCCGAGCAAGGACGTCGATTTCTCGATCCTCGGCGCGAACGTGCTCGTCACGCTCGCGGCGCCGCACGAGGTCCGCGGCCTGTTCGGCCGCCGCCGCACGGTCTCGGCGCTCGCGCTCTCGATCGACGAGCCCGAGCGCTGCCCCGCGGCCTGAACGGGTGCCCGGCTCGGCGCCCCGAGCCGGGCGAGTGGATCTACTGCAGCTCGCCGGCGTGGCCGATGCGGAACACCAGCTCGGGGACGCGGCGGCGAGTCACCTCGGCGGCCACCTCCTCGCGCAGCTCGTCTGCGAGCTCGCGCACGCAGTCGAGCGCGACATCCTCGTCGATGTCGGCGCGAGTCGGGACCAGGGTGACCAGCACGCGCGCCGCGCTGGGTGCCGGCACCACCGACGCGAGCACGAGATCGTCGATCACCGGATCGTCGATCTCCGCGAGCGCGAAGGCGAGTGCATCGGACACCTGCCGGCATAGCTGCAGGTCCTTGTGGTGGCGCTTGCCACCACGGTCGTCATTGGACATATCGCTCCAGAGGCGCGGCTCGGCGAGCCGCGCCGGATCGGTTCAGCGGGTCAGAAGAACGAGCTCCGCGCCGCGGCGGCTACGCGCTCACGACGCGGTGGAGACAAAGGAGCGACATGACACCCTCCACGCGAGGCGCTCGTTCTACGCGACGGCTTCGGTGCCGTCGAGAACAATCTCTCAAGTGCTCGTTTCGCTCGGCTGATTCAGCCACTTGGTCAGCGCGCCCGCCGCCACACCGCCGACGATCGGGGCCACCCAGAACAGCCACAGCTGCGAGAGGTACACGCCGCCGGCGTAGACCGCCTGCGAGGTGGAGCGCGCCGGGTTCACGCTGGTGTTGGTGAGCGGGATCGACACGAGGTGGATGAGCGCGAGGCACAGGCCGATCGCGATCGGCGGCAGGCCGGGCACGCTCGCGCCTTTCGTCGTCGAGCCGATGATGACGAGCAGGAACACGAACGTCAGCGCGGCCTCGATCGCGAAGGCGCCCGCCATCGACAGGTTCGCGTTCGCCTTGCCCATCGCCTCGACGCCGAACCCGTTCGCCGCGAACTGCCCGAGCTGCCCGCCACCGTCCTTCACGATGAACGCCATCAGGCCCGCCGCGGTGAACGCGCCGAACAGCTGCGCGCCGATGTACATCGGCGCATCTTTCGCCGGGAACCGCCCGCCGGCGACGAGCCCGAGCGTGACCGCCGGGTTGAAGTGGCCGCCCGAGATCGGGCCGACGGTCGCCGCCATCGTCAGCACCGTCAGGCCGAACGCCAGCGAGATGCCGAGGTACCCGATGTGACCGCCGGCGAAGATCGCCGAGCCACAGCCGGCGAACACCAGCCAGAACGTCCCGATCATCTCTGCGACGAGCTTGCGCGCCATGTGCCTTCCCCCTGGGCCGGAGCATACACTCGTGCCGATGTCTCCCGAGGTCCTGGTGATCGGTGGTCGCGGGCGGGTCGGGCGCGAGGTCCTGCGCGCACTCCAGCTCACGCCGGCGAAGGTGCGGGCGCTGGTGCGGACGCCGGGCACCCTGCCCCATTCCGTCGCCGGCGACCTCGGCGATCCGGCGTCGCTGCGCGCGGCGATGGACGGGGTCGAGCGCGTGTTCTTCGTGACGCCGCACGATCCCGCAGAACAGCAGCTCGGCAAGAACGTCATCGAGGCCGCTCACGACGCCGGGGTGAAGCGCCTCGTGTTCGCGTCCGCGTACCACGCCGACGTGACCAGCAGACTCGGCCTGAGCCTGTTCGTCGGGCTGATGAGCCTGCTCACGCACTACGGTCCGAAGCTGTCGGTCGAGCGGCACGTGCGCCTCGCGAAGGCGATGAGCCCGGTGGTGCTGATGCCGTCGAACTTCTACCAGAACGACGAGCTGTTCCTCGGCGAGATCCGGGCCGGCGTGTATCCGCAACCGCTCGGCACGAAGGGCGTGAACCGCGTCGACTGCCGCGACATCGGCGACGCGGCGGCGCGGGCGCTGACCGACGGCAGCGTCGACGCGGGCGGATACCCGCTCGTCGGGCCCGAGCCAGCGCTGACCGGACCGGCGTGCGCGGCGGTGTGGGCGAAGGTGCTGGGCCGCGAGGTCGTCTACGACGGCGACCTCGAGCGCTGGTACGCGCTGATGGCCGACCGGATGCACGCGCGCGAGCGCGAGGACTTCAGGAAGACCTACAAGATCTTCAGGCGCATGCGCGTCGCGGCGAAGCCGGCGGAGATCGAGAAGTGCGCGACACTGCTGCGCCGGCCGCCGCACTCCTACGAGGCGTACGTCGAGACCGTCGCGAAGGCCTGACGCTCAGGCGAGCGCGGGCATCTCGGGAGGACACGGCGGTCCCCACGGCGTGCACGCCATCGCCTGCGAGTTCGCCGGAAGAGCGCTGCAGCACTCCCAGCGCTGCGCCGAGCTCGCGCCGTCCGCCGCGAGCTGCTCGTTGCAGCACTCCTGGGTGCGCGGAGCCGTGCGGTCCGCGACGTTGGCGAACACCTTGCCGTAGACGTCCATCCGCTCCTTCAGCGGATCGTCGGCCGCCAGCTTGTCCTTCTCGATCGTCGTGAGGCCGCCGAGGTGGACGTCGCACGCGACGACGGCGGCGGCCGTCCCCCCGGTGTTGGCAGGTGGGGTCGCCTTGGTCGACGAGCTTCCGCCCGAGCAACCGATCGTGACGACCAGTGCCGTCTTGGCGGCGATCCGCAGGGCGGCTCTTCGAATCTCCGGGGTCATGCGCTCCTCCTCTCGTTCCACGCGTGCTCGGCACGCAGTCCAAGTGCCGCGAGCTGCGGCACGATCACCTCGGTCACGGTCTCGAAGAACAGCGTGCGCGCGTCGGCGCCGTCGCACAGCCCGTAGGCCGCGGCCTCCGCGGGCCAGCTGGTCGCGGCCGGGATGTGGCCGAGCTCGTGCGCCTCGAGGGCCGCGAACGCGACCGGGAGGTAGCGCTCGACGGCGGCGCGCTCGTCGTCGGTGAGCTGCGGCAGCTCGCGCGCGAGGTACGTCCAGCCGAACCGCGCGTGGCCGATCTCGTCGGACCAGATCTTGGTGAGCAGCTCGCGCAGCGTGCCCTCGGGCATCTCCATGCGCTCGGCGCCGATCAACGAGACGGCGACCGTCTCCGACAGGCAGCAGATCGAGATGATGTTGCGGATCACCGCGGCGCGGGGCGTGGTGTCGGCGTGCACCGGCATCCGCTTCGGCTCCGCCATCGTGAACATGGCCTCGCCACCGGCGGCCGCGAGCACGGAGCCGCACGCGATGCCGTGCTCGCGCTCCTCGCCCGAGAACTCGCGGCAGGCCGCCGCATCCTCGGCGTGGCCGAGCGCGGCGAGCTGCTCGGCGAGGCCGGCGAACACCGTCGAGGACGTGTACTCGTTGATCATGCGCCCGCGCCACGTGCCCATCACGGCACCGGCGAGCGCGCCCGCGTCGATCACCAGTGCGCCGGGACGCGCGTCCGTACGAAGGTCCACCACCTGCGCCATCCGGCGACTATACAGGAGCCACGCGCTCAGCGCTTCGGGAGGGCGACGGTCTCTCCCGCGGCGAGCCCGGAGCTGACGAGCACGAAGCCTCCATCGGCGGCTCCGAGCGTCACGACGCGCGGATCGGCGACCTCGCCGCCGTCGCGCACGACGTACACGACGTCGCGGCCCTCGATCCGCGTCACCGCGGTCTCGGGCACCGCGATCCCGCGCGCCTTCACGCGCCCGAGGTCGACGGTGGCCTCGACGGCCGGCGGCATGCGCCCGCCGTACGGGTGGAGGTCCACGCGCAGCGTCTTCTCGCCGCGCTCGATGGAGCGCGAGATGTAGCCGACCGTCCCGGAGCGCGGCGCCTTCGCGCCGGCCAGCGTGACGCGCGCGGCGTCACCGAGCGCGAACGCCTCCGCGTCGGCGGTGGGGATCTCGATGTAGATCGTCGCGTACGCGGGATCGGTGATCGTGAACAGGTCCCCCATCGACGGATCGACGAGCTGCTTCGTCTTGCCCTGCTCGAACACGACCTTGCCGGTGACGCGCGCGATGATCGGCAGCTCGGACGATGGCTTCATGCTCTTCTCGATCCGCGTCAGCTGCTCCTGGCGCATGCCCCAGCGCAGCAGCCGGATGCGCTCCGCGTCGACGAACGTCTGGCCGCGGAAGTCGCGCAGCTCGGAGAGCAGCGCGAGCGTGGTGAAGTAGACCTCCGGGCTGTAGACCACGCCGATGGTCTCGCCCGCGCGGACGGTCCGGCCGACCGACGCGGCGCGGGTCTTCTCGAACCAGCCCGCCACGGGCATGCGCACGTGGTGGGTGCGCTTCTCGTCGAACGTGACGGGCGCGGTGCCGCCGACCGTGCGCTCGATCGGGCGCTCGGCGACCGCCCAGGTCCCGACGCTCGTGCCGAGCTCGATCGGTCGCAGCGTCTGCGACTCGACCCGCTCGGTCGCCGCGAGGGCCGGCCGGGGGGGCATGTCGGGCTCCAGCTCGTGCGAGGGTTGGGTCGTCCACACGACCGTGGTCGTGGCCGCGAGCAGACCGAACGCGATCAGGCCGGCGTGCTGTCCGCGGTGCGGGGGGAGCGGCGTGACGTAGGAACGGGTCGGCATACCCCAGGTCCGTTCCAAACGGCGTGCCTCGCCCGGCGGCTTCGATCCCGGCGAACGCCGGCAAACCGTGCGCGGGGATTCGCACACGCGTCACGAATTGCGTCCTCGTGACGAGGTACGCTGGGGAGGTGCAGGTCGTCTGCCCGAGCTGCGACGAGGCGCCGGAGGCGTCGGCGACCGCCGGCTCGGGGTGTCGAGCGTGCGGCGCCGCGCTCGTGCGGGTGGATGCGCCCGACCCCCTCGTCGGCACCACGCTCGACAACCGGTTCCTGATCCGCGAGCGGCTCGGCGCCGGCGCGATGGGCACGGTCTATCGCGCCACCCAGGTCTCGATCGGCCGCGACGTCGCCGTGAAGGTCATGACCGGCATGGACGCGACCGCGGTCAAGCGGTTCTTCCGCGAGGCGCAGATCGCGAGCGCGCTCTCGCACCCGAACACCGTGCCGATCATCGAGTTCGGTCAGAGCCCCGAGGGCCGCGTTTACCTGGCGATGGAGCTGGTGCGCGGCCGCACGCTGCACGACGAGATCCGCGAACGCGGCGCGCTCGCCCCCGCGCGCGTGTTCCGGATCGGCGCGCAGCTGTGCGAGGCGCTCGCGGCCGCGCACCGCCAGACGATCGTGCACCGCGACCTCAAGCCCGAGAACGTGATGATCGCGACCGACGGCAGCGATCACGTCCGCGTGCTCGACTTCGGCATCGCCCGCGTCCTCGGCGACGCGGCGTCGCAGGTCACGGGCGCCGGGCTCACCGCCGGCACGCCGAGCTACATGGCGCCCGAGGTGCTCGGCCAGGGCGCGGAGCCGCAGACGCCGCAGGACATGTACGCGCTCGGCGTGATCCTCGCGGAGCTCGCCCTCGGCCGCCCGCTGTGGAGCGGCACCTCGCTGACCGCGCTGTTCGCGGAGAAGCAGACGCCGCCGTCGCTCGACGGCGTCCCGCTGCGGCTGCGCCCGGTGATCCAGCGCCTGCTCGATCTCGATCCGGCGAAGCGCCCGACGGCGACCGAGGTCCGGGCGCAGCTCCACGAGCTCGAGCGCAAGACCACCGATCCGATCGGCGCCGCGCCGACCTTGGCTCCGACCCGCCCGCTCGCGCCGCCCGCCGACGAGCCGCCGCTGGAGCTCCCGCCGATGCTCGAGCTCGCGGTGGTCGATCTCGGCGAGCGGACCGGCGCGCCTCCGGCGAAGCCCCTCTCGCCTGCACCGCCCCCACCACCCGCCGAGCCGCTGAGCGTCCAGGCGCCGCTGGTCGAGACGAAGCTCGAGCTCGACGCGGACTGGCAGCGCGAGAAGGCCGCCCGGCAGCACGCCGCGACACCGGCCGCGCAGCGCTCCGCACGCGAGGCCCGGGCACGCCCGGCGCAGGCCTCGGGCGGCACGCCGTGGCTCCTCGTCGTGCTCGTCCTCGCGGGTCTCGGTGCCGGTGGCTACTACCTCATGACGCGCACGACGAGCTCGACCGCGACGCCGGAGCCGACGCCGCCCTCCGCTCCGGCTCCTCCGCCGACGACGCCGGCGGATCCGTCCCGCGATCCATCCGCGCCGGCGACCACCGTCCCCCGGCGCGGCGTGACGATCCGCATCGTCGGCGCGTCGGGCACGCCCGTGAGGATCGATGGCGCCGCCGCCGGCAAGACGCCGCTCTCGCTCCAGCGCAGCTCCAGCAAGCGTCCGATCGCGATCGAGGCCGGTCGCGTCACGTTCCAGGTGGTCCCGGATCGCGACCAGACCATCGACATCACAGCACCTCCGTAGCCTGTCAGCGGCGGCGAGGACGAAATCACCGGACCCCCCGCGAACCGTGCGACGCTCGGCCCATGATCCGCCGTGCCACCGTCGCCAGTATCCTCCTCTTGCCGCTGACCGCGGCCGCTCACATCCACCTGACAGCCCCCAAGGCGCGCACCGACTCGCTGACCGGCGATCAGAAGGACCAGCACTGCGGCGTCGCCAACCAGGTGCGCAACCCCGCCCGCGTCACGACGTTCAAGCCCGGCGAGACGATCACCGTCACCTGGATGGAGACCATCGATCACCCTGGCTACTTCCGCATCGCGTTCCAGCCCAACGGCTCGGTGTTCAACATCCCGGCCGCCGGCAACGGTCCGCCTGCGGGGTTCCCGAGCGTCGATCAGACCGGGATGACCGACGCGGCGACCGGCACCATCATCCTCAAGGACCGCATCCCCGACGGGACGCTGTCGACCCAGGTCACGCTCCCCATGATGGAGTGCGCGAACTGCACCCTCCAGTTCATCCAGGTGATGACCGACAAGGCGCCGTACACGATCGACGCCGCGAGCGATGACATCTACTTCAACTGCGCCGACATCACGCTCGCGAACAACGCGCCGCCGCCGCCGATGGTGGACGCCGGCGTTCCCGCCGGTCCCGACGCCGGGAGCGCGGACCCGTCGAGCACGACGGGGGGCTGCTCGACGAGCGGTGGCGGCTCGCTGTGGCTCGCGCTCGGCCTGGTCGGGCTCGCCGCTACCCGGCGGCGCCCCCGGCGCTGAGCCCGGCCCGCTACATCGCGATGACATCGCGAGAAACGCCCGCTTCTTCGGGCGGTGATCCGGCTACCATGGCCGGCATGCGGATCGGACTCGTGGTGCTCGGGTGCCTGTTGGCGTTCACGCGGTTCGCGGCCGCGGAGGAGATGCGGATCGCGACGCTGGCCCCATCGGGCACGCCGTGGATGGCGGCGCTCGAGAAGGCGGCGGCCGAGATCGAGAACAAGACCGAAGGCCGCGTGAAGGTGAAGTACTTCCCGGGCGGCCAGCAGGGCGACGAGCGCGACTTCGTCCGCAAGATCCGGCTCGGCCAGCTCGACGGCGCGGCCATCACGTCGATGGGCCTCGCGATGATCGATCAGTCCATCCTCGTGCTGCAGCTCCCGAGGCTGTTCGAGGACGAGAACGAGCTCGACTACGTCGCCGGCAAGATGTGGCCCTACTTCCAGAAGAAGTTCGAGAAGCAGGGGTTCCGGCTCGGCGAGCGCGGCGAGGTCGGCTGGATCTACTTCTTCTCGAAGAACAAGGTCGTGACCATGGACGACCTCCGCCAGCAGAAGCTGTGGACGATGGCCGACGCCGACATGGCGACGCTCCTCGACCGGATGAAGCTCCGCGGCGTTCCGCTCGGCATCGCCGAGGTCGACGCCGCCCTCGCGTCGGGGCGGATCAACGCGACGTTCAGCTCGCCCCTCGGCGCGATCGCGCTGCAGTGGTACTCGAAGGTCAAGTACATGAACAGCATGCCGATCACGTTCGCGATGGGCGCCACGGTCTACTCCATGGAAGCGCAGAAGCGAATCTCGCCGGCCGATCAGAAGGAGATCGACACCCTCGCCAAGCGCAACCAGAAGAAGGCGCGCACCGTGATCCGCAAGGCGAACGAGGACGCGAAGAAGATGCTGTTCAAGAAGGGCATCACCCTCGTCGAGCCCGCGAAGGAGATGGTCGACGAGCTCACCGCTGCCTCGGTCGCCGTGCAGAAGGAGATGACCGGCAAGGTATTCTCGCAGGAGGAGCTCGACATGGTCCTCAAGCACCGCGACGAGTACCGCGCGAAGAACCCGAAGGCCGCGCCGAAGGCGGCGGCAGCACCAGCGCCCGCGGCGGCGCCAGCGGCGCCCCCCGCGAAGAAGTAGGAGTCAGCGCGCGAGCCGGCTCCAGGCCTCCTGCAGGCGCTGCACGGAGATCGGGACCGCGGTCTTCAGCTCGGGCGCGAACGTCTGCACGCGCAGCTCCTCGATCAGCCAGAGCAGCTCGGTGCGCTCGGGCGTGTCGGGCAGCGTCTGGAACCTCTGCCAGAACGGCGCGACGACTGCGGCCTTCTGCTGGTCCTTCTGCACGTCGTGCGAGGCGCGCTGGAGGCGCACGTTGATCGCCTTCAGGTAGCGCGTGATGTGCACGAGGCGCGCGAGCGGCGTGGCGCGCATCAGCTCCGGCGGGACGAGGTGCGCGAGCTGGGTCTGGATGTCGTCGAGCACGGCGCGGGTGGCACCGGGGCGCGAGACCAGCGGCTTCATCGCGGCGCGGACCGCGTCGTACTCGCCGTAGAGCTCGAGCGCGACGCGCACGAGCTCGCCGAGGATGTCGCCGAGGCGGGCGCGGCCCTCGGCCACGCGCTCGGCGAAGCTCGCCTTCGACGCGGGGAGCTCCGAGGTGCGGAACGCCTCGTCGAGCGACCGCAGCACGATCTGGCGCTTCACCGCCGCGAGCGAGACCGGCATCGTCTGCTCGAGCTTGCCGATCGAGGTGCCGGAGGAGAGCAGGAACAGGCGGCGCAGGCCGTCGCGCGAGGCGGCCGCGGCGGCAGCGGGCGACTCGAGGAGGCGCAGCTCGACGGAGTGCTCGGCGTCGACCAGCGCCGGATACGCGAGGAGCGAGCGGCCGCCGACGTCGAGGGAGACCGAGGCGGGCAGCGCGTCGAAGTCCCAGGTCTTGAGGCCCGTGCGCTCGTGCTTCGCGCGCGGCGCCCGCGACCACATCTCGGTCGCGCGCCGGCCGAGCGTGCGCTGGAGATCCGCGAGGTCGCGGCCCTCGGCGATGGTGCGGTCGTGCTCGTCGACGACGCGATAGGTGAACGACAGGTACGCCGGCAGCGCGTTGAGGTCCCACGCGTCGCGCGGGACGCGCTCGCCGGTGCGGACGTGGATCGCGCGCTCGACGGCCGGCAGCATCGGGCCGTCGAAGGGGCGCAGCTCGGCCGCGAGCGCGGCGGCCAGCTCGTCGAGGGGCGCGAGCGCCTTGCGCGTGGACTTGGGGAGCGTGTCGAGCAGCGCGCGCAGCTTGTCCGCGTGCCAGCCGGGGATGGTCCACATCATCACCGCGGGATCGAGCTGCGGCAGCATCGCGAGCGGGACCGAGACGGTGATGCCGTCGTCGTCCGCGCCGGGCTCGAACCTGTACGTCACGGGCAGCAGGGGCCCGAGCGCGTCCGGGTAGCGCTCGGGCGAGAGGTCGGCCGCCTCGTCGAGCAAGATGTCCTCGCGCGACAGGAACAGCACCTGCGGATCGCGCGCCTCGGCCTCGCGGCGCCAGGTCTCGAACGTCTTGCCGCTCACCACCTCCGCGGGGATGCGCTGCTCGAAGAACTCGGCGAGCGCGTACTCGTCGGCGACCATGTCGCTCTTGCGGGCCTTGTCGCGCAGCCGCTGCACGTCGTCGAGGAGCGCGCGGTTGTGCTCCATGAACGCGCCCTTGGTCGCGTACTCCTGGCGGACCAGCGCGTGCGTGATGAACAGCTCGCGGCACAGCGCCGGATCGAAGGACGCGCACGAGACGTGGCGGTTCTTCACGATCGGCAGGCCGTACAGCGTGACCGACTCCTTCGCCATCACCTGCGCGGCGCGCTGCTCCCAGTGCGGGTCGCCGTAGCTGCGCTTGCACAGCGCACCGCCGGCGCGCTCGAGCCACGCCGGATCGATCTTCGCGACCGTGCGCGCGAACAGCTGCGAGGTCTCGACCAGCTCGGCCGCCATCACCCACGCCGGCGGCTTGCGCGCGAGCCCCGACGAGGGATGGATCGCGAACCGCGTCTGCCGCGCGCCGATGTAGTTGCGCGTCTCGACGTTCCACATGCCGATCTTGCTGAGTAGACCGGGCAGCAGCGCCCGGTGGAACTGATCCTCGGAGGGTGGCTTGTCGTTCGGCTTGAAGTCCCACTCGCGCATCACCTGCACGAGCTGGTGATGGATGTCCTCCCACTCGCGCATGCGGTTGTAGTTGAGGAAGTTCTCGCGGCACAGCTTGTACATCTTGCTGCGCGAACCGCGAGCGTCCTGCCAGAACGCCCACAGCTTGAGGTAGGCCGTGAAGTCGCTGCCCTCGTCCCGGAACTTGCGGTGGGCCTCGTCGGCCTTCTGCTGCGCGGCGAGCGGGCGCTCGCGCGGGTCCTGCAGGCCGAGCACCGCCGCGATCACCACCACCTCCCGCAACGCGCCCTCCTCCCGCCCGCCGAGGATCATCCGGCCGAGCCGCGGATCCAGCGGCAACCGCCCGAGCTGCTCGCCGATCGGGGTGAGGCGCTCGCCATCGAGCGCCCCGAGCTCCTCGAGCACGCGGTAGCCCTCGTCGACCGCGCGCTTCTGCGGCGGATCGAGGAACGGGAAGCTCTCGATGTCGCCGAGGCGCAGCGCCTTCATCTTCAGGATCACGCCCGCGAGCCCGACCCGCTTGATCTCGGGATCCGTGTGCGCCGGCCGCGTGGCGTAGTCGTTCTCCTCGTACAGCCGGAAGCACACGCCGCTCTCCGTGCGGCCGCAGCGCCCCTTGCGCTGGTCGGCGCTCGCGCGCGAGATCGGCTCGACGAGCAGCTGGGTGACGCCGGTCCGGACGTTGTAGCGATTGACGCGGGCGAGGCCCGCATCGACGACGTACACGATCCCGGGGATGGTCAGCGACGTCTCCGCCACGTTGGTCGCGAGCACGACCCGCCGCCCCGGCATCGGCTGGAACACGCGCTGCTGCTCCGCCGCCGACAGCCGGCCGTAGAGCGGCAACAGCGTGGTGTGAGGGAGCGCGCGCTGCTCGAGCTCCGCCATCGCGTCGCGGATCTCGCGCTCGCCGGGCAGGAACACGAGCACGTCGTTGCGCGGATCGAGCTCGGTGATCTCGTTCACCGTGTTCGCGACCGCGTCGGCGAGCTCCACCTCGTCCTCGCGCGGCGGGCGGTACAGGACGTCGACCGGATACGTGCGGCCCGAGACCTCGATCACCGGCGCCTTGCCGAAGAACGCGGAGAACCGCTGGATCTCGAGCGTCGCGGAGCTGACGATCACCCGCAGGTCGGGGCGGCGCGGCAGCAGGCGCTTCAGGAAGCCGAGCAGGAAGTCGATGTTGAGGCTGCGCTCGTGCGCCTCGTCGACGATGATCGTGTCGTAGCCGCGCAGCAGCGGATCGCTCTGGATCTCGGCGAGGAGGATGCCGTCGGTCATGAACTTCACCGCCGACGTGCGCTTCACCTTGTCGCCGAACCGGATCTTGTAGCCGACGATGTCGCCGACCTCGCTCTCGAGCTCGGCCGCCACGCGCGTCGCGACGCTGGTCGCCGCGATCCGGCGCGGCTGCGTGCAGCCGATCTGCGCGTTCACCCCGCGTCCCATCGCCAGGCAGATCTTCGGCAACTGCGTGGTCTTTCCGGACCCGGTCTCGCCCGCGACGATCACGACCGGGTGCTCCGCGATCGCCTTCGCGATGTCGGCCACCGCCGCCGAGATCGGCAGCGCCTCGGGAAACTTCACCCGATCGCTCAGCACGGCAAGCTGAGTAGCACGCCGGCGGCGGTCTCAGGTCGAGTGGGCCACGTCGAGCAGCGTCTGCGTGGCCACGACGTCGACCCACGCGCCGAGCGAGCCGAACCCCGAGAACTCGGTCGCACGCGGGTCCTCGCCATCGAACAGCTCGGCCATCAGCCGCTGGAGGAGCGTGCTCGCATCGATGTGGGGGAAACGGGACGACACGCACGCGATCGCCTTCGCCAGGTCGTGCCCGTAGATTTCGAGGAACGCCGCCACCCCGGAGGGCGAGCGCATCGCCCACCAGACCAGGAACAGCTCGTCGAGGTGCAGCCGGGGCATCCGCTCCGCGAGATCCCGCTGGCCGTCCAGATGTGCGCGAACGTAGTCAGCGAACCCATCGTCGAGGATCGGCGCGTCGGGCCAGCGCGCCTCGATCTCGCCAAGTGCCCGATCGAACTCGGCCGCGAGGAGGCCGCGGTCGATCGACAGCGGGAGTGAGATCGCACCGGTCGCACGCGGAACGCGGCGCAGTGGCTGGATCGGGCTCCCCATCGCCGGCTTCAACGCACGTACGACCGAAACGATTTCCCGGATCACGCCGGGTTCACGGCGCGATCCGCTTGCCGTCCCGGAACACGCCGCCGCTGACGCCGGCCGTCACTCCCCACAAGACGCTCGCCGCGCCCTGCTCCACCGACCGCGGCGCGCCGCGGCCCCCCATGTCGGTGCGCACCCAGCCCGGGCACGTCGCGTTGACCTTGATGCCGCGCGGCGCGAGCTCGGCCGCGAGCACGCGGGTGAGCGCGTTGAGCGCGGCCTTCGACACGCCGTACGCGTCGGTGCCCCAGCCCTTGCCTCCGCCGCGCACGAAGTCGTGCATCGCGGCGACCAGCGCATCCCGGGTGAGCGCCGGATCGGCGAGGAACCGCGCGCGCTCGCCGTCCAGGTTCGAGAGCTCGCCGAGACCGCTCGTGACGTTCGTGATCGTCGCGCCGTCGCGCAGCAGTGGCAGGAGGCCGAGCGTGACGCGCAGCGGGCCGAAGAAGTTCGTCTCGATCGTCAGCGGCACCTCGCGACGCCCGTAGATCCCGGCGTTGTTGACGAGCGCGTCGAGCTTGATCGCGCCGTCGCGCAGCACGCGGGCACAGCTCTCCACCGAGGCGTCGCTCGTGACGTCGAGCTCCACGCCGCGCAGCCGGCCGCCGGTGTCCTTGCGGAGGCGCGCCGCGGCGGACGATCCCTTCTGCTTGTCGCGCGCGCCGATCAGGACGTCCCAGCCGTCGGTCGCGAGGACACGCGCCACGTGCTGGCCGATGCCCCGGTTGCCGCCGGTGACGAGCGCGGTACGTGCGGCCACGAGGCACCGTAGCGCGAGATGGGCCGTCAGGTCATCGACCAGCCCATCGCGAACTGCTCGGGGTGAGCCGGGCACTGCTGCACGTAGGCGAGACCGTCGCCGAACTCGACCACCTCGTCGGCGAGCTGCAGCACGAAGCGCATCTTGGCGTCGCACTTGGTGCACGAGTCCGACTGCACGTCCTGGATCCAGTCCGCCCAGCCTCCGAGCTTGGTCTTGCCGTAGGGGCGCTGTTCGCTGTCGCGAATGGCGGCGAGCTCCTTCGCGTTGAGCTTCGCGGCCATGTGGTCGATCACGTCGCCATGACCGGGGACCTCCGGCGCGGACGCGAAGCCGACGATGCGCCGGCCCAGCGCGAGGTGATCGGGCGGATCGGCGGCGCGCACGGCGCTCTTGGCGTCGATCAGACGCACGAGCTTGCCGTGGCCATCCGGCGTCGAGGCGTATCCCATCTCGTCGCACGACGACGTGCGGCCGCAGTGAAACACCTGACACACCTTGCCCTTCGGTACGACCAGCGCGTCGGCGGGCGCGTCGGCGGCCGTGAGCTGGAGGATGAGATGCATCGGCCGCTTGCAGCTCTTGCACCGCGGCCACTTCGACGACCGCGGGAGCCACGCGACGCCGCCGAGCTGCGAGGCGAGCTGCTTGGACTCCCCCGCCTCGGTCTCCGGGATGTACCGGGTGCGCGCGAGGCCGGCGATCTTCTTCTCGAGACGTGCGGTGCGGTCGGCGTTCATCTCAGACCTCCAGGATCGAGCGCAGGGCGCGGTCGTGGCGCGCGTAGTCGATGGCGGCTCTGCCTTCGGTGTCGCGCAGGCCGCGGTTCGCGCCGGCCGCGAGCAGCAGCTGGCATGACTTCTTGTTGCCGTCATTCGCGGCGTGCATCAGCGCCGTGCGGCCGTCCTCGTCCTGCAGGTCGACGCTCGCCCCCGCCTTCAGCAGCAGCTCGATGCACGCCGGATGATCGGAGGCGACCATCAACGCGGTGCGCTGTATCCATTCGCGCGTATCGACCTTGGCCCCGCGCTCGAGCGCGACCGCGAGGTTCGTCTTGTTCCCGGCCTCTGCCGCCGTGATCGCGCAGTACTCGACCGAGGCGCCGCGATCGAGGAGCAGCTCGAACACCTTCTTCGATGGCCCTCCGGCCGCGTTCATCGCGGGCGTGATGTGCCAGCCGTCCGCCTTCTCCTCGAGGTCGCACAGCGGCAAGAACCGCTCGACCAGCGCGCGCTTGCCCGACGCGGCGGATTCGCGAAGGCACCCCGTGACCGATGCGCCGCGCTCCAGCAGGAAGGCGACCACCTCTTCCTTCCCCGCGCGCGCCGCGTAGTGGATCGCCGTGGTTTGGTGCTTCGAGACCGCCATGACGTCGGCGCCGGCCTCCACGAACCAGCGCACGAGCGGCAGCGTGCCCGTCTCTGCCGCCAGCATCAGCGGCGTGACGAGGCGCTCGTCGGGCGCGTTGACGCTCGCACCGAGCTCGACGAGCCATCTCGCGAGTGGCTCGTCGGACGCACGCAGCGCACGCAGCAGCGGCGTTCCTTCATGGTCCGGCGTATCGAGATCGTCGCCGTGCGCGAGGCACAGCCGCGCGAGGCGGCCGCGCTCCTCGGGATCCGCCGGCAGCTTGTCGAGGCGGAGCATCGCGTTGATACATCCGAGCATCCGCGCGCCGCGCTGGGCCAGCTTCGCGAGGAGCGCGTGCTCGCCGGCCTCGGCAACGGCCTGGGCGAGGCTGCGGTAGGTGCTGACATCGGGATCGGCCCCGGCCGCGAGCAGCCGCTCGACCAGCCGCCAGTAGCCGGAGCTCGCCGCGCGCAGGATCGGGCGCTCGTCACTCTCCTCGTGCCACGCGCTCGGGTTCGCTCCCTGGGCGAGCGCCAGCTCCATGACCCCGAGACGGTCGTGCCAGGTCGAATACGACAGCGCCGCCTGCGGATCGAGGAGCGTGATCGATCGGCCCTCGGCGACCCACGTCTCGATCTTGTCGAGCATCGAGTACTCGCTGCCGTCCGCGGGCGCGCCGCGGGCGAGGAGCTCGTCGAGGAGCCACGCGTGCTCCTCGTGCCACGCCGCGCGCGACAGCAGCTTCGCGCCGGGCCTGCCGCGCACGCTCGCGCCGCGATCGAGCAGGAAGCGCACGACGGCGTCGCGGCCGCTCTCGAGGGCGGCCTGGACCAGCGTGCGGCCGTCCTGCAGCTCGTCGATGTCGAACCCCGCGTCGAGCAGCGCCGCCACCATCTCGAGCTCACCACGGACCGCTGCGCGCAGCGTCGTCCCGTTCGCGCGAGGCTTCGCACCCGCATCGAGCAACACGCGTACCGTCGCGAGATCGGCGCGGTCGGCGGCGTGGAACAGAGGCGTGTAGCCATACTCGTTCAGCGTGCGGTCGACCTCGGCCCCGGCGGCGATCAGGGCGGCGACCGCCTTTGGCTTGCTCTCCCGCACGGCGTGCTCGAGCGGCTCGTGATGGCTCGGCAGCGGCGTGGTCAGGCCGTGCAGCGGCGCGAGCCGGGTGACCGCGGCGACATTCTCTTGCTCGATCGCGATCTGGAACGCGACGGCCGGATCGACATCCGCCGACCGCGCGCGCAACAGCGCGACGACGTCCGCGCGATTGGCCTCCTCCGCCAGCGAATACGCGGTGAACCCCGGGCGATCTGCAACGAATGGCGCGGCCTTGCGGTCGAGCAGCAGCTCGACGACCTCGACGTGCCCCATGTCCGCCGCCTCCATCAGTGCGGTCCAGCCGTCCTGGTCGACGGCGTCGACCTCGGCGCCCCGGTCCAGCAGCGCGCGCGTGATCGAGACGCGCCCGTGCTCGGCGGCCACGTGCAGCGGGCGCCGGCCGTCCCGGGCGACGTTGACATCGACCGGGCGGGCGAGCATCGCGAGCACGTCCGCCTCGCTGCCCGTCGCGGCGAGATCGATCAGCTCGACGAACTCGAGCTTCGCTCCGCGCGCCTCGAGCAACTCGACGACTGCGCGATGACCGCGGTCGGTCGCGATCCGGTGCGGCGAGTTGCCGTCCTTGTCCTTTCGATTCGGGTCCGCACCATGATCGAGCAGCACGCGCACGTTGCCCGCGTACCCTCGATCGGCAGCTCGGTGCAGCGCGGTCCACCCGTACCGGCCGGGAGCCTCGACGTCGGGCGCGATCGCGAGGGCACGCTCGAGCTTCGCCGGATCGTCGCTGGCCTCCGCGACGCCGGTGACGATGCCGCTCTCGCGAGGGTCACCGAAACCGCGCTCGGCCAGCAGCTGGACCACGTCGAGGTGCCCGCGCGCGCCCGCACGGCGGATCGCCGTGTACTCGTCCTTGTCGTACCCCTCGCGCAGCCCGGGCTCCCGCGCGCCGCGCTCGATCAGCAGCTCCACGATGTCGCGGTGACCCGCATCGGCCGCCTTGCGAAGCGCGGTGTCCTGATCGTAGCTGTCGGCGACGTCATGAATGTCGGCGCCGGCCTCGAGCAGGAGCTCGACGATCTCGCGATTCCCCTGCGCCGCAGCGGCAAACAGCGGCGGCTTGCGGCTCCGGACGTCGAGCGCACCGCGTTCGAGAAACAGACGCACGATCTCGACGTGACCAGAGTCGATCGCACGCTCGAGCGGAGACTCGCCATAGTCGCCGTGCATGGCGAGGCGCGCGCCCGCGGCGAGCAGGCGCTTCACGACGTCCGCGTGTCCCCCGCGGGCAGCGCCCGAAAGGGCGGTCGTGTCGATGATGTCGGCCAGGTGGACATCCGCGCCGCGCCCGAGCAGCAGCTCGACCATCTCGAGCCACCCTGCCCGCGCCGCGTCGATCAGTGCGGTGGCGCGTGACGACTCCTGCCGCGCGTCGATGTTCGCGCCGCGGTCGAGCAGCAGCCTCGCGAGCGCGAGCTGCCCCTCCGGCTTGCGATACGCACCGT
>JAEUJX010000039.1 GCA_016794545.1 Myxococcales bacterium
ATCGGCCGCGTGGTCGGTTTCGGGGTCGCTCTCCTCGCCGCGCCCGCGGCCGCCGAGTCGCGCGTCGACTGCCTCGTCGAGGGCGCGTGCTGCTTCCCGCGCGCCGCGGCGCGTGGGCTCCCCGCGCGCGAGGTGCCGCCCCCGGCGATGTCGCTCGCCGTGCGCGGCGAGCTCTCCCGGCCCGTCGTCAAGCGCGTGCTCGCCGAGCGCTGTGCCGGCGTGCGCGTGACGTTCACGGTCGCCCCGTCCGGCGCCGTGATCTCCGCGAGCCACGCGTGCGTCAGCGACGCGCGGTTTCCGGCGTCGACCGGCGTGACGCGGGTCGAGCTCGCGCCCGCCACCTCGAAGGCGTCGAGCCCGTGACGCGCCGGAACAGGGTCGAGAAGTGCTGCGGCGACGCGCACCCGACGTCGTAGGCGATCTCGGTCACCGCCGAGTCGCTCTCGATCAGGAGCCGCTTCGCGAGGCGGATGCGAGCGGCGTCGAGCTCTCCGTGGAACGTGGTCCCCGCGCCGGAGAGGTCGCGCTGCAGGCTGCGCGGGGCCCGGGCACAGGCCCGCGCCGCGCGCGCGAGCGTCGCGTCCTCGAGGTGCGCGTCGAGCCAGCGCCGCAGCTGCACCAGGACCGGGGTGACGGCGCTCGCGTCGGCGATGGCTGCGTCGAGCTCCGCCGCGAGCTCGCCGGCGCGCAGCCACGCGGCCGCGTCGGGCAGGCGATCGAACACCCGCACCGGATACGGCGCGCCCTCGACCTGGAAGAACCCGGCGACCGTCGCGCCGAGCAGGCCGGGCGGACGCACGAGCGCGAGCCGCGTGACCTGCGTCCGGAACGCGGCGAAGTTCGCGCGCAGGTAGCGGGTCAGCACGGCGAACGCGCGCGGATCGGCGGCCTCGAGCCGCCGCACGTCGACGATCGAGGCGTGCGGGGCGACGCGAGCGTCGAGCTCGAGCGCGAGCAGCGGCACGAGGCGCTTCACGTCGGCCTCGGCCGGCTTGCCCCACAGCGCGAAGCCCCACAGCGTTCGCCGCGCGGCGAACACGAGCGCGTGCGGCAGCGCGACGTACGCCCCGATCGGCTCGTCGCGGTAATCGTCTACGCCGGCGGCTGCTCTCATGGATCGTACGGTGTGGTGGTGGTCGTCGGCAGCGCGGCCCTCGCCCCACAGTCTAGCCGTTGTCCCGCGTGGCGCGAATATGTAAGAGCTTGGCGCGCGCGTGGGAGAGGTCTCGCGCGCGGTGCGCTACCACGTCGACATGAGCTTCGACTTCTTCATCGCGCTCGACGGCCACGGCCTGAACGGGTTCGAAGGCTACGCCGGCGTCGCGCGCCTGCGCTGCGATCCGGACCGCGATCGCTGGGATCCCGAGGTGAGGTTCTTCGACGGCGTCGCCGGCGGCCATGCCGTGCAACTCTCGCCCTCCGGCACCGCTGGCTTCCTCGGGAACCTGTCGCAGCAGCTCGTGTTCTTCGATCCGCGCACGCTCGAGGAGACCGCGCGGTACTCGACGCTCCGGTTCCGCGCGCCGGCGCTGTTCTACGAGAGCCAGACGCACGTGGTGTGGCTGGACGACGCGTCGTTCGTCACCGCGATCGGCCCCGAGCTGTGGAGGTTCTCGCTCGCCGACCTCGCGCACCCGACCCCGATCGGCGCGCACGGTGTCACGCTGCCCCACGCGATCAAGCGCACGCCGTCGGGCCGCTACCTCGTCTATGGCGCGATGGATGTGGAGCACCGTTACGCGAACCAGGTCGGCATCTTCGACCTGCAGACCGGCACGCACCGCCTGGTCTCCCTCCCGGCCACCGCCTGGCACCTGGGGATGCACCCGACGCGCGACGTGGTCTACGCACCGTCGCAGCGCTGCATCCCGCAGGACGGCGACTTCACCGAGTACGCGATCGCGCACTTCAAGAACTACCTGTTCGAGATCGACGCCGCGACCGCTTCGGTCACGCGCCACCTCGCGATCCCCAAGGACCTGCCCGGCGCGATGACCTCCGACGTCGTGGTGACGCCCGACGAGGTCATCTACAACTGCTGCGCCTCGAGCGTGCTCGCGCGCGTCAAGCTCGCCGACTTTCAGCACGTCTCGTACATCGACGAGCGGCCGGGGCCGCGCCGGCAGCTCGCGGCCTGGCGCGTCGGCGTGGGCAACCTCGTCGAGGTGGTGTCGCGCGTCAACCTGCCCTCGGCGACGCACTGGTTCGTGAAGGCGCTGCGGATCGCCGGCGGCTCGGCGATCGACGGCAGCTACGGCCTCGGCCTCTCGCCGTGCCGGCGCTACCTCCTGTCCGCGCACCGCGGCCTCAACGAGGTCATCGTCTACGCGTATCCCTCGCTCGACGTCGTGCGCCGCGTCCCGTTCCCCGCGCTCTCGACCTTCTTCCGCTACCTCGGCCGGTTCTCCGACCCGCGCCTCGGCTTCCACCACGCGACGCTCAGGGAGTCCGTATGACCCGGTTCACGCCGATCGAGGACGCGTCGTCGTTCCGCCGCATGGCCGCCGCGATGTGGCGCGCGCCGAGCGATCCGTCGATCTATGGCCAGATGGACGTCGACGCGACCGCCCCGCTCGCGTTCCTCGCCGAGCACCAGCGCGCCACCGGCACCAAGCTCACGGTCACGCACCTCGTCGCGCGCGCCGTCGCGCTCGCGCTCGAGGAGCAACCCGAGCTCAACGCGAAGGTCCGGTTCTGGGGCCGCCTCGAGCGTCGCTCGACCATCGACGTCTTCGTCACCGTCGCCACCGATGGCGCGCGCGACCTCTCCGGCGCCCGCATCGAGCGCGCGAACGAGAAGCCGCTCGCCGTTCTCGCCGCCGAGCTCGCCGATCGCGTCACCAAGATCCGCGCGGGCAGGGACGCCTCGTACCAGCAGTCCCGCAAGGCGCTGTCGTCCGTGCCCTGGTATCTCGCGCGGGCGGCCACGCGCCTGTCCGACGTGCTCGTCAACGAGCTCCATCTCGATCTGTCGGCGCAGGGCATGCCGCGCGATCCGTTCGGCTCGGCGATCGTGACGAGCGTCGGCATGTTCGGGATCGACGCCGCGTTCGCGCCGTTCGTCCCGCTCGCGCGCTGCCCGATGTTGATCCTCGTCCCCGAGGTCCGCCCGCGCCCGTGGGCCGTCGGCTCTGCCGTCGAGGTCCGCCCGATCCTGCGCCTGTGCGCGACCTTCGATCACCGCATCATCGACGGCGCGGCGGCCGGGAGGTTCGCGAACCGGCTCACGAAGCTGTTCGCGTCGCCCGACCTGCTCGCGTAGGTATGATGGTGGCATGGACGAGGACGACTTCGAAGGGACCCTCGTGCTCGAGAAGCTCGCCGCGATCGATCGCGTCGACGAGTTCTTCGAGGCGATCGACGCTGACGACGTGCGGCGCGCGGTCGCGCTGATGCGCGAGGCCGAGATCGACGAGGAGACGATCGCCGTGGTGGTCGAGAAGATCGAAGCCGCCGACGGCGAGCCCTGATCACATCGGGTTCGGCGCGACCCCCGACGTCTGCGGCGGGCTCGTCGGCGTCGCCGGCGTGGCGGGCGGGCCGGCCATCGGCGGTGGGTTCGCGAGGCACGCCTGGAGCTCGGCGGACTGCGTCCAGCCACAGGTGCCGTCGGCCTGGCGCGCGCAGGTCGCCGACTGGTAGCAGGCGTACTCGGCCTTGTACTCGCAGGTCGTGATCACCTGCTTCCCGGGCTCCGAGCACGCGGTGCCGCTGCAGCCGCCGATCTCGCAGTTGCCGGCGGCGGCGGGCGGAGTGGGCTCGGGCGGCGGCGGGTTGGCTTTGGCCCCGCACGCGGCGGCGAGCAGCGAGAGGAGGAGGCGGCGGTTCATGCGCGAAGCGTGGCACCGGCGACGAGGTCGATGCGCGGCGCCTCACGCTGCCTCACCGAGCGCGTGCGCTCAGCGGCGGAGCGACAGCGCCCACTTGTTGAACTCGGGCTGGAAGTCCTCGAGCTTCTTGCCGACGGCCTTCTCGAGCGAGGTCACCCCGGTCGTGTCCTTCGACGCGGCGAAGTCCCGGTAGAAGTCGCGGAGCTTGCCGTGGTCCTGGAGGTACTGGCAGAGGAAGCGCGCGTAGGCGTACGCGTCGAAGTCGGCGCCGTAGAACTCGTCGCTGCTCGTCGCGAGCAGCGCGCGCAGGGGCGGCAGCTCCTTCTTCCTGATCATCGCGGTCAGGCCGGGCAGCCGCCAGTTGGTGGTGCCCCACATGTGGCCCTCGCGCTCGCGCGGCTGCTCGTAGAGCGAGGCGAGGCCCTCGTTGAACCACGACGGCGCATCGGGGAAGTTCGCCTCGATGTACGGGTGGACGAGCTCGTGCGAGAGCGTGCCGGCGCCGGGGCCGATGTTCATGACGAGCGCGTTGGCGCTCGACGAGTAGTAGCCGTACGGCGTGGTCGGTTCGTCGTCGAAGAACTTCTTCGCGCCGGCCTTGTAGGTCGTGATGTTGCGGAACAGCCAGATCACGATGACCTTGTCGGGCTGCTTGTCGAAGTAGTCCTTCTCGATCAGGCGCACGACCCAGTCGATGAAGTTGACGCGCGAGCGCACCTTCGCGGGTGACTCGTCGCCGACCACCACGAACGGCCCGGTGGTCGTCACGGTGAAGCCCTGGCCGGCGAGCTGCTTCTTCAGCTCCGCGGCGCGCCGCTCGATGTCGCCCTGCGACGGCGCGGCGGTGGCGGGAACGACCAGCGCGAACAGCAGAGACACGACGAGCGCAACCCTCATGCTCAGGCGACAGGGATGGCGCGCGGTCGGTTGCAGGCCAAATCGCGGAAACAACGACCCAAGGTCGGCGTGGACGCGGTGTCAGGCGAGGCGTAACCGACAGCGCGGGGTATCGTAGATCCGTCGTGACCGAGCCCCGCGAGCGCCGTGGCCTGGTGCCCCTCGAGCTGGGGCTGGTGCTCGCGATCGCGGTCGTGCCGTGGCCCGAGGGCATCCCGGTCGGCATCCCGCTGGTCGTCACCGCCTCGGTGATGCGGTGGCTGCGCGGCCGCAGCTGGGCCGAGCTGTTCCGCGGCGGCGCCCTGCACGCGGGCGTCGGCGCGCTGGCCGGGGCGGTGGCGCTCGGGATCGCGCTCGTCGCCGCGACGCCGCTGGTCGAGAGCCTCACGGCGAGCGCGGTCGAGTGGTCTCGCTTCCCGATCGTGCGCGGCAGCGCGTCGCAGCTCGGCGTCGTGCTGGTGCTCGTCGGCATCGGCGCGCTGTGCGCGGAGCTCGCGTTCCGCGGCTGGCTGCTCGAGCGCGTGCTCGAGCTCTCGCCGGGCCCGCCGTACCTGCCGGTGATGCTCGGCGCGCTGGCCGAGGCGATCGTCACGCCGGGGGACGTCTCGATGCGGCTCGGCGCCGGCCTGTTCGGCGCGGGGCTCGGCTGGATGTACGTGGCCGGCGGGCGGAGCATCGTCGGGCCCGTGCTCGCGCGCGTCACGTTCGTGTGCGGCGCGGTCGTGCTCGAAGCGCTGAAGCTCATCGGCTAGGATCTCGCGGATGCGCGCGCTCGTGGTGCTGGTGCTCCTGTGCGGCGTCGCGCGCGCCGACGACACGGCCGATCGCGACCTGATCATGGCCGCGGCGCCGACGTGCACGGCCGGACGCGCGCACTGCTTCGGGATCCGGCTGCACGTCCCGCGCGCCGAGGACGGCACGCGGCTCGTCGACCCGGCGTGGTTCGCCGCGCAGCTCGCGCTCGCGAACAGGTTGTTCGAGCCGATCGATGCGAGCTTCCAGCTCGAGGAGGTCGTCGGGCTCGATGCGGCGGCGGCGCGGATCGACGACCGCGAGGAGCGGACGTCCCTCGCGCAGTACATCCGCCGGCCGGTGATCGACGTGTTCCTCACCGGCTACCTCGTCGACATCGACAAGCCCGAGACGTTCGCCTATGGCGTCACGTGGCACACCAAGCGCGGCAAGCTCCTGATCGTCTCGACGATGGGCCGCACGCTGACGCTCGCGCACGAGCTCGGTCACCTGTTCGGCCTCCCGCACTCGAAGTACCCCGAATCGATCATGAACAAGGCACCCCGCGACGTGCCCCCGCCCGAGGAGCGCCGGTTCGCCGACCCGGAGATCGTGAAGATGCGGGCGACGATGAAGCGCCTGCTCCGCGACAAGGTGCTCGCGAAGGTCAGAGCTCGACCGGCCGGCAGCTGAACGACGCGATCACGTCTCGCGCGGCCGGAACGTGAACGGATAGCTCACCTGCACGCCGCCGCCGCCCTTCGGCTGCGGGAACGTCGCCTTCTTGATCGCCTCGGCGATGCAGGTCGCGACCTCGGGAGCGACGCCGCTGGCGTTGCTCGCCACCACCGTCCCGTTCGGAGCGATGAAGAACTGCGAGCTCACCGTTCCGCGCAGGTCCGGCTGCTTCGCGAGCTCGGCGTCGTAGCAGGCGAGGAGCGCGGGCGCCTGCTGCCGCACGACGCGCTTGATCTCGACCTTCTCGAGATCGCCCTGTGTGTTCGGCTGGCCGAGCACCACCACGGCGGTGTCGCTCATCGCACCGCGCTGTGCGATCGCGGCCTGCGTGATCGCCTCGTGGCGGCCGTCGGCCGGCCCGGGGCTCGAGCCGAGGAACACGGTCGACACACCCGCGCCGTCGAGCGCGACCAGCGTGTCGACCAGCTGCTGGTGCGTGACCCCGGCGCCGACGAACACGTCGAGCTTCGGCGGCTCGCGCCCGAAGCTCTTCACGATCGCCCGCAGCTCGTCGGCCGTGGCCTTGCTCCACGCCACCCGGGCGCGCCCGTTCGACGGGAGCGAGAGCACGTCGATGCCGTCGCTCGCGAGGTGCATCTCCACCCACGGATCGCGCGTCTCGTCGACGGTGCTGCCGATCGCGTCGGGGCGGAACACGAAGCGCAGCGCGCCGAGCTGGGCGCGTGGCAGCGCGACCCCGAACCGGCCTCCGATCCGCCGGATCACCCGCACGGCGCGCAGGCCGTCCACCGTCGGGGAGGCGAGCACGAGGACGTACGGCTCGTCGATGTCGCGCACGCCGATCGCGGCCGGCGCGCGCTGGAACCCGCGCTCGGCCTCCTTCGCGAGCGAGCGGATCGACGAGAACGACCACGGATCGCGCACCGCGGCCTCGTCGGGGAACGCGATCGCGGCGAGCGCGTCGAGGTCGGCCGCGGGCGTCCTCGCCGCCGGCAGCCCGCCGGTCCACACCTTGTCGGCGGGCGCGATCTCGAGCGCGCCGCCGGCATCGATCCACACGACGTGCGTCGGGCGCGGCGTCTTCGCGAGCGGCAGGATCGCCGCGGAGTCCGCGACCCGCGGGAACGGCGCCGCCGCGGGCTCCGCGGGCGCGTCCTTCTTGCCCGCGCACGCGGCGAGCGCGACCACCACCACCACCAGCAGCCGGTTCACAGCTCGTTCGATACCACGCGGCGCAGCGTCTCGGCATCGATGTTCGAGCCCGACAGGATCACCGCAACCGTCTTGCCGGCGAGCGTGTCCCCGAGCGTGGCGACGCCTGCCACGCCGGCGGCGCCCGCGCCCTCGGCGAGGTTGTGTGTGGTGCGGATCAGCAGGCGCACCGCGGCGGCGAGCTCGGCCTCGGTGACGGTGACGAAGCCGGCGAGGCCGTCGCGCAGCGCGGGCCACGTCAGATCATAGGTCGCCCGCGTCGCGAGCCCGTCGGCGAACGTGTTCGCGCTCGCGACGGTCCTGCGTTCCTTCGCGTGCCACGAGTCGTGAATCGCGGAGGCCGCCGCGGCCTGCACGCCGTAGACGGCGACGCCCGGGCGCAGGTGCCGCGCGGCCGCGAGCGCGCCGACCGCCTGCGAGCCGCCACCGACGGCGACGACCACCGCGTCGAGCTCGCGCGCCTGCTCGAACAGCTCGGCCGACAGCGTCGCCGCGCCGGCGATCACCGTCGCGTCGTTCGTCGAGTGCGCCATCACGAGGCCGCGCTCGCGCACGAGCCGCAGCGCGACCTCGACGGCCTCGTCGTAGTCGCGGCCGGCCTCGATCAGCTCCGCTCCGTGGCCGCGGATCGCCGCGTTCTTCTCCGGGTTGTTGCCGTGGGGCACGCAGATCACGACCGGCACCCCGAGCTGCGCGCCCGCCCACGCGAGGCCCGCGCCATGATTGCCACGCGTGGCAGCGACCACGCCGCGGGTGCGCTGGTCGGCCGGGAGCGCGGTCATGAACGACATCGCGTTGCGCGCCTTGAACGCGTTGGTCGGCAGGTGATTCTCGTGCTTCACGAGCACGCGGGCGCCCAGCGCCTCGTCGAGCGCGGGGTAGTGCCGCAGCGGTGTCGGGGTGACGTAGGGCGCGATGCGGGCGCGGGCGGCGACCACGTCGTCCCAGGTGATGGGCAAGCTCACGCCGCGAGTCTACAATCACGGCGTGGAAGTGTTCTTCCTCATGATGGGCCTCTGGCTCGTCGTCGCGGTCGCCCTCGGGCTTCGCCGCCCGAAGGGCTTCGGCGGCGCGGCCCTGCGTGCGCGGCTCGATGCCGTGTACGGGGAGCCGCACGAATTCGCGCCGGCGGTGCCCGCGGACTTCCCCGAGGCCGACCTCGAGTTCTACGATCGCGTGAGGAAGGAGCTCGAGGCGCGGCGGTACCGCTGCCTCGGCGACGTCGAGGACCTCACGCTGTCGCGGATCTATCCCCAGAACCGCACGTTCATCCGGCTGTTCTCCGACGCGGGCGGAATGATCCGCGTGAGCGCGTACCACCTGCACCCGCGCGGCGTCGTGATCTCGCTGCTCCAGCTCGTGCAGCTGTTCCCGCGGCACCTGCGCGTCGCCGAGCTGGTCAGCGAGGTGCAGGGCACGTTCCTCGTCACGAGCAACACGCACGGTGTCGATCGCCTCGAGCCGCCACCCGAGGCCAGGGTCGAGCGGATGCCGCTCCAGACGACGCTCGCCGAGCTCGTCACCCGCCACGAGGCGCGGATCACCGAGGCCGTGCGCGCCCACCCCGAGCGCTCGCCCGTGACGTTCGAGACCCAGGCCGACGTGCTCGCCTCGATGGCGCGCGCGCACGTCGCGATGGCGCGTCACCGCCAGAAGATCGGCGGCCTGTCGCGCGACGAGCTCGAGCGCCTGAAGGGCCGGCCGCTCAGTGCGACCGAGGAGCAGTTCCTGCGCGAGGTGCAGGGCGTCGAGAAGCCCGAGCCGCAGAGCTGAGACGATCAGGGGCAGGTCGGCGAGCTGAACGTCCCGTTCACGTCGGTCGCGACGCCGGCGAGCGTCACCTGCGAGGTCAGCGAGCCGGTGATGAAGCCCTCGCTGGCGGTGTCGATCGTGACGTTGCCGCTGACGAGTGGAGCGGCCTGATAGTTGAGGTACGCCGAGGGCAGCCCGGTGACTGCGTTGACGTCCGCGCGCAGCGGGATCGTGCCGGTCGGCACGGCGGTGGAGCTCGCGAGCGTGATGACCTCGACCGTGGCGACGGTGTCGCCTGCACACCCTTCGACCGTCGCGAACGTGAGCGTCCAGCGATGGTACGACGCGCCCGCGTAGCTGACGTATCCGGGCTGCGCGCGCGCCGAGTGTGCGGCCGGGTTGACGCTCAGCGTCGCCGACGACAGGGGCGCCTCCGGGCTCGTCGAGCAGCCGGCCACGAGCACCAGGACGTGCAAGGATCGCACAACCATATTCTCGCATGAAAACGCGCCTTGACCCGGCCTCCCTCACCGGAGCACGCTTATGTGTGGTGGGAGACCTGCTCGGGCGCTACGAGATCCTGAAGCATCTCGCACGCGGCGACATCGCCGAGCTCCTGCTCGCGCGCGCCAGCGGGCTGGATGGCTTCCAGCGCCACGTGGTGATCAAGCGGCTGCGCGAGGAGTTCGCGCAGGACGAGAGCGTGGTGGATGCGTTCATCACCGAGGCGCGGCTCGCGGCCACGCTGCACCACCAGCACATCGTGCAGGTCTACGACATCGGCCAGCAGGACGACGCGCACTTCTTCGCGATGGAGTACGTCCACGGCGAGGAGGTCCGGCGGCTGCTCTCGCACGCGTTCGACATCAACCAGCCCATCCCGCTCGAGCATGCCGTCGCGATCGTGATGGCCACGGCGACGGCGCTGCACCACGCGCACGAGCAGCGGGGCAGCGACGACAAGCCACTCTCGATCGTCCACCGCGACGTCTCGCCCGCGAACATCCTCGTCGGCTATGACGGCAACATCAAGGTCGTCGATTTCGGCATCGCGCGCGCGTCGCTGCGCACCGCCGCCACGCAGGCCGGCATGCTGCGCGGCAAGGCCCCGTACATGTCGCCGGAGCAGTGCAAGGGCGGCAAGCTCGACCGGCGCAGCGACGTGTTCTCCCTCGGCATCGTGCTCTACGAGCTCGTGACGTGCCGGCGACTGTTCAAGTCGAGCAACGAGTACCTGACGATGAGCGCGGTCGTCGCCGGCCAGGTACCGCGGCCGTCGAAGTACCGCTCGGATCTGCCGCAGGCGCTCGAGGCGATCATCATGAAGGCGCTGTCGCCGGATCCGGCGATGCGCTTCCAGACCGCGCACCAGATGCTCGAGGCACTCGATCAGGTCGCGATCGAGCAGGGCATGCGTGCGTCGAGCCACGCGCTCGCGGCCTACATGAAGCGCGTGTTCGGCGAGCGCGGCGAGCCGTGGACTCCGGGCGGCAGCGTCGCCCCGCAGGTCGACGTCGACTTCGACGGCAAGGGGACCGGCCTCGCGCCGCCGCCGGCGGAGGCGCACAAGCCAAAGCCGATCGCGAAGGTCACCGCGAAGACGTCTCCGATCGAGACCGCGCGCGCGCTGCAGGTGGCCGCGCCGGTCGCGGCGATGACGGGAGCCGCGTCGGTCCCGGTCCAGATCCCGGCGGGCGCGCCCGTGTCGGCCGAGCCCGCCGCCGAGGTGACGGGCCGGAAGAAGGCGGCCTCGCGCGCGCCGGTGCCGCCGCCGACGCGGCAGAAGCAGAAGACGATCCAGATCCCGTCGAGCGCGCAGGCCGCCGCGACGCCGCCGCGCGCCGACGCGACGCCGACGCCCGCGACCAACGGAGCGAGCGCGCACGTCCGCGCCGAGCCCGCCCCCGCGGCCGCGCCGGCCCCGCTGTCGCCGACCGCGTTCATGAAGAAGGACGCCGGTGCCGCGCCCGCGACCGCCGGGAAGCTCGACGCTGCGAGGTCGAGCACGGCGGCTCCGAAGACCGGCACGGCGGAGGTGACGTCGGGCGCGTCTGACGCTGCAAAGCCCGAAACCGCGACGAGCGCCGCGGCCGCTGCGAAGGGCGGCTCGGCCGCTGCGAAGCCGGGCGCTGGCGTGTCGTCCGACAGCGCGACGCCGGCCGCCGCGAAGACCGGCGGCGCGAAGGGCGATGTGGCCGCAGCCGCGAAACCGGGCGGGGTTGCCGCGACGTCCAACCCCGGGAAGCCGGGCGCTGGCGCGTCGACGTCGGACCCCGTGAAGCCTGCCGCTGTGAAGACCGGCGACGCGAGGACCGGCGCTGCGAGCAGCAGCGTCGCCGACGCGGCGAAGCCGGGCGCTGGCGCGTCGACGTCGGACCCCGTGAAGCCTGCCGCTGTGAAGACCGGCGACGCGAGGACCGGCGCTGCGAGCAGCAGCGTCGCCGACGCGGCGAAGTCGGCCGCCGATGCTGCGAGGCCCGACGCTGCGAGGCCCGACGCTGCGAGGAGCGATTCGCCGTTCCCGGTGCTGGCGCCCGTCGACGGCAGGAGCCGCGCCCCGTTCCCGGTGCTGGCGCCGACCGACCCACCGCGCGCCGAGACGGCGCCCGAGCTGCCGCCGCCGCCGAAGGTGTCGAGCTCGCCGTCGCTCGTGCTGCCGCTGAAGCCGCCGGAGACCGGTGAGGAGTCGGCGATCCAGGCGCCGATGGCGCCGATCCGGCCCACGCCGTCGCCCTTCGCGAAGCCGCGGCCCGTCGCCGGTGACGCCGAGGACACCGCGGTGGAGAGTGGCACCGCACCGGGCGAGGACACGCGGGTCGATCCGACGCGCGACGGGTTCGTCAGTCCGGTCGACGCGGTCGAGGAGGTCGTTGCCAGGCGTAGCGATCAACCGACCGAGATCGTCGCGCCGCTGCCGCCGCCACTCGTCGATCCGAGCGTTCACGGCGACGGCTTCGCGATGGAGCCGGCGCGAGGTTCGAGCAAGCGCCGGTGGTGGATCGCCGGCGGCGTCGCCGCGGCCGCCGCACTCGCGCTCGCGATCGGCCTGTCGGGCGGCGGCGGGGCTGACACGCCCGCCGGACCGACGGCCGAGGAGAACGAGGCCGCGATCGCGCGGAAGCAGGCGAAGCAATTGGCCGAGGCGGCGGCGCAGCGCACCGCGGCCGAGGAGCCTCGCAGCGAGCGCACGTGGGCGAGCACGCAGCAGTCCGCCACCGAGGAGCCGGCGACGCCGGTCGAGACCGCGGCGATCGATCCCGCGACCGGCGATCCCGCGTCGAACGGGTCCGCGTCCAATCCGGCACCGAGCGAACCTCCGCCGAGCGAGGCGCTGGACGCCGCGATGACGGCGGAGCTCGCCGCGCTGGCTCCCGCCGGCCTCATCGCGGCCGCCAGCGCGCTGCCCGTCGCCGAGGAGGTGCCCGCGCCGCCGGTCGAGCCCGCCGAGCCTCCTGTGAGGGTGGCGACCGCGAAGCCGGCGACCGCGAAGCCGGCCACGGTGAAGGTGACGACCGCGAAGCCGGAGACGTCGAAGGTGACGACCGCGAAGCCGGCGACCGCGAAACCGGCCACGGCGAAGGTGACGACCGCGAAGCCGGTGACCGCGAAGCCGGCGACCGCGAAGCCGGTGACCGCGAAGCCGGCGACCGCGAAGGCGGCCACCGCGAAGGTGACGACCTCGAAGCCGGCGACGACGGCGAGGCCGGCGACGACCAAGGCCGTGACGGCGCGGCCCGCGACCGCGGTGAAGAAGCCGGCCGCGAAGCCGGCGAAGAAGGACGGCTGGGACCCGAACTCGCTGTTTCCAAAATGATGATGAATCGAACCCTGATCACGTTCGCGCTCGCGTGTGTCCCTGCGACCGCGCTCGCCGGCGACAAGGCGCAGGTCCACATCCAGAAGGCGATGGAGGCGCACAAGGCCGGCAACTTCGAGGAGGCGCGCGCCCAGCTCGAGGCGGCGTACGCGTTCGATCCGAAGCCGGAGCTGCTGTTCGCGCTCGGCCAGGTCAACGTGAAGCTCGACCGCTGCAAGGACGCGATCGACTACTACGAGCGGTTCCTCGCGACGAACCCGAGCGCGCAGGCGACGTCGGATACGAAGCAGGCGATCGCGACCTGCCAGACGAAGCTCGCCGCGGCCGCGCCCCCTCCGGCGCCAGTGCCCGGGCCGGTCGCGAGCGACTCGCCGTACCTGCCGCCGAGCGCCGAGAACAAGCGCTCGCCCTGGTACGAGGACAAGATCGGCGACGTGCTGGTCGTCTCCGGGATCGCGGCGGGTGCGGCCGGGCTGGCGTTCTACCTCAGCGCGCGCTCCGACCTCGACGAGGCCGAGTCGGCGGTCGACCTGAAGACCTACGAGGATCGCGTCGACAGCGCGCACGCCAAGCGCACGTTCTCGGTCGTCCTCGTCGGCAGCGGCGCGATCCTGATCGGCGCCGGGATCGCGCGCTACGTGCTGCGGGACGGCGGCGGCGGCAAGGAGCGTGGCGTCGCGGTCGTGCCGACCAGCGGCGGTGGCCTCGTGACGTTCTCGGGAGGCTTCTGATGCGGATCGCTCTCCTCTTCGCCTGCACGCTGCTCGCGGGCTGCCTGCGCGACACCTCGTTCCGCTGCGCGACCAGCTCCGACTGCGGCGCGGGCGGCACGTGCCAGACCGACGTCGGGTTCTGCAGCGAGCCCGACCCGGCGTGCGCGAGCGGCTTCCGGTTCGGCTCGTCGGCCGGCTCGTACGCGAACGAGTGCGTCGGCGGCGGCGGCCAGCCCGACGCCGGGGTCGACGCGTCCACCGGCGGCGACGCGTCGATCGATGCGCCGGTCCCCGCGGGCTGCCCGAGTGGCTACAACACGATCAACGGCGGCCAGGGCACGCACCGGTACCAGCTGATCAACATGGCGGAGAACTGGGGGACGCAGCGCGCGTTCTGTGCCGCGACGTCGTCGTCGGCGTATCTCGCGATCCCCGACGATCAGAGCGAGCTCGACGCGATCCAGACACTCGGCGCCGCACCCCAGGTGTGGGTCGGGATCACCGACTCCGCGATGGAGAACACCTGGCGGAACGTGAAGGGCGTGGTCCAGACGTTCCTGCCCTGGAACACCAACCAGCCCGACGACGCGGGGCCCGGCGAGGACTGCGTGATCACCCAGGGCAACAAGCTCAGCGACGAGCGCTGCTCGACGAAGTTCCGCGCCGTCTGCGAGTGCGAACCGTAGCCGGTTCGACCGTCAGACCCCCCTGAGATGATCAGGGGGTGCGGCTCCTGCACACCTCGGACTGGCACCTCGGGCACACGCTCCGGGGCGAAGTCACGCGCGAGCACGAACACGCGGTGTTCCTGGCGTGGCTGCTGGAGACCTGCGTGCGCGAGGCCGCCGACGCGCTGCTGATCACGGGCGACGTGTTCGACAGCGCCACGCCGCCCGCGAGCGCCGAGCGCATGTGGTTCGAGCTGCTCGCCGCGGCCCGCCGCGCGCGACCGGCGATGGACATCGTCGCGATCGCCGGCAACCACGACTCCCCGGCGCGGCTCGGTGCCGCCAGCGCCGTGCTGCGCGAGCTCGGCGTCCACGTGGTGGGCAGCCTGCCGCGCACGGCCGGCGGCGAGCTCGATCTCGACCACGTGGTGATCGAGATCGCCGGAGGGCGCGGGCTCGTCGCGGCGGTCCCGTTCCTGCGTCCGATCGATCTGCCCGCCGATCCGGCGAACCCGCTCGAGGCGGTCTACGGCGAGGTGCTCGCGGCCGCGCGCGCGCGGCGCACGGCAGGCCAGGCGCTGATCGCGACCGGACATCTCTACGTCGCGGGCGCGGACGCGGCCTATCTGTCGGAGCGGCGCGTGTCGATCGGCGGCGTCGAGTCGGCGCCGCTGCGGCTGTTCCCGCAGGACCTCGACTACGTCGCGCTCGGCCACATCCACCGCGCGCAGCGCGTGGGTCGCGACACCGTCCGGTACGCGGGCGCGCCGATCCCGCTCGCGCTCGACGAGGCGGGGTACCGGCACTCGATCGCCGCGATCGACTTCGCGGGCGGGCGCGTCAGCCAGATCCGGTTGCTCGACATCCCGCAGGCGAACGCGGTCCTGCGCGTGCCCCGGCGCGGCGCGGCACCGCTCGGCGAGGTGCTCGCCGCGCTCGACGCGCTGCCGCCGAGGCGCGCCGACGAGCACCGCCCGTACCTCGAGGTCGTGGTCGCGCTCGACCGGCCAGAGCCGAAGCTGCGCGCGCTCGTCGAGACCGCGCTCGAGGGCAAGCACGCGCGCCTGATCCAGCTGCACGTCGAGCACACCGGAGACCGCGCCGCCCTCGGCGATCGCGTGAGCGCGCGGCGGCTCGCCGAGCTCGACCCGCGCGACGTGTTCCTCCAGCTGTGGGCGCGCGAGCACGCGGAGCCGCCGTCGGCCGAGGTCGTCGCCGGCTTCGACCGGCTGCTCGCCGACGTCTCCGGTGATGCCGCCGATCCGGGGGCGTCGTGAAGATCCTCGCGATCCGCGGCTGCAACCTCGCGAGCCTCGCGGGCGAGTTCGAGATCGATCTCGCGGCGGGCGCGCTCGGCGGCGCCGGCGTGTTCGCGATCGTCGGCAACACCGGCGCGGGGAAGAGCACGCTGCTCGACGCGCTGTGCGTCGCCCTGTTCGATCGCACGCCGAGGCTCACGAATCACAGCCGCGTCGTCGTCGGACGCGGAGAGGAAGATCCGGGCTCGCTCGGCGCGCAGGACGTGCGCACGCTGCTGCGCCGCGGCGCCGCGCAGGGCTGGGCCGAGGTCGACTTCGAGGCCGGCGACGGCCGCCGCTATCGCGCGCGCTGGTCGGTGCGCCGCGCACGCGGGCAGGTCGACGGCACGCTCCAGTCCCAGCAGGTCGCGCTCACCGCGCTCGACGGTGGCCAGCGCCTCGGCGGCACCAAGACCGAGACGCTCGACGAGATCCACCGCCGCCTCGGCCTGACGTTCGACCAGTTCCGCCGCTCCGCGCTGCTCGCGCAGGGCGAGTTCGCCGCGTTCCTCCGTGCCGATGGCAAGGACCGCAGCGAGCTCCTCGAGCGGATGACCGGCACGTCGATCTACTCGCGGCTGTCGATCCAGGCGCACGTCCGCGCCACGCTCGCGGCGCAGCAGCTCGCCGACGCGCACCGGG
>JAEUJX010000084.1 GCA_016794545.1 Myxococcales bacterium
CGCGCGGTCAGCTCGTGATCGATGCCGACGAGCACCTGCGCGTGCGTCGGATCGATCAGCGCGTGGTGCGTGCCGTCGACGAGGAGGAACGGCACGGCCTGGCGGTCGTAGATCGCGAGGTCGGTCTCCTCGCCGACGTTCGTGCCGATCCGCTCGACGACCTCGAGCAGGAAGGCCACGCACGGCAGGCCGGACAGCGGCGCTTCGAGCACCCGCCCCTCGAGCGCGCGGACCTCGCCGGAGATCCGGCAGTGCAGGCCCTCGCGCAGCTCGCTGATCCGGGCCGGGGAGGCGGCGCGCAACCGGCGGCGCAGGCTCCTCTCGAGCGGCTCGCCGAGGAAGGCGCGCAGCCGCGCGAAGAACCGGCCCCAGAGCGACACGCGCTACGCGAACCCGCGGCCCGTGGGCTTCGCGAGCTCGCCCTCCGCCGGCGCCGTGTCGTCGGCGTGAGGCGTCAGCGTGACGTGGTTTGCCGTGTGCGTGTCGGCCATCCGAGGCCGTAGAGTGTACCGCATGCGATTCGTCGCGGTTTGCGCGCTCCTCGCCGGCTGTACGAGCCTCGGACCGATGCCCGCGACGACGGCGATCTCCGCCGTGCCGTCGAGCCGCCCGGCAGGTGAGGTCTCCGGCGGGCTCGTGCCGGTGTTTCGCCTGAGCGACGCCGCGCGCGGCGAGCAGCGGAGCAAGAAGTCGAGCCCGCAGCTCGCGGCGCTGTTCGACCCCGAGCGCCTGCTCGGCGTGCCCGGCCTGATCGTCGGAGGCCGCGTCTGGGGCGCGGATCACGACACCGGCGTCGAGCCCCTCGTCGGCTACCGGCGCGCGCTCGCTGCTCGGTTCTCGATCGCAGGCGCCGCGTACGGCACGCACATGCGTGCGGATCACAACGGTGCCCACTACGAGGCCTCGCGCTTCGGCGCCGAGGTCGCGGCGGACGCGAAGCTCCTCGACCTCGCGCGCTGGCTCTCCGCGCACGCGCAGCTCGCGGCGCAGGCGACGTACCTGAAGGCGTCGGGCCGCTACTGCTACGACGGTGACACCGGCAACGGCAGGGACTGCGCCGAGGACGGCAGCGCGCCGTACAGCTACGCGAAGCTGTCGGGCGTGTTCCCCGCCGCGACGGCGTCGGTCGCGTTCGACGCGCACCTCGCGGGGAGGGTCTTCCACCACGCGCGGGTCGCGGTCATGGTCGCGGCCGGGTGGATGCCGCGGCTCGTCGCGGGCGACCAGCGCGCGGGCGACCCGTATGTCGCGGGCGGTCTGTCGCTGACGATCGCGTTCGGCGCCGCGGACGAGTAGTCTTCTCCGCAGTGAGCCTCGCGGAGCGACGCTGGCTGCGGTTGTTCACCCTGTGCACGCTGTACGTGGCGCAGGGGATCCCGTGGGGGTTCACGGCCACGACGATCCCGCTCTACCTCGCGGATCGCGGTCTCGACAACGCGGCCGTCGGCGCGGCGCTCGCGATGACGACCTTGCCGTACTCGTTCAAGTGGATCTGGGGCCCGATCATCGACGCGTTCACGCTGCCGCGGTTCGGCCGGCGGCGGCCGTGGATCGTGTTCGCCCAGGGGATGATGGCGCTCACGATCCTCTCGCTGATCCTGATCCCGGACCTCACGGAGGACCTGAAGCTCCTCGCGTGGATCGTGCTGCTCCACACCGTGTTCAACGCGCTCCAGGACGTCGCCGTCGACGCGCTGGCGGTCGATCTGCTCGACGACAGCGAGCGCGGCCGCGCGAACGGGCTCATGTATGCGTCGAAGTACGGCGGCGGGATGATCGGGGCCGGCGGGATGACGACCCTCGTCGCGTACACGAACCTCCAGACGGCGCTGATCGTGCAGACCGCGATCCTCCTCGCGATCATGTTGGTCCCGCTGCTCGTGCGCGAGACGGACCGGCCGATCGAGCAGCGGCCGCGTGTCCGCGAGGTGCTGCGCGGCCTGGTCGACGTGTTCGGTGTGCGCTCGGCGCTCGTGACCGCGCTGCTCATGCTCACGCTGCACGTCGGGCTCGGTGTGGTGACGGCGAACGCGTTCGTGCTGTTCACCCAGGAGCTGAAGTGGCAACCGGATACGTACGCGCAGCTGACCGGCATCTTCGGGCTCGGTATCGGGCTCGGTGGCAGCGTGATCGGCGGCCTGCTCGCGGACCGCTACGGGATCAAGCGGGTGGCGATGACCGCGTCGCTCGCGATGGCGGCGAACTGGGCCGTGTTCGGCATCGGGTCGTCGCTATGGCACCACGAGTGGTTCGTCTGGGTGACCTCGCTGGTGCAGCCGCTCGCGACCTCGATCCTCACGGTGTCGCTGTTCGCGCTGTGCATGCAGGTGTCGTGGGCGCGCGTCGGCGCGTCGCAGTTCACCGCGTACATGGCGTTCTCGAACATCTCGACGACCCTGGGCTTCAGCATCGCTGCACCGCTGACCGAGCACTTCTCGTATGCGAGCTGCTACGCGCTCGCAGCGCTGCTCCAGCTCGGCGTCACCGCTTGGCTCCTCGCCATCGATCCGAAACAGACATCACGCGAATTGCCGCGCTCGCCGGACGCTCCACCGTCGCGACGCGGCCTCATCGCCGTGTGCGCGCTGGGCGCGGCCCTGATCGCGTTCACCGTCTATGTCGTGCGGCCCTTGCTGTGACCTCGGCGCTCGGGGGATGCCCGGCCATCCGGCGTGTCAGCCCGCCGGATAGCGCACGGCCTCTTGCACCACGCTCGGCGGTGGGAGCTGCGCGTCGCGGAACGCGCGGCCCATCGCATCGAGGCTGCCGTAGCCGACCGTCTTCGCGACATCGCTCGGCGTGCCTCCGGGCGCCGAGAGCAGCAGCACCGCGGCGCGGAGGCGCAGCACGCGCATCGCATCGCGGAAGCCGGCGCCGAACAGCCCGAACGTGCGCGTCAGGTCGCCGAGGTCGCGGCCGAGCTGGCGCAGCGAGAGCTTCGCGACGATCGCGATCTGCTTGAGCGAGGCGCTCGTCGCGAGGTCCTCGTACAGCGGGCGCAGCACCGTCCACAGCCGCTGGAACCGCTCGGGCTCGGTCGCGACGACGCTCGACGTGAGGTCCTTGCTGAGCACGCCGGCCTCGCCGAGCCGCACGATCAGCTGGTGCAGCGCGGGCTCGCCGGGATCCGCGTGCAGCGCACCGTACGCGTCCCACACGGCAGCGGGCAGCTCGATCGGCCCGTGGCCGAGCCCGACCGGCAGGCGGAGGTCGGTCGCCGGCACGCGCAGCTCGACGATCGTCCCGGGGGCGCCCCACGAGCGGAACGTGCGCGCGCCGGGCACCATGCGGTCGAACTCGGTCTCGGCGAGCACGTACGACGAGCGGCCCTCGACCACCGCCCCGTTGTCGATCGCGAACTTGCCGTCGAGCGTCGCGTACAGGTGGACGAACGCGCTCGGCTTCTTCGCCGGTGGCGAGAACGCCGAGTCGAACAGCAGCCGGTCGCGCACGACGAGGTGCGCGCGGAACCGGCGCTCGAGGAACACGGTCGACTTGAGCGTGCTCTGGCCGAACGGCCGCGTCGTCGTCGCGCTCAGCACTACCGGCACTCCAGGATCGCGGCGCAGTCGTTCTGCTTGTGCACGCAGTCGATGTGCCGCTGGACCTTGGCGCCGTTGTCGGCCTTGTCGGCCTCGAGCGCGGCGCACGCGGCGATGCACTCCTTTTCGTCGAACGGCATCTTGCTCGCCGTCTGATCGACGCACTCCGCCTCGCGCTTGCAGACCTCCTTGCACTGGGCGCTGCGCGTCTCGGTACAACCGAGCGTCGCGAGCAGCACGAGCAGGAGCGGGCGCATCCTGCGCCCGATCATAGAGCGCCTGCTACTCGATGTCCTCCGCCGTGCGGAGGATCTCCCGGATGAAGTCACGGCGGATCTTGATCAGGCTGTTGTGATCACCGAACGTGATGAACGACCCGTCCACGCCGCCGTGGGTCGGCGTGCCCCCCTCGATCGTCTCGTCCTCGATCTTCAGCACGCAGGTCTTCCCGACCTTGCGAGCCTTCGCGCAGTCGTCGGTGGCCATCGTCTCGACGTCGGGCCCCTTCGTGGGCTGGGCGAGCGCGGTGGTGGGGACGGCGGCGGCGAGGACGAGGGCGGCGAGCAGCTTCATGCCCCGTAGACACGGACCCTCGGGACCGGTTGCGCCGCGCTCAATCCTCCCGGCGTTCTGCGATCTTGCGGCGCTCGGCCCGCCAGCGCTCGAAGTGGCGTTCGATGACCTCGCGATGTGCGCGCGCGTGGGCGAGCCGCCCCTGCGCGAGATCGACGGCGTCGAGCCTCCCGCGGTGCACGGCGTCAGCGCGGAGCTGTTCGTCAACGGCGAGCGCGAGCGCGGCGCGGAGGCGTGCGAGGAAGCGTTCGTGGCGCACGAGCTCCGCCGCGACTCCGGCGCGGGCAACGCGAGCGACGGCGTCGTCGAGGGCGTGTTGCGCGCGAGCGACAGCCTCGGTCGCGCGGGCGAGCGCCGCGGCGGTCTCCTTGGCGTCGCCGACGGCGCCTGCGAGATCGCCCTTTCTCACCTGTTCGTCGCGCGCGCGGACCTCGCGCAGGGGGCGCAGGCGGTAGCGGTCCGCTTCGCTCACGGTCTCGCAATGTTACACTGCGCCGTCGTGGTAGACGCCGGCGGCGCACCCATCGATCGCTACGTCGTCCTGGAGCATCTCTCCGAGGGCGGCATGGGGGCGATCTATGTCGGCAAGAAGCTCGGCGCCGGCGGGTTCGAGATGGAGGTCGTCCTGAAGCAGCTCCTGCCGGAGTTCACGCAGCAGGAGGAGTTCATCGACCTGTTCCTCCGCGAGGCGAAGCTGTCCGCGACGCTCGACCACGCGAACATCGTCCACACGATCGACCTCGTGACGGCCGGTGGCGAGTACTTCATCGTGATGGAGTACCTGCCCGGCGGGGACCTCCGCACGCTGCTCAAGAAGGCGAAGCGCCGCGGCAAGCGGTTCTCGCCGGCCGCGGCGATCCGGATCTGCCGGGAGACGCTGTCCGCGCTCGCGTACGCGCACGTCAAGCGAGACTTCGACGGCCAGCCGCTCAAGTTGATCCATCGCGACGTCTCGCCGTCGAACATCCTGGTCTCGTACACCGGCGAGGTGAAGCTGACGGACTTCGGCATCGCGAAGGCGTCGACGCACAACTCGCTCTTCTACAAGGTGAAGGGGAAGATCGGATACATGTCGCCCGAGCAGGCGAGGAGCGAGCCGCTCGATCACCGGAGCGATCTGTACTCGCTCGCCGTGTGCATGTTCGAGGTGATCACGGGCGAGCGCCTGTTCGTGCACGCGGGCCTCACCACGTCGGCCGACGAGATCTACTCGCAGCCGGTGCCGAGCGTGTCGCGCAAGGTGCCTGGCCTCCCGGCGGAGTTCGACGCGATCCTCAAGAAGGCGCTGTCGATCAACCCCGACGAGCGGTACCAGACCGCGGGCGAGCTCAACGAGGCGCTGACGCGGTTCGCGCACCGGCACGGCCTGCTCATGAACGCGCCCGACCTCGCTCGCGAGCTGCTCGATGCGTGCGGTCCGACCGATCAGTGGCGCGGCGACGATGACGACGACGACCTCGGCTACGTCGAGGGCAAGCGCGCCGGCACCGAGGTCTACGACGCGAGCGACGAGGACGACGAGGAGCACGACGACGAGGACCTTGGGATCGGGCCGGTGTCGATCCACTCGATCGCGATCGCGCGCGCGAAGACGCCGAAGAGCACCGTAGCGCCGCGCCGCCCCGTGCTGCCGCCGCCCCGACCGAAGACCGAGGTCGGCAAGTTCGCCGGCGTCGAGCTGACGTCGATCATCAACATGATGGACCTCGAGGGATCCGACGGCGCGAAGCCGCTCGTCGATCTCAACAAGGGACCCACGCTCGACTCGGGCCCGCGCTTGATCGACTCCGAGGCGAGCCCGCTGCCGCCTCCGCAGCCGCGGCGCACCGACCCGATGGCGCCGGTGGCGCCCGCGCCACGGCCGGCGGGGCGGACCGCGCCAGCGCCTGCCCCCTCGGGTAGCGGGACCCGCCAGGCGACCTCGGGGAAGCGTAGCAAGAGCAAGATGCCCTACCTGATCGTCTTCCTCGTCCTCGTCGCGGCAGGGGTAGCGGCGGCCATCGTCGCGATGTCCGGTCCCGACGTCGAGGTCAAAGAGAAGTAGGGGCGACGCGTATTTACACGCGGTGCGGGGCAGGGCTACGATGGCGTCGGCCGGGAGAAGATGTCGAAGGATCGCTCCAACGTCACGGCGTTGCTCGACGACGCGCCGTCCTATTCCCGGCAGACCCAGGGCGGCATCTTCATCGTCATCAAGGGTCCCGACCGCGGCGAGGCGGTCCGGCTGACGAACAACGGTCAGGCCGTCTCGTTCGGCTCCGGCCCGAACTGCAGCCTGGTGCTCACCGACAAGACGGTGTCGCGCAAGCACGTCGAGGCGCAGCTCATCGGCGATGAAGTGATGATGATCGACTGCGGGTCGACCAACGGCACGTTCATCCAGGGGTCGCGGTTCGAGCGCATCTCGATCGGCTTTGGTGCCGAGATCAAGCTCGGCCGTACGGTCATCAAGTTCCTGCCCGACGAGGAGATCGTCGATCCCGAGCCGAGCCAGCAGGCCGCGTTCGGCACGATCGTCGGCGGCGACACGAAGATGCGCCAGATGTTCACGCTCCTCGAGGAGGTCGGCGCGACGAACGCGACCGTGCTGATCGAGGGCGAGACCGGCACCGGCAAGGAGCTGATCGCCGAGGAGATCCACAACCACTCGCCGCGCAAGGACGGCCCGTTCGTCGTGTTCGACTGCGGCTCGGTCCCGCGCGAGCTGATCGAGTCGATGCTGTTCGGCCACGTGAAGGGCTCGTTCACCGGCGCGATCACCGATCGGCGCGGCGCGTTCGCGGAGGCGCACGGTGGCACGATCTTCCTCGACGAGATCGGCGAGATGGCGCTCGACCTGCAGCCCTCGCTGCTGCGCGTGCTCGACAAGCGCGCCGTCCGCAAGGTCGGCTCCAACACCTACGAGAAGATCGACGTGCGCGTCGTCGCGGCGACGAACCGCGACCTGCGGGCCGAGGTCGCGAAGAAGGCGTTCCGCGAGGACCTCTACTACCGCCTCGCGGTCATCCGCGTCAGCGTCCCACCGCTGCGCGAGCGCGGCAGCGACATCCCGCTGCTGATCAATCACTTCGTCAACACGTTCGGTCCCGGCCTCACCGTCACGCCCGAGGACATGGCGCGCCTGGTCCGCCACAGCTGGCCGGGCAACGTGCGCGAGCTCCGCAACGTGATGGAGCGCGCGTGCCTGCTCGCGCGCGGCAACACGATCAACCTCGAGGACGCGCTCGTCAGCGAGGCCGCTCCGTCGCTCGGCATCCGCACCGACCTCCCGTTCAAGGAGGCGAAGGGTCAGCTCGTCGAGATGTTCGAGCGCGAGTACATCGAGGATCTGATGCGCCGCCACAAGATGAACCTGTCGGCGGCAGCGCGCGAGGCGCAGATCGATCGCAAGCACCTGCGCGAGCTGATCCGCAAGTACGGTCTCGATCCGCGCCACAAGCTCGACGGCGACGCCGACGGCGACGTCAGCGACGACTGAGATACCGCCGAAAGGATTTCGCGCGACGAAGTAAGCGCGAAGTATCCCTCGCGTCGCTACTCGATCTTGATGCGATGGGACAGGCGCGTGTCCTTGATGACGATGTCGTACCGCTTCTTCGCCTCGCTGACCGCGTCGTAGACCTCGACGGTGTGCGGGCCGACATCGGTGTCGATGCGCTCCGTCGGGCACATCATGCCGGTCGGCTTCCCGTCGACGTACACGTAGTAGCGGTCCTTGTCCTTGCACTTGAGGACCTTGATGCCGGCGGGCCCCGCGGGAGGCGTGACCTCCTTCAGCGAGATCGCGAACGAGCCGTGACCGTCGACCTGCGCGATGTAGAGATCGTGACCGGGCAGGAGCAGCGCGATCGTGTGGCGGTCCGGCGAGCTCTCGCGCTTGAGCGGCGTGACACCCGCATCGGAGCCGTCGAGGTAGACGCGCGCACCGGCGGGCGTCGACGTGATCACCAGCTGATCGCTCGGCCCGCTGTTCGTCGGCGTCTGGACCGTGCCCGCGTCGGGGGTGGTCGCGGCGACCTGGGC
>JAEUJX010000122.1 GCA_016794545.1 Myxococcales bacterium
TCGGCCGGTCCTGGCTGTCGAGCAGCGCGGTCGTCGCGATCTCGTAGGTGCCGGTCGGCAGCTCGATGTCGCGCACGACCTTCTTGCCCTCGAGGGCGGTGCGCCGATCCTCCGGCACCATCACGAACGGATCGGCGCGGCGGCCGAGCGTCGATCGGAATGTCACGGCGAGCTTGCCCGACAGCCCCCCGAGCAGGACGTCCGCGGCGAGCGCGCCCTTGATGCCGTCCGCGAAGTCGCCGTCGAGCGGCGTCGACAGCACGAGCACGCCCTTCAGCGCGAGCGTGCTGTCGACGATCGGAGACACCGCGCGCACGACGACCTTGTCACCGATCGCGACCCGCGACACGGCGCGCGTCCACGACATCGCGGCCGTGACCATCGCGTCCTGCGCGTCGACGCCGACGTCGGCGAACCGCGCGGTCGCCCCGCCGAGCACGCGGTCGAAGATCAGCGTGCCGTTCGCGTCGAGGATCTGCAGCCGCGCGGACGGGACGTGCACGCCCTCGTGCGCGATCCACGCCTCGAGCGCGGGTGGTCCGAGGTCGATCGCCGCCGACAGCTCGGTCGACTCCGACATCTGCACGGTCTCGTCGCCGATCCGCTCGACGGCGCGGAGCACGAGGTTCAGGCCGACCGTGAGCTGCCGCCGCGCGTCGTCGCGGAGACCGCTCTCGAGGCTCGACAGGATCACCCGCGTCGCGAGCACGGCGACGATCAGCACCGGCACCAGACCGGCGAACGCCATCGCGACCACCAGCTTGCTGCGCAGCCGCATCCGCAGCTTGGGCGGCGGCGCCGGCTTCGCGATCCGCGGGCTCGCGGGGGGGGGCGCGGCGATCTTGTAGCGCCGGCTCCGCCCCGTGTCGGGCACGGGGGTGGTGGGGATGATGCTCACCGCGCCTCCCCGCGCGAGATCAGCGGATAGACCGGGTGGCCGCGCGGCGACAGGATCAGCCCCTTCAGCTCGGCGCGCGCCGCGACGACGAGCTCGGAGTGCGCGAGCGGGACCCACGGCGCGTCCGCGGCGATCGAGTCCTGGACGACCGCGTAGAGCCCCGAGCGCGTCGGCTCGTCGGGTGCCCCCTGCGCCTCGACCAAGAGCTTGTCCACCCGCTCGGACTTGTAGAACGCGATGTTCTGCGCGGCGCCGACCTTGGCGTTGTCGGAGTGGAACAGCACGTAGAGGAAGTTGTCGGGATCGCCGGTGTCGCCGACCCACCCGAACACGGCGAGGTCGTGCTCGCCGGCCTCGACCGCCTTCTTGTGCTCGGCGTAGGGCTGGAGCACGAGCTCGGTCCGGATCCCGACCTGCGCGAGCGCCGCCTGGAGGTAGCGCCCCACCCGCTCGGGCTGCGACAGGTACGGCCGCGGTGTCGACAGCGAGTACAGCTTGTAGACGCCGGCCGGGTCGAACCTCCCGTCGGCGGTCGCCTCGGCGAGCAGCTTCCGCGCGGCGACGAGGTCGTAGCTGTAGCGCCTCTGTGGCTTGTGATAGCCCCACTGCATCGGCGGCAGCGGGCCGTCGGCGGCGATCGCGCGGCCCTGGTACGCGAGCTTGACGATCGGCTCCTTGTTGATCGCGAAGCTCGCCGCGCGCCGCACGCGCACGTCGTCGAACGGCGGGTGCTGGGTGTTGAACGCGAGGTAGCTGACGTCGTTGCCGGGCGTCGAGCGCAGCACGAGATCGGGGTGGAGCTCGACGAACGACTGCTCGTCGGGGAGGATCGAGGTCGCGATGTCGATCGAGCCCGACTCGAGCTCGACGAGCCGCTGCCGCGCGTCGACGATCACGCGGAACACGATCCGGTCGAGCGCCGGCGCCTTGCCCCAGTACCCGGAGAAGCGCTTCACGACGACCTGCTCGCCGGGGGTCCAGCTCTCGAACACGTACGGGCCGGTCCCCACCGGGTTGCTCTTGAACGCATCGCCCCACCGCCGCACCGCCACCGGCGAGACGATCGGGAACATCGCCACGTCGCCGACGAGCGGCGCGTAGGGCCGCTGCGTCTTGATCTCCACGGTCCGCGCGTCGATCACGTCGACGCGCACGATGTCCTTGAGGAGGCTCCGCCAGTACGTGCCGTCCTCGCCCTTGATGTAGTTCGGGTGCTTCGGATCGATCAGCCGCTCGAACGAGAACTTCACGGCCGCCGCGTCCATCGGCGTGCCGTCGTGGAACAGCACGTTCGCCTGGAGCTCGAACCGCCACGTCACCGTGTCGACGGCCCGCCAGCTCGCCGCGAGGCCGGGCGTGATGTCGGTCGTGCCCGGCTTCCACCGCACGAGGCCCTCGAACAGGAGCTCGCCGACCTCGATCGACTCGCTGTCGGTCACCCGGACCGGATCGAGGCCGATCACGCCGTTGGCGTTCGCGACCACCAGGGCTCCCGGGTCGCGGCGGTGCTCGGGCGCCGCCGACCCACCGCCGCACGCGGAGGCGGCCGTCGTAAGCGCGAGCACCAGGATTACCCGCCGCATCCTGATCCCGAATGTACACTGCCCGGCCCCGCGCGTTGACTCTCGCCTTTCGCTGACTTAGCGTTCGTCATCGTTCGAAGGGGGAACTCGTGCGCCTTGCCTATGTACTCGCCGCCACCGTCGCCGTTGCCGTCCTGGGCGGCTGTGACCTCGGAAAGATCACCGTCAACACGACGTCGAAGGTCCTGATCCGCGCGCAGCCGAGCCTGCAGCAGGAGGCGGACTACGAGATGGCCCGCCAGGCGATCCCCGGCGCGCTGAAGACCGTCGAAGGCTTCTGGATCGTCGATCCCGAGAACGAGCGCCTGATCAAGATCCTCACCGAGGGCTACTGCCAGTACGGCACCGCCTTCGTCGAGGACGACTGGGAGGCCGCGAAGTTCAAGAAGGACCTCGAGGCGATCGAGTACCACAACAACCGCTCGACGAAGATCTTCACGCGCTGTCTCAACTACGCGCTGAAGACGCTGGGCAAGCGCTGGCAGAAGGAGATCTTCGAGGGCCCCGAGGTCGTCGCGAAGCTCCTCAAGGACACCGGCAAGGGCAAGCGCTTCCCGATGCTGATGGCCGGCATGGCGCTCGGCTCGATCATCAACCACAACCTGACGCGCATCGAGATGATCGCGTACCTGCCGACGGTCGAGGCGATCTTGAACCGCGTGGTCGAGATCGACACCAAGCACGGCCTGCCGAAGGCCAGGCAGCACGCGGCCCTGCCGTACATCGCGCTCGGCATGATCCACACCGCGCGCGGCAAGGCGATGGGCGGCGACCCCGACAAGGGCAAGGCCATGTTCGAGATGGCCCTGAAGGTCACCGACAACAAGTTCCTGCTCGCGCGCACGCTGCTCGGCTATCGCGTCGGCCTCGCGAACAACGACCGCAAGTTCTTCCACGAGCAGCTGAAGATGGTCCTCGAGACCGCGCCCTCCGTGTGGCCCGAGCAGCGCCTCGCGAACGAGGTCGCGCACCGCAAGGCGCGCCGGTACCTCTCGCACGAGAAGGACCTCTTCCTCGAGTAAGGCTCGAGGAAGGCTCGAGCAGGCTCGACCGATCCGCCCCGCCCTGATCCTCTCCATCGCCGTCGCGTGCTCCGAGCGCGCGGCCGGTCCCGATGCCCCGGCCGTCGTGTGCGAGCCGGGGGCGTTCCTCGAGTGCACCGCCGCGGGGCGCGTGCGCCGCTGCAACCCCGCCGGCGACGGCACGTACGAGGTGCCCTGCGAGCAGGGCTGCAACACCGCCGGCAGCTGCAACACCTGCGCGCCGGGTGTGGCGCGGTGCCGGCCCGACGCGCTCGACGAGGTCGAGCGCTGCGCCGCCGATGGCGTGTCGTTCGAGCCGGTGGCGACGTGCACGACGCTGTGTCTGTCGCAGCTCGACGACCAGCCGCACGCGCACTGCGCGTACTTCCAGCCGCCGTACGAGGTGCTGGCGCGCGACTGCGACGCGCTCGCGACGGCAGGGCCGCTGACGGTCAGCGCCGACACCACGCTCGACGGGGGCGTGGCCTCGACGTGCACGGGCGGCGTGCGCCCGCAGATCGACGGCCCCGAGATCTGCGTGGTGCGGCAGTCCTCGATCGCGATCGCCGCCGGACGGGTCGAGCTCGCCGGCGCGCGCGCGTTCGCGTTCATCGCCGATGGCGACATCACGATCGGCGGTGCGATCGATGGGTCCGGGGACGGACCGCTCGACGGCCCCGGCGGAGGCACGCGGGTGTCGGGTACTCCACCGGCCGGTGCGATCGGCGGTGGCGGTGCGGGCTTCAGGACGGGCGGAGGGGACGGCGGCGGCGGTGGCGCCGGCGGCTCCGTCGGCGCGGTCCCCGGGTTCCTCGGCGCGCTGCGCGGCGGCTATCGCGCCGCGTCTCCGGCGGGCGGCGGCGGCGGCGGCGCGCTGATGTTCGTGTCGTGTCGAGGCGCGGTCTCGATCGACGGTCGGATCGACGTCGGCGGCGGTGGTGGGGCGCCGGGTGCGAGCGCGGGCGGCGGCGGCAGCGGCGGCGTGCTCGTCATCGCCGCGCACGAGGTCGCGATCACCGGGCAGGTGTTCGCGAACGGCGGAGGCGGAGGCGGCGGCAGCACTGGACAGGGCGGCGCGGACGGATCGCTCTCGTCGGCGAGGGGTGCCGCCGGCGGCGCGAGCGGACCCGGCGGAGGCGACGGCGGAGCCGGCGGCGCGAGGCTCGTCGCGCCCGGAAACGGCGCGGCGCCGGGGGGCGGCGGTGGCGGGGCCACCGGCTTCGTCCTCGTGTACACGGACGCGAGCGCGCCACCCGTGCTCGCGCCGAGCGATGCCTCCCCGGCGATCACGGTGGGCCGGCTGCCGCTGCGCTGACGGGGTTCCGAGGCGCTTGAATATCGACGGAAGCGTCACGTCCTACCGTTCGCTTCCCCGTTGCGCGGCGTACGAATCCCTAATAGTGTTGCGCACCTCACGAGTGGACCAAGGAGCTTGTCGATGATCCGGATGACGAAGGTACTGGGAATGTGCGCGGTGGCCGCGCTGGCGCTCTCTCCGAGCGTGGCGAAGGCGCAAGGCGCGAACGTCGAGATCCGCCTCGCGACCCTGGCGCCCTCGGGTAGCCCGTGGATGGCGGTCCTCGACAAGGCCTCGGCCGAGATCAAGCAGAAGACCGGTGGCCGCGTCACCATGAAGTACTTCGAGGGCGGGCAGCAGGGCGACGAGCGCGACTTCGTCCGCAAGATCAAGCTCGGCCAGCTCGACGGCGCCTCGGTGACGTCCATCGGTCTGTCGATGATCGACGAGTCGATCCGCGTCCTCGAGATCCCGATGCTGTTCCAGTCGGCCGAGGAGGTCGATTACGTCGCCGACAAGATGTGGCCGATCTTCCAGAAGCGGTTCGAGAAGAAGGGCTTCAAGCTGAACGACCGCGGCGAGGTCGGCTGGATCTACTTCCTGTCGAAGACCAAGGTCGAGTCGCTCGCGGATCTCAAGGGCCAGAAGGTCTGGCAGTGGGGCGACGACGCGGTCGTCGGCGCGATGTTCAAGAAGCTCGGCCTGAACGGCGTGCCGCTCGGCGTGCCCGAGGTCGACTCGTCGCTGACCAGCGGTCGCATCTCGGCGTGCTATGGCTCGCCGGTCGCCGCGGTCGCGCTGCAGTGGTACACGAAGGTCAAGTTCATGACGTCGATGCCGATGAGCTTCGCGATCGGTGCGACTGTCGTGTCGCTGGAGTCGATGAAGAAGCTCGACCCGGCGGACCTGAAGGCCGTCGAGGACATCAGCAAGGCCGCGTCGAAGAAGCTCCGCAAGGTCATCCGCAAGGCGAATGAGGAGGCCAAGACGACGATGGTCAAGAAGGGCGTCACCGTCGTGAACACGCCGCCGGCGATGATCGACGAGTTCACCAAGAACGCGGCCGAGGTCCAGAAGGGCCTGATCGGCAAGGTCTACGAGCAGAGCGACCTCGACATGGTCATCAAGTACCGCGACGAGTTCCGCGCGAAGAACAAGAAGTAAGCGTCGCTGCCAAGCGATCACTGGCACCGGCCCGGGCGGCGGCTAACCGCTTCCGGGCCTTTGCTTTTTCGGCGCCCCGGATTGAAGCGCCCGCGGCGCGCCCGTACGATCGCTCGGTGACCGACGAACCCGACGACGAAGGGTCCAAGGGCAAGGCTGCGTCCGCCGCGGACGCTGCCGAGGCCCGGAAGGCGGACGAGGCCAAGCCGGCGAAGGCCAGCGAAGCCAAGGCCAAGGCCAAGACGGACGACGAAGACGACAACGACGACGTCGTCGACGAGGTCCCGCCGACGCGCAAGCGCGAGGCGCTGCCCGAGGAGGAGAAGGCTCCGGCGGAGGGCGCGAGCGAGCTCGACATGCACGCTCCGCTGACCTATCCCGACGACGGGCCGATCTCCGGCACGGTGCGGAAGATCGACAACTACGTCGGGATGGGGGAGCAGATCATCCTGGTCTCGATCCTCGCGTTCGTCGTGCTGACGGCGGCGACCCACGCCCTCACGGATCGGTTCTTCCACTATCACGTCCCGTTCAAGGACGACGTGATCCGCGCCGGCACGTTCGCGATCGCGATGCTCGCGGGCGCGTTCGCCAGTCACCAGATGAAGCACCTCTCGATGGACCTGATCTCGCGCCGGCTGTCACCGCGCGCGCGGCTGTTCCTGAAGGTGTTCCTCGCGCTGTTCGTGATCTTCATCGTCGCCCTGCTGATCCGGTCGGGCTTCCACAACATCGAGAACGAGAAGCAGTTCGCCGCCGAGGACAAGCTGATCACGCGCGTTCGCATCGCGTGGCTCATCCCGATCGGCGGCTTCCTCATCATCTTCCACACGCTGCTGCACGCGATCATCGATGTCGACTACATCGTGCGGCGCAAGACTCCGCCCGAGCGGATGAGGTCGGGGCACTGATATGGAGACCTTGCTCATCATCCTGCTCGCGCTCGTGTTCATCAGCGGCGCACCGCTGTTCACGATCATGCTCGCGAGCGCTGCCCTCGGCACGCTGTTCTCGGCGCGCGGCTTCACCATCGGGTTCGACGGCGCGATCAACAAGCTGTTCGGCACCTCGGGCCGCGACGAGATCGAGGTGCTCTCGACGATCCCGCTGTTCATCTATGCTGGCTACATCCTCGCCGAGGCGAAGACCGCCGACCGCCTCGTGCGGTTCGCGAACGCGATGCTCGGCTGGGTCCCGGGCGGCCTCGCGATCGTCACGATCGGCACCTGCTCGCTGTTCACCGTGTTCACCGGCGCCTCCGGCGTGACGATCATCGCGCTCGGCGGCGTGCTGTTGCCCGCGCTCGTCCGCAACGGGTACCCGCAGCGGTTCTCGATGGGCCTGATCGCCGGCACCGGCTCCGTCGGCCTCCTGTTCCCGCCTGCCCTACCCCTGTTCATCTACGGCACGGTCTACGGCCTCATCCAGAGCGAGGAGGAGAAGAAGGCCGGCATCTGGGCCACCGAGCGCTTCCTGTTCGCCGGCGTCGTGCCGGGCATGGTGCTCGTCGCCATGCTGTCCGCGGTCGCCGTCGCCGTCGCCGTGTACAAGAAGCTGCCGCGCCAGAAGTTCTCGATGGGGGAGCTCGGCTCGAGCTTCGTCCGCGCCCTGCCCGAGCTGTTCATCCCGTTCGGGGTGATCCTCGGCCTCGCGTCGGGCTTCGGCCTGCCCGAGATCGCGGCGCTGACGGTCGTCTACGTGATCATCCTCGAGCTCGGCATCTTCCGGATGATCAAGCTCAAGCAGATGTGGGCCATCTCCTACGAGGCGATGGCGATGATCGGCGCGATCTTCCTGATCATCCTGTGCTCGACCGCGCTGACCGACTTCATCGTCAACGCCGAGGTCCCGAAGAAGCTGATCGCCTGGACCCAGTCGCACGTGTCGAGCAAGGTGATGTTCCTGCTCGCGATCAACGTGATCCTGCTGATCGTCGGCACGGTGATGGACATCTTCTCGGCCATCGTCGTCGTCGTGCCGCTGATCGCACCGATCAGTCGCGCCTATGGCATCGACCCGTATCACCTCGGCGTGATCTTCCTGCTCAACCTCGAGGTCGGCTACCTGCACCCGCCGGTCGGCCTGAACCTCTTCCTCACCAGCGTGAAGTTCAACCGCCCGATCACGGAGGTGATGTGGGCGACCGTGCCCTTCCTCGTCACGATGATCGTCGCGCTGATGGTCATCACCTACGTGCCGAGCCTGACCGTCGTGCCGGAAGCCGAGCGCACCGCGCCGGTGATGAACCTCGTCGAGATCGCGAAGAACGGCGTCGAGGAGAGCAAGGTCTCGATCGCCGAGATCCAGCTCGTCGACGCCGTCGGCAGACCGCTGAAGGACGTCGAGAACAAGTCGACGGTGCGGAAGTTCGCCGAGTGTCGGCCCAAGGCGGTCGAGGGCAAGCCGAAGGAGGAGATCGAGAAGGAGATGACGATCTGCCAGCAGCTGTTCTTCGACGTGACGGAGTGCAAGCCGAACGCGAAGTCGGCCACGGCCGCGCAGCAGGTCTGCGCGAACAAGGCGATCGCGGACTGGACGGTCAAGCAGCTGAACGGCGACATCCTCCACCCCGAGCGGGCGATCATCCTGATGACCGAGCTGCCGCTCGTCGACGAGAACGGCGGTGCGCTCGACTACGAGTCGCCGGTGCTCGATGACAAGGGCCAGCCGGTGCTGGCGCCGGGCGAGCCCGAGCTCGACGAGAACGGCAAGCCCGTGATCGGTCCCGATGGCAAGCCGGTCCTCCAGGCCGGCGAGCCGACGTTCGAGACCAAGAAGCTCGTCGACAAGGACGGCAAGCCCGTCGTGAAGAAGCTCGCGAGCTGCGCGTTCCACAAGGTCGACAGCGAGCGCGAGGGCTGCCGCGCGCCGTTCATCGCGGCGTCGAACTGCATGATCAGCTTCGACGAGCCGACCGCCTGCCTCGAAGAGAAGGGCGCCGCGTGCGGCGCGGCGCCGGCTCCGACGGACGCACCGGCCGGGGACGGCTCGGCGGCCGGCGGGGGCTCGGCCGCCGGTTCGGGCGCGGACCCGGGTTCCGCGACGGCGGGCTCGGCGGCTCCGGCCGCGGGCTCGGCGGCTCCGGCCGCGGGCTCGGCGACTGCCGAGGCATCGGCGGCGGGCGCCGGCTCGGCGACGGGCGAGGCGCCGGCGGCGGGCTCGGCGGCGCCGGCGGCAGGATCCGCGGCGGGCTCGGGCGCCGATGCAGGCTCGGGCGCCGGTTCGAGCGCGCCCGTGCCGTCGGCTGACGCGTGCCGCAAGGAAGTGTTCGCGACCTGCGTGCGCGAGCAGATCGCGGCCTGCCGTACCGAGGCGGTGAAGGAGTTCGTCGCCGAGAAGGACAACCTGAAGTTCCTCTACGACCCTCCGGTGCCTGCCGGGGGAGCGCCGGGGGCGGCGGGTGGGGTCGCGCCGACGATGCAGTCCGCGGACGGCGCGAAGAGCGACGGCGGCGGCTGTTCGTCGACGGCGACCGGCGCCGGCGTCGGTGGTCTGCTCCTCGTCGGCTTCGCGGTGATGAGCGTGCGGCAGCGCCGCCTGCGCAAGGCGCTGAGCGAGCTGCCTCCGCCGACCACGTGAAGGCCGCGCTCGGGCTCCTCAGGACGCTGCGCCCACACCAGTGGGTGAAGAACGTCTTCGTGGCCGCGCCGCTGGTGTTCGCGCAGCACCTCACCGAGGTGCCCTACCTGTGGCGGACCGGCGCGGCGATCCTCGCGTTCTGCCTGCTGTCGGGTGCGGTCTACGCGTTCAACGACGTGCGCGACGTCGAGGCCGATCGCGCCCACCCGAAGAAGAAACACCGGCCGATCGCGAGCGGGCAGCTCTCCGAGCGGACGGCGCTGATCTCCGCGGGCGTGCTCGCACTCGTCGCGCTCGGCGGTGCGCTCGCGATCCGGTGGCAGCTCGCGATGTTCGCGGCGATCTACCTGGTCCAGAACATCGCCTACAGCGTGAAGCTGAAGCAGGTCGCGTTCCTCGACGTCTGCATCATCGCGACCGGCTTCCTCCTGCGCGTGCTCGCCGGCGCCGCGGCGATCGACGTGCCGGCGTCCGGCTGGCTCCTGCTCTGCACCGCGCTGGTCGCGACGTTCTTCGGCTTCGGCAAGCGCGCCCACGAGCTGGCGTGGGCGCAGAAGGCGGGCGACGGCCGCGAGACCCGCGCCGCGCTGCAGGGCTACTCGCTCCCGCACCTCAAGCTCGCGATGTACGTGCTGGCGGTGGCGACGTGCGCCGCGTACGTCGCCTACACGCTCGACGAGCACACGATGCAGATGTTCGGCAGCGAGCGGCTCGTGATCAGCGCGCCGTTCGTCGCGATCGGCGTGGTCCGATTCCTGTCGCTCGCGCTCTGGCGCCCCAAGGACGACAGCCCGACCGAGGCGATGCTCCACGACCCGTGGTTCCTCGCGAACGGCGCGGGGGCCATCGCGTCGATCCTGTACGCGATCTACGGCTGACCGCGGTACGCTGGGGCATGGCGTCCCGCAAGCTGCAGCAAGCGTCCGCGAGCCCCCAGACCGCCGATCCCGCCCAGGACGCCGAGCAGGACAGCGCGGGCATGACCGCGATCCCCAAGGCCGGTGGGCCCACCGCCTCGCAGCAGGCCTACGGCGAACAGGGTGAGATGCAGCAGCTGCGCCTGCAGATGCAGATGGATCGCCGCTCCAAGGCGATGACGACCGTGTCGAACCTGATGAAGGGCCAGAGCGACACGGCGCAGGAGATCACGAAGAACATCAAATAGCCGTGTGATACACACGGCTCGTGCCCGACGAGCCGGCGATCGCCAAGCGCAAGGCAGACCACCTCGAGGTCGCCGCGTCGGGCCGCGCCGAGTTCGCGAAGTCGACCCTGCTCGAGCACGTGCACCTCGTCCACCAGGCGCTGCCGGAGCTGTGTCTCGACGACATCGATCTCGACACCGAGCTGGTCGGCAAGCCGCTCCGGGCGCCGCTCCTCATCACCGGGATGACCGGCGGCACCTCCGACGCCGCGGCGGTCAACCGCGACCTCGCGCGCGCCGCGCAGGCGGCAGGCGTGGCGTTCGGCGTCGGCTCCCAACGCGCGATGGACGAGCACCCCGACCTCGCCGCGACCTATCAGGTCCGCGACGTCGCGCCGGATGTCGTGCTGCTCGGCAACGTCGGCGCGGTGCAGGCGCTCGGGATGGGCCCCGCGCGCGTGATCGAGCTCGCGAAGCGGATCGGCGCCGACGCGCTCGCGATCCATCTGAATCCGGGCCAGGAGCTGATCCAGGCCCACGGCGATCGCGACTTCCGCGGCGTGCGCGACGGCATCGCGCGGATCGTCGAGGCCTCGCCGCTGCCGATCGTCGTGAAGGAGACCGGCTGCGGTCTCTCGCTCGAGGCCGCGCGCTCGCTCGCCGCGGCGGGCGTGCACACCGTCGACGTCGCGGGCGCGGGCGGCACGAGCTGGGTCGCCGTCGAGGCGGTGCGCGCCGCGGAAGGGAGCGGCGCGCAGTCGCTCGGCAACGAGCTGTGGAACTGGGGCCTCCCGACGGCGGTCTCGGTCGTCGCGTGCGCGACCAGCGGGCTCGTCACGATCGCGTCGGGCGGGATGCGCACCGGCTACGACGTCGCGCGCGCCCTCGCGCTCGGTGCACGCGCCGGCGGGATGGCGGCACCGATGCTGCGCGCCCAGCGCGCCGGCGGCGAGGCGGCGGTGCGCGAGCTGATCGATCAGATCGTCACCTCGATCCGCGCGGTGTGCCTGCTCACCGGGTGCGCCGCTGTCACGGACCTCGCGCGCGCGCCGCGCCACCTCGGCGCGCCGCTGCGCTCCTTCCTCGAGGACGTGCTCCGGTGACCGCCGTCGGCCTCGGCAAGATCATCCTGCTCGGCGAGCACGCCGTCGTGTACGGCTACCCTGCCCTCGCGGCCGCGCTCGACCGCGGCGTCACGATCGCCGCGGTCCCCACGCCGGCGGGTGGCTCGCTTCGCATCGACATCCCCGCGTGGGACCTGCGCGTGCTCGCGACGGACGACCACCCGGTCTCTCGCGCGCTGCTCGCGATCTGCGACGAGCTCGGCGTCGGCCGCCCCGCCGTCACGCTCGTCGGCGATGCCCAGATCCCGCACAGCGCCGGGCTCGGCTCGTCGGCGGCGCTCGCGGTCGCGGTCGCGCGCGCGCTGCTGGCGTACCAGAAGCGGCCCGCGTCTCCCAAGGAGGTGCTCGCCGCGGCCAACGCGAGCGAGGCGCTGATGCACGGCCGCGCGAGCGGCGTCGATGTCGCGCTCGCGATGGCGGGCGGCATCGGCGTCTTCCGCAAGACGACCGGCCTCCAACCATTCCCGTCGGTGCCGCTGCGCGTGCTCGTCGGCCCATCCGGCGCGGCGCGCACGACGAGCGCGATGGTCGACAAGGTCGCCGACGCGACGCACGCCTCGGCCGACGACAAGCGGCTGCGCGAGCTCGGCGGCCTCACCGACATCGGCGCGGCCGCGCTCGTCGCGAAGGACCTCCCCGCGCTCGGTGCCGCGATGAACCGCGCGCACGAGATCCTCGCCGGCCTCGGCGTGTCGACGGAGCAGCTCGATTCGCTGTGCGAGGCCGCGCGCGTGTCGGGCGCCCACGGCGCGAAGCTGACGGGCGCGGGCGGCGGTGGCGCCGTGATCGCGATCGCGCCGCGCGACCGGGAGCAGGCCGTGCTGACCGAGTGGAAGAACGCCGGCGTCACCGGCTTCGTCGCGACGGTCGGCGGAGGCGCCTGATCCGATGACCGCACGGGCGACCGCGAAGGCGTGCGCGAACATCGCGCTCGTCAAGTACTGGGGCAAGCGCGACGCGCAGCTCAACCTCCCGGCCGCCGGCTCGCTGTCGCTGACGCTCGCGGCGCTCGTCACCGAGACCACCGTCGCGTTCGATCCCGCGCTCGCCGCCGACGAGCTCGTGCTCGACGGCTCCGCGGCCCGCACCAAGGAGACCGCACGGATCACGACGTTCCTCGATCTCGTGCGCGGGCAGGCCGGCATCTCGGCCCGCGCGCGCGTCACGAGCACGAACCACTTCCCCACCGCCTCCGGCCTCGCCTCCTCCGCCTCGGGCTTCGCCGCGCTCGCCGTCGCCGCCGCGACCGCCGCGGGGCTCGCCGCCACGCCGCGCGCGCTGTCGATCCTCGCGCGCCGCGGCTCGGGCTCCGCCGCGCGCTCCCTGTACGGCGGCTTCGTCCGCATGCACGCCGGCCACGCGCCCGACGGCAGCGACGCGTTCGCCGAGCCGATCACGTCGCGCCTGCTCGACAAGGTCCGCATGGTGATCGCGATCGTCGGGGGTGGCGCGCCGAAGTCGCACGGCTCGCGCGACGCGATGGACCACACGGCCGCCACGTCGCCGCTCTACCAGGCCTGGCTCGACCTCGTCCCGCACGACCTCGCCGCCGCCGAGGGCGCGCTCGCCGCGGGCGACCTGCCCGCGCTCGGCGCGGTCGCCGAGGGCAACGCGCTCGCGATGCACGCCAGCGCGATGGCCGCGCGCCCGGCGGTGATCTACTGGCAACCGACGACGCTCGCGCTGCTCGCCGAGGTCCGCGCGCTGCGCGACCGCGGCATCGGCGCGTGGGCCACGATGGACGCCGGCCCGCACGTCAAGGTGCTGACCTCGATCGAGCACGCCGACGCGGTCGCCGCGGCGCTCCGCCCGCTCGCGTCCGAGGTGATCGTCAGCGCACCCGGCGGCCCGACGACGGTGACGGCCGGATGAGTCTGCGCGAAGTCTCCACGGCGGCTCGACAGCCGCTCGACACCCGGCGGGCACCATGAGCCTCGTGGCCACCGCCCCGGGCAAGCTGATCCTCACCGGCGAGTACGCCGTGCTCGACGGCGCGCCCGCGCTCGTCGTCGCGATCGACCGCCGCGTCGTCGCGCGCGACCGCACGATGCGTCCCGCCGGCAGCTCGCCGTTCCTCCTCGCGCTGGCCCAGGAGCTCGCGGCGCGCGGCAAGGATCCCGCGATCGTCGAGCGAATCACGGTCGACTCGAGCGCGTTCTACGGAGAGGCCGGCAAGCTCGGCCTCGGCTCGTCCGCCGCGGTCACGGTCGCCGCGACCGCGCTCGCGCTCGGCGAGCCGCTCGACCGGCGCGAGGTGCTCGCGGTCGCGCTCGCCGCGCTCGCGCGCGACCGGGCTCCGAGGGGCGCCGCCGGCTCGGGCTCGGTCGTAGCGGCCGGTGTGCTCGGGGGCGCGAGGGTGTTCACCGCGGGCGCGGGGCAGGCGCGCACCGG
>JAEUJX010000130.1 GCA_016794545.1 Myxococcales bacterium
CGTCGACCGGGATGCGCTTGATGAACGCGCGCGCGATCGGGATGGGCTTGCCGGCGATCTCGACCTTGATGCCGTCGAGGCCCGCGGGCGCCTCGGCTCCGCCGCTTCCGCTACCGCCGCTGCCGCCGCTGCCAGGCGCGCCGCTGTCACCGGACTTCTTGCTGCAGGCGGTGAATGCGAGTACGAGCGCGAGGAGGGGCAGGTGACGCACGCGCCGATACTACGCGAGACCGGATCGGCGGCTATGCTCGGCGGATGACAAGCGCCGTCGTCGAGACGTCCTCCGGCAAGCTGCGCGGGTTGTTGAAGGACGGCGTGCGCGTGTGGCGGGGGATCCCGTATGCGGCCGTGCCGGAGCGGTTCCGTGCACCGGTCTCCACGGACCCGTGGCGTGGCGAGCGCGATGCGACGCAGTGGGGCCCCGTCGCGATCCAGTCGCGGGATCCGCGGATCGCGATGATGAGCGGCGTCGGCGAGAAGATGCCGATGGCCGAGGACTGCCTGACCGCGAACGTGTTCGCGCCCGAGGGCGCGGACAGGGCGCCGGTGCTCGTGTGGATCCACGGGGGCGCGTTCGTGATGGGCTCGGGATCGACGCCGCTCTACGACGGACGGACGTTCGCGTCGCGCCATGGGCTCGTGGTGGTGACGTTCAACTACCGGCTCGGGCTGCTCGGGTTCCTGGGCGGCAACTGGGCGCTGCTCGATCAGGTCGCGCTGCTCGAGTGGGTGCGCGACAACATCGCGGCGTTCGGCGGCGACCCGGCGAACGTGACGATCGTCGGCGAGAGCGCGGGCGCGTCGTCGGTGGCGGCGCTGCTCGTGATGCCCAGGGCGCGCGGGCTGTTCGTTCGTGCGGTGCTCCAGAGCTGCGCGATCGGGGCGATGGTGCCGACCAGGGACGACAACGCGGCCATGGCGGCGGAGCTGGGGCTCGCGGCGGAGGCGAGCATCGAGGCGATCCTCGCCGCGCAGGCGGGACTCGCGGCGAAGCGCGGTCTCGCGGCGTTCGCGCCGTTCGTCGATGGCGACGTGGTGCCCGAAGGACCGATCGCCGCGGTACGCGCGGGCCGGGCCGCGCAAGTGCCGCTGCTCCTCGGGTGGAACCGCGACGAGTGGAAGCTGTTCGACGTGTTCCTCGGTCCGGGATCGAGCGAGGCGGTGAAGGAGCCGATGCGCAACCGGCTCGGCGACGCGAAGCTCGACGAGATCCTGAAGGCGTACGACGGCGACTGGATCGCCATCTGCGGCGATCTCGCGTTCCGCATGCCGTCGACCCGGATCGCCGAGGGACATCGCGCGCCGGCGTGGCTGTACCGGTTCGACTGGACCTCGCCGGCGATGGGCGGCGCGCTCGGCGCGGCGCACGGCCTGGACCTGCCGTTCATGTGGAACAAGCTCGAGCTGAAGCCGTCGCAGCTGCTGATCGGCGGCGACACGGTGGGCGCGCAGCCGCTCGCGACGGCCATGCACGACACCTGGGCCGCGTTCGTGAAGACCGGCGAGCCGGCGGGCGACGGGCTGCCTGCGTGGCCGAGCTATGACGCGCAGAAGCGCGCGACGATGCTGCTCGATCGCGAGTCGCGCGTCGTCGACGATCCGGACCGCCAGCGCCGCGTGACGTGGGACGGCGTGATCTAGAGTCCATCCTCGAGTGCTGCCGAGGACTCCCTCGATGTGCCGAGCTCTTGCGTTCGAGCTGTGAAGGGACGCATCGACGGAGGCAGCGGCGGGGGAGATGGCGCTCCGCGCGGACAGGAGAGCGAGCCTGCGTGGCCGGGTGCGACAGCGGCCGGGCCGCGACATGCTGCGACGGTCGCAGCGCTCGGTGATGCGCTCGTCTAACCGCGCGTGATCCGCCGCGGCCCACGTGGCCCATCGCTTGAAGAGCTGCGGCCGCGTGGATCGACTCGCACCGTGGCCGCTCATCTTCGCCGTCGATGCCCTCCGCTACGCGATCCCCGCGTCGTTCGCGTTCGGCATCGTCTGGCTCTGGAAGTGGGATGCGCTCGCGCACCGGCGGATCCAGCCGCGGCGGCCGAGCACGCGCGCGTTCCGGCGCGAGGTGCGCTACGCGATCTCGACCGCCGCGATCTTCGCGACCGTCGGGCTCGCCACGTTCCACCTCGTGCGCGCCGGCGTGACACAGCGCTACGAGACGATCGACAGCTGGGCGTACTGGGCGTTCAGCATCGTCGCCGCGATCGTGATCCACGACGCGTACTTCTACTGGACGCACCGGACGATCCATCACCCGAAGCTGTTCCGGGCCGTGCACCGCGTGCACCACCTATCGACGAACCCCTCGCCGTGGGCGGCCTATGCGTTCGCGCCACTCGAGGCGCTCGTCAACGCGCTGATCGCGCCGCTGCTGCTGTTCGTGCTGCCCCTGCACGACTCGGCGATGTTCGTATTTCTGATGTTCATGATCGTGATGAACGTGATCGGGCACCTCGGGCACGAGCTGTATCCGCGGTGGTGGGCGCGCAGCCGCTGGACGCGCTGGTCCTCGACGTCGACGCACCACAACCTCCACCACCGCGACTTCCACGGGAACTACGGCCTCTACTTCACGTGGTGGGATCGCTGGATGGGGACCCAG
>JAEUJX010000132.1 GCA_016794545.1 Myxococcales bacterium
CCTCGCGCGAGCACACCTGGCCGACGAGATCGATCTCGATGCCCCCGAACACGAGCCCGGTCGGCTCGGGCGCATCGCCCTTGGCGCGGCGCAGCACCGACGCGACGCGCGCGAGCAGCTCCATCAGCGAGAACGGCTTGGTGACGTAGTCGTCGGCACCGAGCTCGAGGCCGCGCACGCGGTCGAGCTCGGCGCCGCGGGCCGATAGCATGATCACGGCGACGCCACGCGCCGGGCTCTGGCGGATGCGGCGACAGACCTCGAACCCGTCGATGTCGGGCAGCATGACGTCGAGCACGACGAGATCGAACCGGCCGCCGATCGCGCGCTCGGCGCCCTCGCCGCCGCGCCCGACCGCCTCGACCTCGTAGCCCTTTGCCGTCAGCGTGTCGACGAGCCCGAGCCGGATCGACGGATCGTCCTCCACGACCAGGATCTTCGTCATGCCTGCTCCTGGATCCGCGGGAGGCGGATGGTGAAGGTCGCGCCGCGGCCGACCTCGGACGCGACCTCGACGGTGCCGCCGAGCGCCTCGATGTGGCGCTTGACCAGCGCGAGGCCGAGGCCGGTGCCCTCGACGCCGGAGCGATACGCCTCGGGCGAGCGGTAGAACTCCTTGAAGATGCGCGCCTGCTCGGACGGCGGGATGCCGGGGCCGTGGTCGGTCACCCGGATCCAGCCGCCGGTCGCATCCGCACCTACCGAGACCTCGATCGGCTTGTCGGCGCCGCCGTACTTCGCGGCGTTCGCGAGGAGATTGAGGACCGCCTGGACGACGACGTCCCGGTCGACCTCGACATCCGCGCGCATCGCCTCGGGGGACACCTCGACCTCGATCGAATTGCGCGTGCCGTCGGGGTCACGCAGGGTCTCGAACGTGGTCACCGCGTGGCGCGCCAGCCCCGCGAGGTCCTGGCGGCTCGGCGTGTAGCGCCGCGTGCCCTTCTCGATCTGCGCGTAGTCGAGGAGGTTCGCGATCAGGAGGCCGAGCCGCTGGCTCTCCTGGACGATGACCCCGTGATAGCGCGCCATCTTGGCCGCGTCGCCCTGCGCGACGCCCTGCTCGAGCATCTCGGCGAACATGCGGATCGAGGTGAGCGGCGTCTTGAGCTCGTGCGACACCGTCGACACGAAGTCGCTCTTCAGCTGCGCGAGCTCGCGGGCGCGAGCGGCGCCGCGGATCATGAGCAGCAGGCCCGCGCCGAGCGCGACCGCGAGCGCGGAGGTGTAGATCACGTGCTTCTTGCTGCGCTCGCGGATCACCTCGTCGCGCGGATCCGGATCCGCGATCGGGTTGACGATCGCGACCTGGAGGGGCGGCAGCGCCTCGCCGAGCGGCACCTGCGCGATGCGGCGCAGCTCGGGGGCGACCGGCGCGCCGGAGGGCATCACCATCGCGCGCGCGTTCCTGGCGACGGCGTCGAGCGGGTCGGAGCCGGCCGCCGCCTCGAGCATCGGCGCGTCGACCGAGATGCCGATCACGCCACCGTCGGCGCGCCGGCGATAGATCAGCGTGCGCGCGGGGACGTAGGTCGCGCCGCGGCCACGCCACGCCGTCCCGGCCGTGCGGGCGAGCTCCGGCACCTCCGCCTCGAGCCCGGCCGCCGCGCGCGCCTCGGTCCGGATCTGCACGACGCGCTCGTCGAGCTCGGCGCGCCGCCGCGCCTGCGCCTCGGTGAGCGCGCCGGCGAGCCGACCGCGGATCCGCGCGAGCACGCCGAGCCGCACGATCGGATCGAGCGCGTACTTGCCGGCGAGCACGTGGTCGGCGACGTCGAGCAGCGCGTCCGGGCCGGCCTGCTCGGCGCGCAGCATCGCGACGACGAGCTGGACCGGCACGCCCTCGAACGTGCGATCGGCGAAGCGCTTCTCGAGCTCCGCGAGCGCGGCGGGCGCCTTCGGATCCTTGAGCCGCTGGAGCGTGCGGGCGAGCCCGAGCTGCGCGATGTGGCCGGTGTCGTCGTACTGCACGAGCGAGGCGTACTGCCGCTTCGCCTCGGTCCAGCTCGCCGTGCACGCATCTCCCCGACACGCCTCGGCGCGCTGCGCGGCCTGCAGGCGGGTCACGCGGGTCTGGCGCGTCGCGAGCTCGCGCACGCAGTCCTCGAGCGGGGTGCCCTGGGCGCAGGGCGCGGTGCGATCGAGCGAGCCTCCGAGGTCCACCGAGCCGGGGACGGGCATCGGGGCGCGCAGCCGGCCATCGGCGTCGATCCAGAACCAGTAGCGCGCGAGCGGTGCGGCCGGGGCTGAACCGGAGGCAGTTCCGCGTTCCACCGCGTCCAGGGCGGCCTCGATCTCGTGGCGGATCCGGTCGCCGATCCGCGCCGCGGCCTGGCGCTGGCGCTCGTCCTGCGCGGCGATGGCCCCCCGCTCGTCGCGGTACGACACGGCCCCCAGATACGCGATACCGCCCGCCGGCACGAGCAGCGCCGCGACCGACAGGATGTAGATCCATGCGCGCCGGGGACGCACCCCGGGGAGCATAGCGCGTTGTATCTTCCGCGCCCGATGCCGAAGTCGCTCATCGTGGTTCCCACCTATAACGAGCGCGACAACGTGCGCGAGGTCGCCGAGCGCTTCCTCGCGGCGTTGCCCGGCACCGACCTGTTGTTCGTCGACGACAACTCCCCCGACGGCACGGGCCAGATCCTCGACGAGCTGGCCGCCGCCGACCCGCGGATCCACGTGATGCACCGGGCCGGCAAGCTCGGCCTCGGGACGGCCTATGTCGAGGGGTTCGGCTGGGGCCTCGCGCGCGGGTACGAGTACCTGTTCGAGATGGACGCCGACGGCAGTCACGACCCCAAGTACCTGCCGACCATGCTGGCGCTCGCCGAGGACGGCGCGGACGTCGTGATCGGCTCGCGCTACGTGCCGGGCGGCGGGACGGAGAACTGGGGGATCGGGCGGCAGATCATCTCGCGGGGCGGTGGTCTCTACGCGCGCACCGTCCTCGGGCTCGATGTCCGGGACGTGACGGCAGGCTTCATCTGCTGGCGCCGGGCCGCGCTCGAGGCGATCGAGCTGTCGACCATCACGTCCAACGGCTACAGCTTCCAGATCGAGATGAAGTACCGCGCCCACAAGAAGGGTCTGCGGCTGGTCGAGACCCCGATCGTGTTCGTCGACCGGCGGGTGGGCCAGTCCAAGATGTCCCGCGCGATCTTCGCCGAGGCGCTCCTCAAGGTCTGGGCGCTCCGATTCCGGCGATCTTGACCCGCACGACTGTCGGTCAACAACCTCCGCACGGCGTCGCCGTGCTGCGCGGTCCGGCGGAGCCGGACCTTGCGATCCACCTCCGCACGGCGTCGCCGTGCTGCGCGGTCCGGCGGAGCCGGACCTTGCGATCCCCGGTGGTGACTTACGTAGGCTTTTGATACCGTCGAGCTAGGTCGCCGTGGTCATCCTGAAACTTCGCATCCGCAGCGCCGACGAGTGGCGCGAGCTCGCCCCCAGCGAGAGGGTGACGGATCCGATCTTCGTCCCGACCACCGACGAGCTCGAGGCGGGCCAGCAGGTGATCCTCGAGGTGTCATCGAACCTGCTGCCGAACAAGGTGCTGATCCGCGGCAGCGTGCAGGCCTGGCGCCCCGCCCTGCCCCGCATGCGCGTGCGCGCCGGCGCCACGGTCGAGCTCGCGGCGGACGAGCAGACCAAACTGACGTTCCTCCACGAGGTGTTCTCCGGCAAGCGCACCGATGTGCCCCGCCGCCGCCACCATCGCCTTCCGGTCTCCGTCGCCGTCCGCTACCGCACGTCGAACAGCGCGAGCTTCGTCGACAGCGCGATCTCCGAGATCGGCGTCGGCGGCGCGCTGCTGACCACGGCCGAGCCGCTGCCGATCGAGACCGAGCTGACGCTCGAGGTCGTCCCGCCGGGCGCCGCGGCGCCGATCGAGATCGCGGGCCGCGTCAGCTATCACGTCCCCGCCGGCGGCTCGGGGCTGCGCTTCGTCAGCCGCGACGGCGACGGCGACCGCCGCCTGCGCGAGCTGATCCGCAGACTGCGTGCTTCCTAGGGCGCGCCTCGTGGCGGGCGCGTCGTGACCCGGCGCCCGCCGCCGAAGCGCAGCGGTTCGCCGCGCGCGTTCGAGACGCGCAGCGCCGCGGACGCGATCATCGACGCCCTCGCGATCCACGGCCTGTCCGACGAGATCCGCGCGCAGCGCGTGATCGCCGAGTGGGGCGACCTCGTCGGCCCCAAGGTGGCGGCGCGCACGCGCCCCGATCGGATCGTCGACCGGATCCTCTACGTCGAGGTCGCGACCTCCGCGTGGCTCCAGGAGCTGAACCTCCTGAAGGCGCAGCTCGTGATGGGCCTGACCTCGCGCCTCGGCGACCCGCGCCTGTTCGACGACGTGCGGTTCAAGCTCGCCGGCCGCACGCGGCGCGAGGCCGTCACCACGCCCGCGCCCCGCCCGAAGCCCCCGGGGCCGCTCGCCCCGGGAAAGCCGGCGAGCGGTGCCACGCGCGAGCAGATCGTGTCGGAGGTCTCCGCCGTCGACGACGAGGAGCTGCGCGAGCTGATCGCCCGCGTCCGCATCGCGAACGATCGATAACGGTCAGCACCCTCAGTTCGAGACGCCGGCGACCGCCGAGCCGCCGACGGTGAGCAACGCGGCGAGATCCTCGTCGTTGAAGCGCAGCATGGCGCCGAGGAAGTAGTCGCGGCCGTAGCGGAACGTGTCGAACTGGATGGGCACGGCAGACGTGCCCTTGATGATGGTCAGTGTCTCCGGCTTGTTGAGCAGCTCGTCGACGCCGCCGAGCACGTAGAAGTGCTTGAACATCTCGTAGGCCATCGCGACCTTCACGCGCGGGTAGTCGTCGAACGAGGCGTCGAACGCGTCGACGCTGAACCGCAGGCCGTGGCCCCACCACTTGAGGTCCGCGTCGGCGCCAACGCCGCCGGTGGACTCCTTGATGCCGTAGCGCAGGGTCAGCCAGCCGAACCGCTTCGCGAACTGGAACGTGAAGCGCAGCGAGTCGTTGATCGTGGTCTTGCGGATCCAGTAGTTCGGATCGACGGTCGGATCGAACTCGAGCGTCACGTCGGGGTAGTCGCCGCGCGGGCCCCGCTCGAGCTCGATCAGGTAGAACTTGTCGGGGCGCGTGTGCAGCTCGACGGTGACGTAGTGGCGGGCGAGGCCGGCGAACACGTTGTACTCGCTGCGCAGGCCGACGTACGTCTTGAGGCCGAACAGCGTGCCGAGGAAGCCCTTCGCGCCGTCGGTGATCGACTCGACGTTGTCGGCGATCGTGGGATCGTTGACCAGGCGGCCGAGCGTGCCCTTGTCCTGATCGATCTTCTGCGTGATCGATTCGCTGTTGGTGATCACGCCGTCGAGCTTGTCGAGCTTGCCGCGCAGCGCATCGCCGGTGGTCTTGAGCTCCTGCTTCGCGGTCGCGACCAGGTCCTTCGCCTCCGCCGAGGCCTCGTCGAGGTTCGCGAGGATCTTGTCGATCTTCGGGTCGGCGCCCGCGGTGATGTTGCGGAGGTCCGAGGCGATCTGCTCGATCTTCTGCATCGAGCGATCGGCGCGCTCGATGATATCGGCGACCGTCCCGGCCTCGCGCTGGACCAGGCCATCGACGCGGGTCGCGACCGACTGGAGGGGGCCGTTGACGATCCGGCGCACGTCCTCGGAGAGGTCGCGCACGCTCTCGAGCACGCGGTCGACGTTGGGCAGCGTCTGCTCGATGCGGTGCATCAGCTGGTCCGGCGTGGTCGCCTCGATGACGTTCGGCACCTGACGGCACGGGTCGCTCTTGCGGCGCTCCGAATCGCCGTACGTCGCGCACACCGGCCCGAGGATCGTGAACGACTGCTTCGTCCCGTCGGGCAGCTGCTTGGTCTCGTCGCCCGGATCGACCTCGAGGTAGTTGTCGCCGAGCAGCGAGGTCGCCTTCTTGATGACGATGCCGCTCGTGTAGACCTTGATGTCCTTCGAGATCTTGAACTCGACGCGCGCGTAGCGGCCTTCGACCTCGAGGTCGGTGACCTCGCCCTGCGGGATGCCGGCGATGACGACCTTGCTGCCCTTCGGCAGCCCCGAGGCGTCGCGGAACTTCGCGACGTAGAACGCCGCGTCCTTGCCGGCCGCGTCCTTGCCGAGGTTCTTCCACACCAGGTAGCCGCCCACGGCGAGCAGCAGGAACAGGACCGCGACGCGGACGCCAGCGGAGAGCGCTTTCACGCGCCGCCCTCCGCGAGCTTGCCGACCGCCGACACGCCCGAGGCGCGGAGGAACTCGTAGACGAACGGATCGGTCGACCCGGCGATCACCTCGGCGGTGCCCGCCGCGAGGATCCGCTTGTTGTGCAGCATGGCGATGCGGTCCGCGATGCGGAACACCGACGCCATGTCGTGCGAGATGACCACCGAGGTGACCTTATACCGGGCGCAGGCATCGAGGATCATCTCGTCGACATTCCGGGTCGCGAGGGGATCGAGGCCGGTCGTCGGCTCGTCGTACATCAGGATCTCGGGCTCGAGCACGAGCGCACGCGCGAGGCCCACGCGCTTGCGCATGCCGCCCGACAGCTCGCCCGGGTACTTCTTCTGCGTGCCCTGGAGGCCGAGCGCGCCGAGGCGATCCCCGACGATGTCGCGGATCTCGGACGCCGACTTCTTGGTGTGCTCCTTGAGCGGGAAGGCGCAGTTCTCCTCGACGGTCAGTGAATCGAAGAGCGCGGCGAACTGGAACACCAACCCGAACTTACGCCGGAACTTTGCCAGCTCCTGTGCGCCAAGCGACAGCACGTCCGTCCCATCGACCCAGATGTGACCTTTGTCGGGCCGGAGGAGGCACATGAAGTGCTTGATGAGGACGCTCTTGCCGGCGCCCGACGCTCCGAGGATGACGTTGACCTTGCCGCGCTCGATGTCGAGATCGAGGTTATCGAGCACGAGGTTCGTGCCGAACGACTTGGTGAGGCCGCGCACGCGCACCTGCCAGCGCGGATCCGGCTGCTCGGGCGGCGTGAGCCCGATGATCTCGGTCGCGCGGTCGTGATCGGGGGCGCCCACGTCTACTGGCCCCCCGTCCCGAAGATCGAGAACAGGATGTCGGTGAGGAAGTAGTCGAGCACGAGCGTGGTCACGCTGCCGATCACGACCGCGCGCGTCGTGCCGATGCCGACGCCGCGGCCGCCGCCCGCCGCGTTGTAGCCCTGGTAGCAGCCGATCAGCGCCACGAGGAAGCCGAACACCACGCTCTTGATCAGCCCCTGGACGACATCCTTCGCGTAGACGAAGTCCTGCAGCTTCGCCCACCACTGCCCGTCGTGGACGCCCTGCACGATCACCGCGACGATGTACGCGCCGCCCATCCCGACCACGAAGAACAGCAGCGTGAGGATCGGCGTGACGATCATCGCGGCGATCAGGCGCGGCAGGACGAGGTACTGGATCGGATTGACGGCCATCGACTCGAGCGCATCGATCTGCTCCGAGATCCGCATGGTGCCGAGCTCGGTCGCGATGCCGGCGCCGGCGCGGCCGGCCAGCATGAGCGAGGTCAGGACCGGCGCGAGCTCGAGCGACAGCGCCTTGCCGGTCGCGGCGCCGGAGAACGACTCGAAGCCGAGCTGGCGGAACGCGAAGACCGACTGCAGCGACAGCACGGCGCCGGTGAACAGACCGACGAGCAGCACGATCGGCAGCGAGCCAAAGCCGATGTACTCCATCGCCTCGACGTAGTTGCGCGCGCGAAACGGCCGGCGCGGCAGCCACGAGATGGCGCGCGCGGTCATGATCAGGTGGGCGCCGATCACGTCGAGGAACCTGAGCAGCGGCGCGCCGGCGTCCTTCACGCCGCCGACGACGGCGTCGGCGACCTCCTTCACCGGGGGCGTCTTGGCCGCGGGCGCGGGCGTGGGCGTGGGCGTGGGCGCCGCCGCAGGATCCAGCCCCGTCGTGGGTGCGGGCGCCGGGCCGACCTTGGTCGGCTCCTCGTCGGAGGGCCGATCGCTCACGGCAGCTCCCCGATGTACGTGCGCGGCACGCGTTTGCTCATGCCGCACGTGACCTCGTACTCCGAGAGCCCGCTCCACTCGGCGTACTCGCCGCACGTGATCGACACGCCGCCCGACGCGCGGCCGAGCAGCACCGCCGCGTCGCCGATCGCGACCCCGGGCACGTCGGTGACATCGGCGACGGCGATGTCCATGCTGATCCGCCCGACGAGCGGGACGCGCACGCCGCGGATCGCGACCTGCGCGTGGCCGGTCGCTCGGCGTGGCAGGCCGTCCGCGTAGCCGACCGGAAGGACGGCGAGCCGGCTGTCGCGCGTCGCGGTCCACAGCGCGCCGTAGCCGATCGACGTCCCGGGCGCGACGCAGCGCAGCTGCGCGACCTCGGTGACGAGTCGCATCGCGGGCACGGGGCTGGTGCCCGCGGGCCAGCGTCCGTTGCCGTAGATCGCGATGCCGGTGCGGACGAGATCGAAGCGCGCCTCGGGGAACAGCAGCGCGCCGGAGCTGTTCGCGGCGTGGCGCGTACGCAGCGGAGCGCCCGCGGCGACGACCGCCCGGTCCGCGAGCGCGAAGCGCGCGAGCTGCTCGCGCGTCATCGACTGCGGGTCCGCCGGATCGTCGCTGTCGGCGCACGCGAAGTGCGTCATCAGGCCGACGACCTGGATGCCATTGTTCGCCGCCATCACGGCCAGCTCCGCGGCGCGGTCGACGGACACCCCGAGCCGGCCCATGCCC
>JAEUJX010000138.1 GCA_016794545.1 Myxococcales bacterium
CCCGGCGGTCGGCGCCCGCGTCGGCGTGTTCCTCGATGGCAACAACAACAACACGCTGGACGGCACGGACGTCGACAGCGACGGCAACGGCCAGCCGGACGACCGGATCCTGTCCTACATCGACGTCAAGCCGGACGGCACCTTCGCGGGCAACGTGCCGACGGCCGCGGGCAACCTGTTCCTGCGGGCCGAGGTCAAGAACATCGGCCGCTCTCCCGCGATGCCTGTCGCCTCGAGCATGAGCTTCACCATCCCCTCGCCGATCAAGGTCGACTACCAGTGCCTCGACCAGGACACCACCATGCCGATCCCGTGCCGGCTCGTGGTGTTCGGCGATCACCCGGCGTTCCCCGACAAGCGCGTGTTCGAGACGTACGACCGCGAGCAGCTCCTGGTCACGCAGCAGCACGCGATCCGCGGCACCACGGTGGACGTCGGCGACGGCGTCGATCCGGCGCTCTACCTGCCCGCGAACGGCACCTACCGGATCTACGCCTCGCGCGGCACGGAGTGGTCCGTGGCGTCGCAGCCGGTGACCGGTGCGGCGAACGTGAACCTGACGTTCACGCTGAAGCAGGTGGTGCCGACGCCGGGCTACCTCTCGAGCGACTGGCACGTCCACCAGATCGGCTCGCCGGACTCGAACGTCCCGAGCGACGAGCGCGTCCGGAGCGCGGTGTCGTCCGGCACCGAGATGTTCGCGGTGACCGATCACGACTACGTCGCGGATCTCCAGCCGCTCGTGCAGTCGATGGGCCTCGAGCGCCTGCTGCGCGTCCTGCCCGGCATCGAGGTCACGCCGTTCTCCCACGGTCACTTCAACGCCTGGCCGGTCGCGCCCGACGACAGCTCGGCGAGCAAGGGCGCGATCGACTGGGCGCGCGGCCGCGAGGGCTACGCGATGGTCCCCGGCGAGATCTTCCAGGCGATGCGCGACCGGGGCGCGAAGATGATCCAGGTGAACCACCCGCGCGAGGTCGGATTCACCCAGTTCCAGGGCGCGTGGGACCGCGCGAACGTGAAGTTCGACTACGCGGGCCGCATGATCTACGGCGACTACGAGAACGCGTCGGTCCCGAACGACTACCTGCGGCTCCCCGGCGAGTCGCTGTGGAGCGATCAGTTCACCGGCCTCGAGGTCTGGAACGGCTTCGCGGTCAAGGACTCGAACATGGACGGCGTGCGCGAGCTCCAGAAGCTCGATCGCGTGACCCGCGACTGGTTCTCGATGCTGTCGCTCGGTCTGTTCGTCACCCCCGCCGGCAACAGCGACACGCACACCGCGATCTCCGATCCGGTCGGCATGCCGCGCACGTACCTCCGCGTCGCGGACGACTCCGCCGCGGCGCTCGCCACCGGCACCGCCGTCGACGCCGCACTGCAGACGCAGACCGGCGCGAACCAGACCCCGCGCGACGTGGTGATCACGAACGGCCCGTGGATCGACGTCAAGGTCGGGACCGTCAACGCGCTCGGCCGCGTGTTCCCGTCGCCCGGCGGCGCCGCCGTCACGCTCACGGTGACGATCCAGTCGCCGGACTGGGCCGAGTTCGACACGCTCGAGGTGTTCGCGAACACCACGCCCGACCCCGTGCCGAAGTCGGACGACACGACGATCATTCCGCTCAAGTGCTGGACGACGCGTAACCTGACGACGCTCATGATGAACGACCCGTGCAAGGCCGCGGCGATGCCGGCCGAGGCCCTGAACGTGACGCTCGCGACCATCCCGGGGCCGGGCAGCTACCGCCGGTACGAGGCGACCGTCACCGTCACGCTCGACGCCCAGGACATCGTCACGCGCGCCGGCAAGACCGGCACCGACGCGTGGCTCGTGTTCCGCGTGCGCGGTGACCGCGCGGTCTTCCCGCTCCTCATGAGCGGGGCGACCGGCGACGCCGCGGCGGCGACCGCCATCCTCGGCGGCGACTTCGCCACGCTCCGGTCGGCACTTACGGGCAAGGGCGTGCCCGCCTCCGCGTTCACGTCCCCGGTGTTCATCGACTTCGACGGAGGCGGCTACCGGGCGCCGTTCAGTCCGTAGCGCGCGTAGGGTCGGCTCACCGTTCCGCTCCGGCGTGCTATCACAAGCGTAGGCATCTCTCTCATGGATCAGGATATCTGGGAGCTCATGGGCCACGGCGGCGGCGCGATGTACGTCGTCGTCGCCTTCTCGGTGATCGCCCTCGCGGTCGGCATCGAGCGGGCGATCGCCCAGTGGAAGTTCGTGACGCGCGCGCGCCTCCTCGGCGACGCCGTCACTCGGTGTCTCGCGCGCGGCGCGGTGGAGGAGGGGCGCTCGGCGTGCGAGCGCTCGCCGTCGCCGATCGCCGACGTCTTCCTCGTCGGCTACGAGCGGCTCGGCCGCTCCAAGCCCGAGCACGTCCAGACCGCGGTCCACCGCGAGCGCCTGCGCGTCAACCAGGACCTCCGCTCCCGGCTGTGGATGCTCGGCACGATCGGCGCGACCGCGCCGTTCGTCGGCCTGTTCGGCACCGTCGTCGGCATCATGCAGGCGATGGGCAGCTTCAAGGGCGACGAGTCCGTGAAGTTCTCGATGGTGTCCGGCCCGATCTCCGAGGCGCTGATCGTCACCGCCGCCGGCATCCTCGTCGCCGTCGAGGCGGTCATCCTGTTCAACTTCTTCAGCCAGCGCGCGAACCGGATCGCGACCGAGATGAAGCTCCTGACCGACGAGTTCCTGGAGCTGCTCCTCGACCCGCCCACCGAGTCCACCTCGCCCCGCAAGGCCAAGAAGGACAAGGAGTCCGACAAGGAGTCCGACAAGTCCGAGACCACCAGCAGCAAGCGCACGAAGGGCGACGACGATGGCGATCGGGAAGCAGCCTGACATCGCCGATGACGACGGCGGCGACGGCGGAGACTCGATCTTCGCCGAGATCAACATCACGCCGCTGACCGACGTCTTCCTCGTGATGGTGATCATCTTCATGGTCAGCGCCCTCGCCGTGCAGGTGGAGCGCAACCAGGAGAAGAAGAAGGACCGCCAGGAGCAGGTCGACGCCGAGAAGGAGAAGCGCTCCGGCATCAAGGTCAACCTGCCGTCCGGTGCGGCGCAGGAGATCGACACCTCGAAGCAGTCCCTCGTGATGCTCGTGCCGATCACCGGCCCCGTCGTGGTCGGCGGCAAGGAGATGCAGGACGCGGAGGTCGATAACCTGTTCCGCGTCGCGTACCAGAAGGACCAGAACACCCAGGTCGTGCTCAAGGCCGACAAGGGCGTGCAGCACGGCCGCGTGGTGAACCTGATGGAGCGCGCGAAGGCCGCCGGCCTGACGCGCCTCGCGATCGGGACCAGCGGCGGCGGCTGACGGACCGAAGCGTTCACCGTTTCCATTGTCTGTTGCCTGTTCCGTATTCGGTGTTCTCTGGCTCGCGAGCGCCTGAAGCATCACGGGACCCAGCGGTGTTGACCGAAGCCCGCGCACGGCTCCTCGGCCCGACGACGGCCGGTCGTGCCATCACGGCAGCCTCTCGATGTGAGCGACGAGGGCCGTGGCCTCGAGGCGCCGCTCGAACCGGAACACGTGCGGGTCGTCGGGGACCTTCGGCGCCCGGCGCGCCGGCACGCACAGCACCACGTCGCCGGCTCCCGCGGCGCGGTACAGCGCGAGCCGCGAGGCGAGGTGCTCGGCCGTCGCGAAGCCGAGCAGCTCGACGAGCCAGCGCCGCCCGCGCGTGCGCACGGCCAGCTCGGGGTACAGCACGTCGACGCCGTACGCGAGCGGTCTCGGATCGCGCTCGAGGTCGATGTCGAGGCGGTCGAACGCGCGCGCGAGCCGCGCGACCTGGCTGCGCGCCAGCCGGTCCACGCTGGCCGGTGGCAGCAGGACGGGCGGCGCGATCTGCATGCGGGTGGGGCCGTACCCGAGATCGCAGGCGAGCTCGAGCTCGAACCGCGCGTGATCGGCGAGCAGCGGGGCGATCGCGCCGAGCGCGCGGCCGTACACGCCCGTGTCGTGGAACAGCGCGAGTGGGCCGAGGATGTCGAGCACGGTCACGCCCCCGGAGGTACGCGTCACGGTGGTGACCAGACCGCGGCTCCGGATCATCCGGATCAGGTCGTGCGCGTCGCTCCACAGCCGCAGCCGCACGCGGCGGGCGCGCCGCAGCGCGCGCTGGATCCGATCGAGGTTGGCCTGCGCGGCGACGTCGAGCGCGGCGGGGCGGCCGCGCGGGAACACCACCGGGCGCTCGTTCGCGAGGTCGACCCACATGAGCTCCTCGATCCCGCGCGCGTCGAGCCCGAGCTGCTCGGCGGCGGCGCCGATGCGAGCCGCGCGCGCGGCCTCGTCGAGCGCGGGTGCGCCGAGCACGAGACCCCGGACCTGCCGCGCGATGCGCGCGCGGTCGGCCGCGCCGCCGCCGGTCGCGAGCCGGAGCGCCGCGAGCACCACGGCCACTCGCGAGGCGCTGATCTCGCCGTGCTCGAGCCGCTCGCGCAGCGTGCGCCACGGCAGTCCGGTGCAGGCGACCGCGACGTCGACGATCCGGTCGATCCACGCGGCGTCGTGCTCGCCGAGCAGGTGCGGGGAGCCGGCCGGGGCGGTCATGGCGCCGCTCCGATCGCGATGGGGGCCAGGCCGGCGCCGCGGCGCTCGACGTACCCGAGCTCGGTGGTGTCCGCGACGGCGAGCTCGTAGACCCGCGCGCGCTTGCCGGGGCCCGGGCGGAGCACGCGGCCGATCCGCTGCGCGTGCGCGCGCGAGCTCGCGGTGCCGCCGACGACGACGGCGATCTCGGCCTCGGGGACATCGAACCCTTCGTCGAGCACCTTCGCGGACACCAGCACGCTCAGCTCGCCCGCCGCGAACCGCTCGAGGATACGCGCGCGCTCGTCGCGCCGGATCTCGTGCGTGATCGGCACGACGAGCAGCTCGCGCGCGATCGCGTACGCACTCGCGTTGTCGCCGGTGAACACGAGCGTGCGCTGCGATGCGTGCAGGGTCAGCAGCTCGCGTAGCGCGGCGCGCTTGCCGGCGGGGTAGGCGATGATCGCGCGGGACTCTCGCCAGGCCGCGAGCGCGTCGCGGCCGAGCTCGGTCTGGCGGGCCTTCGTCATGAACTCGCGCCAGCTGGCGCTCGGCAGCGCACGCATGAACCGGCCGTAGACGCTCGCGAAGCGAGCGCGGGCATCCCGGTAGCGTAGGCGTTCGTCGCGCGTCAGCTCGATGACGATCACCTCGTGCTCGAACGGC
>JAEUJX010000149.1 GCA_016794545.1 Myxococcales bacterium
GAGCGTCACCGCGAACTCGCGAAACAGCCGGCCGATGAGACCGCCCATGAACAGGAGCGGGATGAGCACCGCGATCAGCGAAACGGTGAGCGACACGATCGTGAAGCCGATCTGCTTCGCCCCCTTCAGCGCCGCCTCGAACGGCCGCTCGCCCTGCTCGATGAACCGCGCCACGTTCTCGACCATCACGATCGCGTCGTCGACGACGAACCCGGTCGAGATCGTGAGCGCCATCAGCGACAGGTTGTTGAGGCTGTAGCCGAGCAGGTGCATCACGCCGAACGTGCCGATCAGCGCGAGCGGCACGGCGACGCCGGGGATCACCGTCGCGCGCGCGCTGCCGAGGAACAGGTAGATCACCGCCACGACGAGCAGGATCGTGAGGATCAGCGTGAACTGGACCTCGTGGACCGAGGCCCGCACGGTCTCGGTGCGGTCGGCGAGGATCTCGACATCGATGCCCTGCGGCATCGAGCCCTCGAGGCGCGGCAGCAGCTCCTTGATCGCGTCGGTGGTCTCGATGATGTTCGCGCCGGGCTGGCGCTGGACGTTCAGGATGATCGCGCGCCGCGCGTTGGCCCAGCCTGCGAGCTGCGAGTTCTCGACGCCGTCGAGCACGCGCGACACGTCGCGCAGGCGCACCGGAGCGCCGTCGACGTACGCGATGATCAGCGGCTCGAACGACGCCGCATCGGCGAGCTGGTCGTTGGTCGCGAGCGCGTAGTCCTGCCGCGGTCCGTCGAGGTTGCCCTTGGGCTGGTTGACGTTCGCCTGCGCGATCGCGGCACGGACGTCCTCGAGCGTCAGCCGCGTGCCGGCGAGCGCGGCCGGATCGACCTGCACGCGCACGGCGGGCTTCTGGCCGCCGCCGATGGTCACGAGGCCGACGCCGGAGACCTGGCTGATCTTCTGCGCGAGCACGGAGTCCGCGAAGTCGGTGACCGCGGGCAGGAGCAGCGTCTCCGACGATACGGCGATGGTCAGGATCGGCTGGTCGGCCGGGTTCGACTTCGCGTAGGTCGGCGGCGCGGGCAGCGTGCGCGGCAGGAGGTTCGACGCGGCGTTGATCGCTGCCTGCACGTCCTGCTCGGCGGCGTCGATGTCGCGGTCGAGCGTGAACTGCAGCGTGATCTGCGAGCTGCCGAAGCTCGAGACGCTCGTCATCGACGCGATCGACGGCACCTGGCCGAGCTGCCGCTCGAGCGGTGTGGTCACCGCCGACGCCATGGTCTCCGCGCTCGCGCCGGGGAGCTGCGTGGTGATCACGATCGTCGGGTAGTCGACCTGTGGCAGCGCCGCGACCGGCAGCTGGCGATACGCGGTGAGACCCGCGAGGAGCAGGCCGATCATCAGCAGGGTCGTCGCGACCGGCCGCCGGATGAACGGCTCGGAGATGCTCATGGCGCCTTCGCCGTCGGGGACCTCTTCGGGTCGGGCGCGGGCTTGTCCTCGATCGGCTCGACCTTGCCGCCCGGACGGAGCTGGTTCTGGCCCTCGACCACGACCTGCTCGCCACCGCCGAGGCCCTTCTCGATCACCGCCTTGTTCGCGGTGATCAGGCCCACCGTGACCGGCCGCAGCTGCGCGGTCTTGTCCGGACCGACGACGTACACGAACGTGCCCTGCGGCCCGCGCTGCACGGCGACCGCGGGGACGAGCATCGCGCCCCGCTTGGTCTCGACGAGCATCTTCGCCTTGACGAAGGCGTTCGGCCACAGCGCGCGCTCGGGGTTCGGCACGAGCGCCTTGAGGCGCAGGGTCGACGTGGTCTGGTTGATCTGGTTGTCGAGCACCGCGAGCTTGCCGGTGGCGAGCTTCTGCGAGCCGTCGCGGTTCCACACCTCGACCTCGACGTCACCCCTGGCGGAGGCCGCAGCGACCGCGGGCAAGCGGTCCTGCGGGATCGTGAACAGCACCGCCGCCGGATCGACCTGCGTGATCACCACGAGGCCGGTCGCGTCGTTCGCCCTCACGAGGTTGCCGGCGTCGACCAGGCGCACGCCCGTGAGGCCGGAGAGCGGGGCCTTGATCGTCGCGAAGTCGAGCTGGAGCTGCGCGGCCGCGACCTGCGCGAGATCGATCTTCACGGCGCCCTCGGCCTGCCCGAGCTGCCCGCCGATCTCCTCGACCTGCTGCTGTGCCACGAGCTGCTGTGCGGCGAGGCCCTTGTAGCGCTCGTAGTTCTTCTTCAGCGTCTCGAGGTTCGCCCGGTCGCGCGCGAGCGCCCCGCGGGCCTGGCTGAGCGCGACCTGGAACGGCCGCGGATCGATCTGCGCGAGCACCTCGCCCTGCTTGACCGGCTGGCCCTCGGTGAACAGCACCTTCTCGAGGAGCCCATCGACCCGCGGGCGGACCGTGACCTGCTGGAACGCCGCGACCGTGCCGAGGCCCTCGAGCCACACCGGCAGATCGCCGGCCTGCGCGATCGCGACGTGCACCGGTACGATGCGCTCGCCGCCCGCGCCGCCCGCACGTGGGCCGCCCTCGCTCCTGCTCGCGCTGCCGCCGGCCGTTGGACCCGGGCCGGTCGCCGTCGAGGCTCCGCGCGTGCGCAGGTAGTAGACGAGACCGCCGACCACGGCGGCCGCGATCACGACCCGGATCACGTTCGCTCTGGCGCGCGGAGTCACTCCCCCTCGGGTAGCACGGCTGGTGCCGCACCTGCGCGAACCTCATGTGAAGCAATGTTGCGGGGGGCGAGCGCCTGCGCCTCGATGTTCCCGTGCGCACCGCGTGCGGCCCTGCTGCGCGGCCCGGCGATGCCGGTCCTTGGTTTCACCTGCGCACCGCCTCCGGCGCTGCTGCGCGGGCCGGCGATGCCGGGCCTTCGGTTCGCCTGCGCACCGCCTCCGGCGCTGCCGCGCGGACCGGCGAGGCCGGTCCGTGGGTGCGCCGGC